>JBJMOX010000111.1:0-14688 GCA_045803515.1 Gemmatimonadales bacterium
AGAGGCGAGGACCCGTGGCTTTGCGGCCCCGGCTTTCGCCGGGTGGCCTCTTGTCGAGGTGTGGACGCTACGGTAGGACGGTGTACCAGGGGTGTCAAGCTAGTCACTGGGGTAGCCCGAGGTGTCGTCCGGGCCGGTTCGAGTCAAACCCGAACTGATCGGCTTGGGGCTTTGCAAATACAACCTACGCAAGTATGAGTGCTGGGATTCGATCCTCACGCTCGTCTATCTCGTCTCGCGGAGCGGGCGGTCCGACGACCTGGGACGCGTGCCATACCTGCAAGCATTGTCGAGCCGCCGCCCGCTAGACGGTGCGTTCAAGGCTCGGCTCTTCCGCCAGCGGCGTGTCGGTGAGTGGCCGACGCTGTTCGAGGAGGTTGCAGCGGCGCTCCGGGAACTGGTCCAGCAACGCCGCCGGTACCCCTGCGAGCCGGGCGCCGAAGGCGAGCAGCTCTAGCCTATCCCGGAGCGGCCAGCCGGAGTAGTCCTCCAGTCTCTTGACGACCCCTGTACCGCGGCCTATCTCAGGCTCTACCACGCATCGCCCGCTCCAACTCGCCGCCGCGGGCCGGTCGCTTGCGGCGTCCCTCCATTCCGGAGCAGGCAGCTACGCCCCGACCTTCCGCCGCCCCGTACCTGCCCGGATGCCGAGTTTGGGCGATGCCCCCACCAGCAGGAGATGCCTTATGCGCACGCTCTCCACCGGGCCGACCCGACTCGTCCTCGTCACGATCGCCGCCGGACTCCTTATCGCCTGTCGCGCCGATACCATCGCTGCACCCTCCGACTGGCCGATTGCCGCCAAGGTCGTCGATCAGAATCTCTCGGCGTCCTATGGCTGGCACGCGGGCGATGCCTTCACGCCCCCCCTGGTGCCGCCGGACGTCGCCGAAGCCGCCAACGGCGACCGGATCATCCTGACCGGCACGGGCACGCTCACGCTGCACCCCAAGTCCGTTACCGGCGGCGGCACCTTCACGCATACGGCCGCAGAGGGCACCGTCCTGGCGACGGGGACCTTTACCGCCACGGAGCTCCTGAGCTTCGAGTCGTATGGCCCCTCGCCCCTGCTGCCGCCGTTCCTCAACTCGGGGCAGGCCCTGATTCGGGTGGCGCTGTTGCAGGATGGTAGCACGACGAGCATCGACGGGATCCTGCGAGTCGAGTGCGTGCTACCGGGCGGCACCTTTCCGGGTGGAAAGGAGGAAGGGATCAATCTCCTCTTGCCGGGACTTGCCAACTTCAACCACCAGATCAGCGGTGCCACGGTCTTCGTCCGCATCGACTAGGAACGCGGGATGGATCGAGCTCGCGGTCGCGGCCGCCCAGAAGCGTCGTCGGGGCCACCGTAGATGAAGCAGGCAGCCGCGGCGCGGTGCACGGAGAGATCTAGCCGCCACGATGCGCACGCCGGGACCTGGGTTGAGGCGCGCACGCACCTTGCGCCAGGCCGCGGCCGTGAGCTCGAACTCGCCGGCAGCGCTGCGACCCTCGTTCACGCCGATGAGTACTCGAGCGCCCTTGGGACCCCAAGATCGCCAAGCTGCCGAAAGGTAGGTCGGCGTTTGTGTTGTCCCGGCCCGTGACGGGGCGGAGGCGTCGCTTGACTTCGGCTTGATCGCGGGACGCTACCATTGAGCCATCAAAGACAGCCCAGCTCCGGGCAGGGCGTGGCTGCAGTAACACCCGCACGAGTGCCACGACCCACGAGCACTGCCCAAGTTGCTCACCAGAGCCGCCGGCGCTCCTTGAGGCAGGAGGTCGCCATGATGCAGATCCCTTCCACCCTCATCCGGCGACTCGCTCCGATGCTCGTCCCGACCCTCGTGCTGGCCGCCCTGGGCTGCCGAGAGGAGGCCGAGTCGCCCCTTGCGCCGGAGCCCGCGCCCACGACGCCACAGGCAGCTGTAGCGGCGACAACCACGCTCGCGTTCCGACAGGTGAGCGCTGGCTCCTTCTTCACCTGCGGGGTGACCGCGGACTACCGGGCCTACTGCTGGGGCTCGAATGCCAACGGGGAGCTCGGCATCGGTACCCTTTGGCAGCCTGAATTCTGCCACGAGACGACGACCTGCAGCACTCGCCCCATCGCGGTGATAGGTGGGCTGCTATTCAAAGCGGTGGCGTCGGGTGAGTTCCACGCCTGCGGCGTGACGACGGACAACCGTGCCTATTGTTGGGGCGCCGGCGAGCACGGCCAGCTCGGCGACGGCACGTTGGACAACCATTACAGCCCGTCACCGGTCGCCGGGACGCTCCGATTCCGCCAAGTGAGCGCAGGGGACGTGCACACGTGCGGGGTGACCACGGAGAATCGGGCGTATTGCTGGGGGAATGGCTCCCAGCAACCGGTGGCGGTTCCGGGAGGGCTCTACTTCAAGCAGGTGAGCGCGGAGGCTAACCACACCTGTGCCATCACGACGGCGAACCAGGCCTACTGCTGGGGCGCGAGCTCTGATCGGCCGAATCCCGTGCCGGTCCAAACCACGCGGCACTTCACTCAGCTTGACGCGGGCTTCGATTACACCTGCGCCGTCACGCCGGGCGACCGGGCCTTCTGCTGGGGTACCAACAGCAACGGCCAGCTGGGCGACGGGACGACCACCCTACGGCTGAGGCCACGGGCAGTCGTCGGCGGGCTCGCCTTTGAGCGCGTGACTGCGGGTTTCAGCCACACCTGCGCTGAGACGACCGGCAATCGGGCCTACTGCTGGGGGGCGAACGGGGACGGCCAGCTGGGCGACGGCACCACCGGCCAGCACTTGCAGCCGGTGGCGGTCGCGGGCGGGCTGTACTTCAAGCAGGTAAGCGCGGGTGGGGAGCACACCTGCGGCTTGACACCTAGCGCGCTTGTCTATTGCTGGGGCAACAATAGCGAGGGCCAACTCGGCGACGGCACAAGGACTGGACGCCTGAGGCCAACCCGGGTCGTCGGTCCGTCGTAGGAGGGGCTGAAGGCGGCGAACGCGCGACACGACACCTCGTTCTCGCCACCTCCGCGACGCCGCGCCGGTAGCCACTGACGCCACGAAGGACCCCAAGATCGCCGAGCTGCCGAAAGGCCGCTCGGCGTTCGGGTTTGTCCTGCCCGTGCGCAAGCGCCACGGGGCGGTCCACCGCTGTTACCCCGCTCACAGAAGTGCACCTGAGCTTCCGCTAGGCTGCCTAGCGGGGCAAGACCCCGCTCCTGCTACGGCTCGTGGGCGGGGCCCCAACAACGGTCTAGGGAAAGGGCGGAGCATCGCGATGGACATTCTACGTGAGCCAAAAGGAGCCATGGGGTCACTGACGGGCTTCGCCTTGCATGGCGCGCTCTTGCTTGCCACGGCGGTCCTATTCGCGGCGGTCGCCGTGATCCGCCTGTGGCAGGACTGGCGTCGGCAACGGGGCAACATCGGCTCTCGGGCAAGTAGTGGAGGTGGCCACGCCGACCTCCGAGTCGTAGGGGCCGCCAAGCGTCTGGTACAACATGAAGAACCGAGGGTACACTCGAGGGGAGGGAAGATGGGAGCTGTTTAGAACGCCGGCACCTTCTTCATCTTGGTCGCCGCACTTCGCCCCGGATCGGCCACCGAGTCCAACCCCTGATGCTCATATCTTGACAATCATGAGGAACACGCGCTACCCTTGAGCCATCCTCCCACCCGGGAACCCCGATGGACGAGCCCAGTACTGACGTCATCCAGGGCACGCTGGACCTGCTGATCCTCAAGACTCTGAGCCTTCAGCCCATGCATGGGTTCGGCATCGCCCGGCGGATCGAGCAGATCTCGCGCGGGGTGTTCAAGGTCAATCCCGGCTCCCTGCTCACCGCGCTGCAGCGGCTCGAGCGCGCCGGGTGGCTGGACGCCGAATGGCGCCAGACGGAGAACTCCCGGCGCGCCAGGTTCTACACGCTCACCCGCACCGGCCGGAAACAACTCGAGGCGGTGACCGCGGACTGGACCCGCCGGGTGGCCGCCGTCGGCCGCCTGCTCAAGGTCGAGCCGTAGGCGTGTCGCTCTGGCGCCAGGCGGTGCGCGGCCTTCGCACACTGATCAACCGGTCCGCCGCCGATCGGGACGTGGCCGACGAGGTGCAGCACTACCTCGAACAGGCCGCCGCCGCCCACGTTGCCCGTGGACTCTCTCCCGAGGAGGCGCTTCGCGCGGCCCGGATGGAGCTGGGCGGTGTCACCGGCGCGCGGGAGCAGGTGCGTGCCTACGGCTGGGAGAACGCCGTCGAATCGCTGTGGGCCGATCTGCGCTATGCCGCCCGGCGCCTGCGCACCGCGCCGGGCTTCACCACCGTCACGGTGCTGACCCTGGCAATCGGCGTCGGCGCCACGACCGCGATCTTCAGCGCGCTCAACCCGATTCTGTTCCGCTCGCTGCCATACCCCGATGCCGGCCGAATCACGGCCGTCCTCGAATCGGCGAGCGACGGCTCGCGCAACGCCGGAACGTTCGGCATGTATCGCGGTTTGAGCGAGCGCACCCGCTCGTTCGCGGCACTGGCCGTGCTCAGGCCCTGGCAACCAGTCATGACCGGACCTGCCGAGCCGGAGCAGTTCGAGGGTCAGCGGGTGAGCTGGACCTATCTCCGGGTCCTGGGAGTGCGGCCCGCCATCGGCCAGGACTTCCGGCCGTCCGACGATCGCCTCCACGCGCCCAACGTGGCGATCCTGGGCGAGCCGCTCTGGCGGCGGCGCTTCGGGAGCGACCCGGCGATCATCGGCCGCTCCCTCACGCTGGACGACGAGAGCTACGTGATCATCGGGGTCCTGCCGAAGGGCTTCGAAAACGTGCTGGCCCCGTCGGCCGAGCTGTGGACCCCGTTGCAGTACGACATGTCCCAGGGACGAGCCTGGGGTCATCATCTGCGCACGATCGGGCGACTTCGGCCAGGGGTGAGCCTGGAGGAGGCCGCCCGTGAGGTGAATGCCGTGGGGCGCGGCGTGCTGGCGGAGCAGCATCCCGACACGTACGACCCCGAGACCCAGTTCACAGCGGCGTCCCTGCAGGATTACCTCACCGGCGGCGTCAAGCCGGCCCTGCTCGTCATGCTCGGCGCGGTGATCCTGGTCCTGGTGATCTCCTGTGTCAACGTGACCAATCTGCTCATCGCCCGCGGGGTACAGCGGCGCGGCGAATTCGCGCTGCGCACCGCGCTGGGAGCGGGAGGCCACCGGCTGATCCGGCAACTGCTCACGGAGAGCCTCCTTCTCGCCGCGCTGGGCGGGTCAGTGGGCTTGGCCGTCGCCGTCCTGGGCGTGCGCGCGCTCGTGGCGCTCGGTCCGCCAGGCCTGCCACGGCTCGGTGCGATACGGGTGGACGGGGCCGTGCTCGCGTTCGGCGTGGGGATCACCACGCTGCTGGGGCTGGCGTTCGGGGCGATTCCGGCATTGCAGGCGGCCGGCGCCGATCCGCACCGGGAGCTCCAGCAGGGGTCGCCCCGGAGTGCCGGTGGGCACCGGCGCACCCGCAACGCGCTGGTGGTCGCCGAAGTCGCGCTCGCGCTGGTGCTGCTGGTGAGCTCAGGGTTGCTGCTCCGCAGCCTCGGGCGTCTGTTCGCCGTCGATGTCGGTTTCGATCCGTCGCGACTGCTCACGATGCGGGTGCAGACCTCGGGCCATCGACTCGACACCGACAGCATGCGATACCGCTTCTTCACCCAGGCGCTCGAGGCCGTTCGGCAGGTGCCCGGGGTCACGGCTGCCGCGCTCACCAGCCAGCTGCCGCTGAGTGGAGATCTCGACGAATACGGCGCGCTCTTCGAGGCCAGCGCGACCCAACGGGCCCAGGGCTATAGCGTATTTCGCTACGCGGTCAGCCCCGGGTACCTCGAGCTGATGCGCATCCCGCTTCGCGAAGGCCGGCTGCTCGACGAACACGATGGGCCCGGCGCTCCCCGGGTGGCCCTGATCAGTGCATCGCTGGCGAGGCTCCGGTTTCCGGGAGAATCCCCGCTCGGCCGCCAATTGCGCCTCGGCGGCCCCGCCACCGCGCCGCCATACACCATCGTCGGCGTCGCTGGTGACGTGAAGCAGATGTCGTTGGCGCTGAGCCGGTCCGAGGCGGTCTATGTCACGACGACCCAGTGGCACTGGGCGGACAACGCACTGTCGCTGGTCGTGCGGGGTCGGGATGACCCGCCCGCGCTCGCCACGGCCGTCCGCCGGGCCGTCTGGTCGGTCGACAAGGACCAGGCAATCGTGCGGGTCGCGACCATGGACGACTTGCTGACCGCATCGGCGGCGGAGCGGCGCTTCGCGCTGACCGTGTTCGAGGCCTTCGCGCTGGCGGCGCTGGTGCTGGCCGCGGCCGGCATCTACGGCGTGTTGTCCGGCAGCGTCGCCGAGCGAACCCGCGAGATCGGCGTGCGGTCGGCGCTGGGCGCGTCGCGCGGAAGCATCCTGGCGCTCGTGGTTCGCCAGGGACTGGCCCTCACGGGCGTGGGTGTCGCCATCGGCCTGGCCGGCGCGGCTCTGGCCAGTCGGGTCATGGTCAGCATGCTGTTTGGCGTATCGCCCCTCGACCCGGTCACCTACCTGGGGGTGATCGGGGTCCTGGGAGCGGTGTCGGTGCTGGCGTGCAGCGTGCCGGCCTGGCGGGCGGCGCGGGTCGATCCGGCGAGCGCGCTCCGGGCGGAGTGAGGCGGCACCGCGCGCCGGGTCCCTGGTTTCGGCGCGCCCTCGGTGCTAAGGTTTGGCGGTAGCGTCCAACCTGCCAGCCTTTCACGCGAGTATGCTCGTGCGTTTCCGTCACGCTCACAGCCGCATCCCACGGCTCCAAGGGATCTCGCCGCTCGGTCTCCTCCTTGCCGGCCTCGCCGCGTGCGGCGGGGCAGACCTGGTGCTGCCGGACCAGGGCCAGCCCTCCGAAATCGTGGTGGTGCGGGGCGATCACCAGAGCGGAACCATCGGCGAGGCCCTGGGGGACTCGCTGGTCGTGCGAGTGATCGACCGGTTCGGCAATCCGGTGGGCGGAACCGAGGTGACGTGGACCGCGGGGGTGGGCGGCAGCGTGAGCCCGGCGACGAGCGTGACGTCGGCCGATGGCCAGGCCGGTGCCCAGCGGGTGCTCGGCGCCGACATCGGCACCTATGTCACCACCGCCGAGATTCTCGGAATGGAGAGCGCCCCCGAGCCGGCGGTGTTCACCACCATCGGCGTGGCCGCACGGCTCGCCCTCAGCGTGGCGCCTCCGGCCGTCGCCACGAGCGGTGTGCCGCTCAACCCGCAACCGGTGCTCCAGCTCCAGGACGCCGTCGGCAACGATGTCGCCCGCGACGGAGTGGTCGTCACCGTCCAGATCTCCGCCGGCGGCGGCAGCCTGGACGGACTCACCACTGCGACCAGTGACGCCGGCGGGCGGGTGGCCTTTGCCGATCTCGCCATCCGGGGCTCGCCCGGCACCAGGACGCTCATCTTCGCGGCCGATGGCTTCGCCTCGGCAAGCGCCACGGTGGCGCTCGGGGTCGGCGCGCCGGCCTCGATGGAAGCGGCGGCGGGAACCGAGCAGTCGGCGACGGTAGCGACCGCGGTGGCCGTCCGACCCGCGGTCGTGGTGCGCGACCAGGACGGCAACGCGCTCGCTGGCATCCCGGTGACGTTCAAGGTGACCGCGGGCGGCGGATTGCTGGCCGGCGCCACCCCCGTGACCGGCGCCGATGGCATCGCCGCGGTCGGCGGGTGGACGCTGGGGAAGAGCGCCGGCAGCAACACCCTCCAGGCGACCCTCTCGGGGCTCGAGGTGAGCGGCAGTCCGGTGGTGTTCAGCGCCACCGCCTCGCCCGGACCGGTCAGCGCCGAGAAGAGCAGGGTGAGCGCCGAGCCTGCGAACATCACGGCGTCCGGCGGGTCGAGCAGGAGCACGATCACGGTGACCGCCCGCGACGCGTTCGACAATCCCATCCCGGACCTCGCCGTCGTCCTGTCGGCCAGCGGAACGGGAAGCACCCTGACCCAGCCGGCGAGCCCGACCGGGAGCAATGGATCGACCACCGGTCTCCTGAGCTCGACGACCCCCGGCACCAGCGTGGTCTCCGCGACCATCGCGGGAACCTCGGTGAGCCAGACCGCGACCGTCAGCGTTTCCACCGGCGCGCCCAGCGCGGCGCAGAGCAGTGCCACGGTGCCGGCCGGTACCGCCGGCTTTGGCACCGTCCTGGAGATCCGGCTCAAGGACGCGCAGGGCAATGACGTGGCGGGTCAGGCGGGCGCAATCGCCGTGTCGGTATCGGGGGCCAATCCGAGGGGCTCGGTCAGCGCGTCCGATCAGGGCGGCGGCCGCTACACGGCGACCTACACGCCGGAGAGGGCCGGAACCGATCAGGTGCAGGTGAAGGTATCTGGGACGGCGGTCCCCGGTTCACCGTTTGCGAGCGTGGTGAAGGCGGGGGATGCCGACCCAGCGACGTCGCGGGCGGATGTCCCCGCGTGTGTCGAGTTCTTCGATCTCCCGGCGACGATCGCGATCACGGCCCTCGACGCGTTCGGCAACCGGGTGACCCAAGGCGGCGACAACTTCCAGATTCAGGTGAATCAGGGCTCGGCCCTGGCGCCGACCGACAACGGCAACGGCACGTATACGGCGCGCCTCAGTCTCGGCGTTGGCGTCTTCCGGATCGACATCACGCTGGACGCCAAGCCAATCCAGGGAAGTCCATACCAGATCGTCGTTCCGTTCCCCTTCTCAGGTTGCCCGCAGGGATAACAGTCGCCAATGCAGCTCGGAGCCCGCTATACGTTTGAGCCTGCCGCCACGGTTCGGTCGGAGCTTGCGGTCGGTGACGGACCGTACAAGGTTTCTCTCCCTTGCGCACATCCCGATCCCTCGACGGGCCTTTTCACGCATGAATCAGCAGGACTCGAGTTCCCGGTCCCACCGTACCGAACGTCCGGCTGATGGGTATACCGTGCTGGTGGTCGATGACGAGGAGGCGGTGCGCCGTCTCGCCGTCCGAATGCTCACATGGACCGGGTACCTGGCGCTGGAGGCGCGCCATGGGCGGGAGGCGCTGGTCACCATCGAGCAGCACAGCGGGCCGATCGATCTCGTGCTCACCGACATCAAGATGCCCGGGATGAGCGGGCGGGAGCTCGGGCGCCATGTCGAGCAGCGCTGGCCGGGCAAGCCCATCCTCTATATGTCGGGGTTTCCCTCGGAGGTGTTCCAAGGCGGGCTGCTCGAGCCGGGTGCCCCGTTCCTCGCCAAGCCGTTCACTCAGGAGGATCTGGCCGCGAAGGTCAGAGAGCTGCTGGAGGGACGACGAAGTCAGGCCTGACGACTCAGGATGCTCAACCGGAGGCAGTGCCCAGACAGGCGAAGGTCAGCTGGTTGAGTACGAGCGCCTTCAGGTTCCCCCCACGCATCACGGCTCCGCATTCCCCCGCGAAGGCAGCCGCGCAGTTCACCGCAGCATCAGGGCGAAGGGGTGTTCGCGGGATCGGGGACCGTCACGACTGGGGCTCAGGGGCATCACCGGGCTGTTGCACATTGTCGGCAGGCGGGTCCGGAAGCCCGAGCTGCCCCCGCTCAATAGAGATCCCCATCACAGCCTAAAGCGGCACGAATGTTGATCTTTGGCGAACGACCTTCTAGCCTTCCATTCGGCGGATTCGGCAGGAATTGAGCAATGATCACTGGGGGACTGGGGGTCACCGCCGCGGGTATTTCCTCTCATCCAGGGCGGAGCTCAGGAGCTGCGTTGCGTATCGTCTGCCCGACCTACTGGTACCCGCAGCACGCGACCGATACCCAGGCCACGTACGTTCACGACATCAACCGGCACCTGGCCCGGCGGGGTCATTCGGTGACGGTGGTCACGCCGGGCAACCAGACCGTGCCGGCGACCGAGACCTTCGACGGCGTGAAGGTCATCCGCTTCCCCATGGAGCTGCCGCCCGATCTCACTTACGGCCGGGTGGCCCAGACCCGGGTCAACTACCTCGGCAAGATCGCCCGCGTGGTCGTGATGACCCAATATCTCGAGCAGCAGTACCGGGCTACCATGGCGACTGCCCGGGAGGAGGGGGCGGACGTCATCCACGCCCATTGGGCCATTCCCACCGGTCCCGCCGCAGTCCACGCCGCTCGGCGTCTCAGGATTCCGTCCGTGATCACCATGCACGGCGGAGACGTGTACGTGAACCCGGAACAGGGCTACGACTTTCCGACTCGCTGGTACGTCCGTCCGGCGCTCCGTTGGACCCTGCGGAAGGCCAACGCGCTCACCGCGATCACCGAGGATTGCCGGCAGCACGCATTGCGGGCCGGAGCGCCGGAGGAGTCGATCCGCCTGGTATTCAATGGCACCGATCTGGGGCGCTTCTGTCCGGCAGCGCATCGGAACGGCCCGGGGGATCCGCGATTCGGCCCCCAGATGATCTTCGCCTGCCGGCAGCTCTTCCCCCGGAAAGGGATTCGTTTCCTCATTGAAGCCGCCGCCCAGCTCAAGCCGCGCTTCCCCGAGCTCAAAGTGGTGCTCGCCGGCGATGGCTTCGAGCGTCCGGAGCTGGTCCGTCTGGCGGCCGATCTGGGCATCGGCGCCGACGTGACCTTCCTCGGCTGGGTGCCGAACGGCGAGTTGCCGCCCTATTATCGCGCCGCGGCGGTCTCGGTGATCCCCTCGCTCGAGGAGGGCTTCGGCATTCCGGCAGCCGAGGCGATGGGGTGTGAGACGCCGGTAGTCGCGAGCGACGCCGGCGGCCTGCCCGAGGTGGTGGAGAACGGGGTCACCGGTCTGGTGGTCCCGCGGGGTGACAGCACCGCGCTGGCCGCCGCGATCGGCTCGCTCCTGGCCGACCCGGGCCTCCGCCGCCAGATGGGGCAGGCGGGACGGGAGCGTGCCCTCCGGCTGTTCGACTGGGATCGCACCGCGGCGCAGTTCGAGGAGATCTATCGCGAGGTGGGAGCCGGGGCGCGCCGGTGAGCGATCGCCTCTTCGTGTTCCGCTGGGACGTGGACCACCGGGTCTGCGTCACCGATGGCCTGCCCCGAATCCGCGCCGTGTGCCGCGACTTCGGCGTCCCCAACACCTTCTTCGTCAACATGGGACGGTCCACCAACCTCAGGGAATGGCTGGGGAAGGGGATCGCCCGCTCCAAGGCCAAATTGGCCGATCGCGAGGCCGTTCACCTCATCAAGAAGACAGGGTGGCCCCGATTCCTGGTCGAGACGGCGCTCGGGCGTCCGGTGGGGCTCAACTTCGCGACCGTGCTCCACGCCACCCAGGAGGAGGGGCACGAGCTCGGGCTGCACGGCGGCATGGATCACGTGATCTGGAGCCGCCGATTCCACGAGCTTCCCGACGAGGTGCTCGCGTCGGATGTGGGAGAATCCTACGGCCACTTCGTGCGCCACTTCGGACGCCCCGCCGGCTTCTCCTCGCCAGGGTTCTATTCCGACGAGCGGATCATGACCCTGCTCGACCGGATGGGATTCCTCTACAACGGCGACGGTATCGGCGGTGAGCCGCATCGGGCGGAGGCGGCCGGGCAGGCGCTCCGCCACTGGACCATTCCGGTGACCCTCTCCGGCCCGCGCACCATCCCCTTCCTGGAATATCATGGCGCCAAGGGCACACCGGAGGCAGAGGTGATGCGCCTCCTGGGCGAGCATCTCGATGCGCACGAGGTCGTCATCCTCTACGGTCATCCGTCCTACGAAGGAGTGCGTGACGCGGTCCTGCGGAGGGTCTTCGCCACCGTGATGGAGCGGGGGTTCCGTTTCGTCACCATGCAGTCGCTGGCTGAGCGATTCCAGGCGGCCACTCCCACCCGATGATTCGAGTGCTGAGCGTCTTCGGCACCCGGCCGGAGGCAATCAAGATGGCGCCGGTGGTGCACGCCCTGAAGGCGGCGCCCGACCGGTTCGAGAGCCTGGTGTGCGTCTCCGCCCAGCACCGCCAGATGCTGGACCAGGTGCTCAGCGTCTTCGGGGTCCGCGCCGATTACGACCTCGACCTGATGACCCCGGGTCAGACGCCGTCCGAGATCACGGCCCGGGTCCTGGAGGGGCTTCCGCCCCTGCTTCGCCGGGTGCGGCCCGACGTTCTCCTGGTCCAGGGCGATACCATGACCAGCTTCGCCGGGGCCTTCGCGGCCTATCTCGAGCGGATTCCGTCGGGGCACGTCGAGGCGGGGCTCCGGACCGGGGATCGCTGGCAGCCGTTCCCTGAAGAGATGAACCGGGTGCTGACCACTCGGCTGGCGAGCATCCATTTTGCTCCCACGCCCCAGGCCCGCGATCAGCTCCTCGCCGAAGGCGTCCCGGCCGGCGACGTGCACCTCACGGGCAATACCGTGATCGACGCCTTGCTTCAGGTCGTCCGGCCGGATTACCGGTTCCGGACTCCCGCGCTGGCCGGGCTCGAGCCGGGCCGCCGTCTCGTGCTGATCACGACCCATCGGCGGGAGAGCTTCGGCGCGCCGCTCCGCTCCACCTGCGCGGCCATCCGCGAGCTGGGCTGCCGGTTTCCCGATCTTCAATTCGTGCTCCCGGTCCATCCCAATCCCCAGGTCAAGGCCACGGTGGAGGAAATGCTCCACGATCTGCCCGGGATGTATCTGATCGAGCCGGTGGACTACGAGGAGTTCGTCCACCTGATGGCGCGATCCCACCTGATCCTCACCGACAGCGGCGGGGTGCAGGAAGAGGCGCCCTCGCTGGGGAAGCCGGTGCTGGTGCTGCGGGAGGTCACCGAGCGTCCCGAGGGGGTCGCGGCCGGGACGGCCGTGGTGGTGGGAACCGACCAGGCACGCATCGTCGCGACCGCCAGCGAGCTCCTCACCTCGCCGGCCGCGTACCAGCGGATGGCCAACGCGGTCAATCCTTACGGCGACGGCCATGCCAGCGAGCGGATCACCAAGGCGCTGGTGGAACGGTTCGGATGAGACTGCTGGTCACTGGGGGTACCGGATTCATCGGCTCCCATCTGGCGGAAGAGGGCCGGCAGCGAGGGGCGGAGGTGATGGTGCTCGGGCTGACCGACCGCCCCGAAGAGCGGGCCAACGCGGAACGGCTGGCGGCGCAGGGGGTCGAGGTCATCTCGGGCAGCATCACCGACGCTGGCCTCTGCTCCCGCGCGAGCCGCGGCGCCACTCACATCTTCCATCTCGCCGTCGCCATGCGGGAGGGCGGCAAGAAGGACGAGTTCTTCGAGGCGGTCAATCTCGATGGCACCCGACGTCTCCTGGAGGCAGCGGCAGAGGCGCGGGCGGAGCGCTTCGTGTACTGCAGCACGATCGGGATCTTCGGTCACCGGGTGCCGGGAGTGACCCGCGAGGATTCTCCTCTGGCGCCGGGGAACGTGTACGAGCGGACCAAGGTGGCTGCCGAACGGATGGTCCGCGAGCTGGCGCCCGCACGCGGCCTGCCGTTCGTCATTCTCCGGCCCGCGGACGTGTACGGACCCCGGGACCAGCGTCTGCTCAAGCTGTTCCGGGGCGTGAGCCGCGGACGCTTTCCGCTCTTCGGGTCGGGGGCGGGGCGGCGTCACATGATCTACGTGGACGACGTGGTCGCCGGGTTCTTCCTGGCGTGCGACCGCCCCGAGGCGCTGGGAGAGGCGCTGATCCTGGCCGGGCCCCGTCCCTGCACCCTGCGGGAGCTCATCGAGCTGGTGCGAAGGGAGACGGGGGTGTCACGCTTCGGGCTCCAATTGCCGCTCGCGCCGATGCTGGCGGCGGCCGCGGTGGTCGAGGACGTCTGCCAGGTGCTCCACCTGGATCCCCCGATCTATCGCCGCCGCATGGATTTCTTCCGGAGCGACTCGGAGTTCGACACCTCCCGCGCCCGCCGGCTGCTCGGCTGGTCCCCTCGAGTGGAGCTGGAGGACGGTGTGCGGAGAACGCTGGAGGACTACCGCCGGGCCGGAGCTCTCGACTGAGCCGGCATCGCGCGCTGGGGGCCGTGCTATCATTCGGATCCAACAGAGAGGTCACGCGTGGCTGAGCCATGGCAGCTGCAACTGTACCGTCGGTCGCTCAAGAAGAAGCTCACGGTCGACGCCCTCCTGCGCCATCTGCCGCCGGTGCAGGGCCGGCTGTGCCTGGAGATCGGGTGCGGGACGGGGCTCACCTCGCACTTTCTCCGGGAGCGCGGTGGCACCTGGGTGAGCTGCGATTTCGAGCGGGACCACGCCCGCTCCGCCCGCCAGCTGGTCGGTGACCGGGTGCTCCAGATCGGCGAGCGGCAGATCCCGTTCCGCAGCGGGGCCTTCGACCTGGTAGCCGCGGTCAACTTCCTGGAGCACATCGAGGACGATGAGACCTTCTTCGCCGAGATGGTGCGGGTGCTGAAGCCCGGTGGGGACTTCCTCTTCATGGCGCCGAAGGGGGAGACCGGCCGGCCGGGATTCGCGCTCAAGCGGATCCTGGGCTTCACCGCCGATCAGGAGGGCTTCGGCCATGCGCGGGACGGCTACCCGCCGGCCGCCGCGCGGGCGATCATGGAGCGCCACGGACTGGTCGTGCAGGGGCAGGACGACTACTGCCGGCTGTTCACCGAGTCGCTCGAGGACCTGCTCAACTTCGCGTATCACAAGAAATCCACCAAAGACAAGCCTGCGGAGGCGCAGGACTTCCACGGCGATACCGCGCCGATGTCGGCGGAGGCGCTCAACAAGGTGGGAACCGCGTACAAGGTCTACTCCGCGGTCTACCCCGCGCTTCGGGCGTGGACGCTGCTGGACAACCTGATCCCC
>JBJMOX010000015.1:0-25720 GCA_045803515.1 Gemmatimonadales bacterium
CGGAGCTCGTCTCCGGTATGGGTCAGGTAGCAGGGAAGCTGTCGTGGGTGACTGGGCCGCTCGTAAAAGGAGAACCAGAACGGCGAATCATCTCCGTCCTGGCGGGCGAGCAACTCCAAATTCACCGACCTGCCGTCAATGCGTGGTGGCGTTCCAGTCTTGAAGCGTTTCGTTGTAACTCCAAGGGTTTCAATGACTTGCGATATTTCCAGCGATGGTGCCTCGCCCGCCCGACCAGCTGGGATTTGAGTGTCGAGGCCGAGATGGATTCGACCCCGGAGAAAGGTTCCGGCCGTGAGCACCACTGTCCGCGCATGAAACCGCCTGCCATCGATCGTGGTGACCCCCTGGACTCGTCGACCCTCCATCAGCAGGCCGGCGACCGTCCCTTGGGCCATCTCAAGATTCGGACGGCGCTCCAGCAGCGAACGCACCGCCCTGCGATAGAGTCCGCGGTCGCACTGGGCTCGGGGAGAGCGCACAGCGGGACCCTTGGATCGATTGAGCATCCGGAACTGGATTCGCGCCAGATCCGTGGCGCGGCCCATGATTCCGCCGAGGGCATCTACCTCGCGCACGACGGTGCCCTTGGCAATCCCGCCGATGGCGGGATTGCAGGACATCTGGCCAATGGTCTCGAGGTTCTGGGTCAGCAGGAGAGTCCGCGCACGCGAACGCGAGGCCAGGGTGGCAGCCTCCGCGCCGGCGTGTCCGGCGCCGATCACGATCACATCGTATCGGTCGGCCATGGGATGAAGATAGGGGATGCGGAAAGCGGCGGGGACCTCTGGCACACCCAGGAACCTGCTCCTATCTTAGCGCCGACACCCCACCCCCCAACGCCTATGCCCTATCGAATCAAGATCGACCGCACCCTGTGCTATGCGTACGGCGAGTGCATCGGGCTCGCGCCAGGAGTGTTCCAGCTCGGCGACGACAACGTTTCCATCGTGATCGACGCCGAAGGAGAGGATGACGAGGCGATTCTCGACGCGGCCCGCGCCTGCCCGGTCGACGCGATCACGCTCATCGACGAATTCGAAGAGCAGGTCTGGCCCGCCTGATCACTGCGCTACGTCACCGAGTCGGGTGATCCTCGCAACCTCGCGCGCGGGCAGGATCAGATGCTTGTGCTCCGCACGCACCCCGAACTTCGCGCTACGCCGGACGTACTCCTCCTTGGAGGGAGCATCAGCCGCCGCCTCGTGGATTGCGGCGTCCAGCAGGTGCAGCCCCTCCTGATCCTCGCTGTCGAAGCGGCCGATATAGGTACGCGGCCCGTGGGTCTCGATCACCACGGTGATGCCGTGCAGCTCGTGATGCCCCGGGTGAAAGACGTGGCCGGTCAACGTTGCCGCCCGGCCTCAGACCGTGGCTGCGCAGAAGCGATCGAATGCCGAGGTGAGATCAGCGGCGATCGACTGCGGGGTGCGCCCCTCGATCTGGTGACGATGGACGAAGTGCACCACCTCGCCACCGCGCAGCAACGCCATGGATGGGCTGCTCGCCTGGTAGTCCGCGAAGTACTGGCGGGCCCGCGCCGCCGCGGGGACATCCTGTCCCGCGAACACGGTCACGATCTGCTGGGGACGTACCGGATGATCCAGCGCGAGTCGGAGGGCCGGACGCGCGTTGCCGGCGGCGCAGCCGCAGACCGAGTTCACGAAGACCAGCATGGTTCCCTGCTGATCGCCCAGGGCGGCGTCCACCTCGGCCTCGGTGGTGAGCTCCTTGGCGCCCATGCGGGTCATCTCCTCACGCATCGGCGCGACCAGGGCGGGATTGTACGGCATGTCGCTGACTCCTGATTGGTTATTCGGTGGAAACCATGCGGCCCGGGGCATCCAGAGCCGCTTTGAGCGCGTGCCACGAGAGGCTGGCGCACTTCACCCGAATTGGAAATTCCGACACCCCCGAGAACACGGCGAGCTTGCCCAAGGTTTCCGCCTCGGCCGGATCGAGCGTCCCGGTCACCAGGCGATTGAAGCGCCCGAACAGCTCTTCCGCCTCCCGACGGGTCCTCCCCTTGACGGCGCTGGTCATGAGCGACGCGGAGGCCTTCGAGATCGCGCAGCCCGAGCCCTGAAAGCTGGCATCCTGGATGACGTCGTCCTTCAGCCGCACCCAGACGGTGAGCTGGTCGCCGCAGAGCGGGTTGTGCCCCTCCGCCTTGCGATCGGTGTCCTCCATCGGGTGATAGTTCCGAGGCGAGCGGTTGTGCTCCAGGATGACGTTCTGGTACAGCTCGTTGAGGCTCATCAGCCGAACACCTGGCGGACCCGCCGGAGTCCGCCGACCAGCACGTCGACTTCCTCGAGGGTGTTGTACGCCGCGAACGATGCGCGGGCGGTCGCGGGGACTCCGAAGTGCTGCATCACCGGCTGGCAGCAGTGATGCCCCGTCCGGATCGCGACGCCTTCATCGTCCAGCACGGCGCCGACATCGTGCGGATGTACGCCCTGCATCACGAAGGAGAGCACACTGGCTTTGGCCGGCGCGGTGCCCACCAGGCGCAGGCCGTCGATCTCCCGCACCCGTTCGGTGGCTGCGGCCAGCAGCGCGTGCTCCCAGGCGGCGATGGCCGGGAGACCGACGGCGTTCAGGTAGTCGACGGCCGCGCCGAGTCCGATGACCTCGGCGATCATCGGGGTGCCGGCCTCGAACTTGGCCGGGACCGGCGCCCAGGTGGAGCGCTCGAGCGTGACCGACGCGATCATGTCTCCCCCACCCTGCCACGGAGGCATCCGCTCCAGCAGGGATTCCCGGCCGTACAGCACGCCCACGCCGGTCGGCCCGAACATCTTGTGCCCCGAGCAGACGAAGAAGTCGCAGCCGAGTGACTGCACGTCCACTCCCAGGTGGGGAGCAGATTGGGCACCATCCACCAGCACGGGAACCCCTCGAGCATGGGCGCGTGCCACCAGCTCCCGAACGGGATTGATCGTGCCCAGGGCGTTGGAAAGGTGTACCAGGGCGACCAGACGGGTGCGCTCGCCCAACAGCCGGTCAAACGCCTCCAGTTCCAGCTCGCCCGTCGCGGTGATGGGAACGGCGCGAAGCCGCGCCCCAGTCTGCTCGCAGAGCAGCTGCCAGGGCACGATGTTCGAATGATGCTCCATGCCGGTGATCAGCACTTCGTCGTCCGGTCCGAGCGCGGACCGCCCAAAGGTCTGGGCTACGAGATTGATGCTTTCGGTCGTGCCGCGAGTGAACACGATCTCGCGGGCAGACGCGGCATTGAGGAATCGGGCGATTTTCTCCCTCGCGGCGTCGTACGCCAGCGTGGCGCGCTCGCTCAGGAAATGGACTCCACGATGGATGTTCGCGTTCTCGCTGGAGTAGAAGCGGGTGACCGCGTCGATCACCACCTGTGGCTTCTGGCTGGTGGCGGCGTTGTCCAGGTACACCAGCGGCTTTCCCCGCACCCGCTGCGCGAGAATGGGAAAGTCGGCCCGCAGACGCTCGACGTCCAACGGGACCGGTGTGGGCGAGGCGAGGGTAGGGACGGGGGCGGCGGTCATCGTGGTCAGATTCCGCCGAGGCGCTCCAGGATCAGCCGGTCGAGCTCGATCCGAACCGGGGCCAGCGCCACCTCATCCACCACCTCGGCAGCAAACGCGTACAGCAGGAGCCGCTCCGCCGCGGCCGCCGGCAATCCCCGGCTCCGGGCGTAGAACAAGGCCACCTCGTCGAGCTTGCCCACGGTGGCACCGTGGGTGCATTTCACGTCATCCGCGAAGATCTCGAGCTGAGGCTTGGTGTCGACCCGGGCATGATCACCCAGCAGCACGTTGCGGTTGGTCTGCTTGGCGTCGGTCTTCTGCGCCTCGGGCTTGACGAACACCTTCCCGTTGAAGACCCCCCGCGACCGGCCGTCGAGCACGCCCTTGTACACTTCCCAGCTGCGGCAATTGGGCTGGTCGTGGTAGATGGCGGTGTGATTGTCCACCAGCTGCTCGCCCCGGGTGAGATAGAGGCCGTACATCAGGGTCTCGATGTTCTCATCATTGAGCCGGACGTGCAGGTTGTGCCGGGCAAGCGCGCCACCCATGGCCAGCGAGAAAGAGCGGTAATGGCTGTCGCGCTGCTGGTCGACCTGGGTGAGCCCGATGTGGTAGGCCTGCTCGCTCTCCCGCTGGATCCGGGTGTGCTCCACCCAGGCCGCGGCGCCGACCGCCACCTCGGTAACCGGATTGGTCCAGTAGGTCTGCCCCGGTGCCAAAGTCACGTAGCTCTCGATGACCGATGCCCGCGCCCCGCGCTCGACCACCAGCAGGTTGCGCGGGTGGGTGACCGTGCCCCCGGCATCCGCGGTGGTGACGAACACCAGGTGGACCGGCCGGGTCAGATCCACGCCGGCCGGAACGTAGACCAGTCCGCCCTCTCGCAGGAACGCGGTGTTGAGCGCCGTGAAGGGGCTTCCCTCGATGGGGGCATGCCGGGTGAGGTGGCCCTCCAGCAGAGCGCCATCCGAGCGCAGCGCTTCCGACAGGCTTCCGACGCGAACGCCCTCCGGCAGCTCGCCGAGGGTGCTGAGCGCCTCGCGGTACGCGCCATTCACGAAGACCAGCGTGGTCCACTCGGCGTGCCCGAAGATGAAGGGGTCGAGTTGCTCGCGGGAGACGTCGACCGGTTCCGGTGCGGCCGGCCGCCAGCTTCCCTGCGCGATCGGCGCGATGGGGGTGAACCGCCACTCCTCATCCCGGCTGGCCGGGAAGCCGGTCCGGGCGAATCGCTCCATGGCAGTCCGGCGCACCGGCTCCAGCCACTCGGGCGACTCGGCCGTGGCCGTGCCGCTGAGCGCCGCGAACTCCTGCACGAAAGTCTCGCTCACGTCGCGGACTCCACCGCTTCCTCCAGCCACTCGTACCCTCGAGCCTCCAGCTCCAGCGCCAGTTCCTTGCCGCCCGATTTGACGATCCGGCCCGCCGAGAGGACGTGCACGTAGTCGGGGACGATGTAGTTGAGCAGGCGCTGATAGTGGGTCACTACAATGGTCGCGTTGTCCGGGCGGCGGAGGGAATTGACGCCCGCGGCGACGATCCGGAGCGCGTCGATGTCGAGCCCGGAATCGGTCTCGTCCAAGATGGCCAGCTTGGGCTGCAGCACGGCCATCTGAAGGATCTCGTTGCGCTTCTTCTCGCCGCCGGAGAATCCGGAGTTGACCGCGCGGCTCATGATCTCGGGGCCCCACTCGACCAACTTGAGCTTCTCCTCCAGCAGGTCCAGGAAGTCCATCGAGTCGACTTCCTCCAGCCCACGGGCCTTCCGGATCTCGTTGTACGCCGCGCGGAGGAAATAGGCGTTGCTGACGCCGGGAATCTCGACCGGATACTGGAAGGCCAGGAACACGCCGGCCTGGGCTCGCGCCTCCGGCTCCAGGTCCAGGAGATCCTGCCCCTCATACATCACCGATCCCTCGGTCACCTCATAGGCGGGGTGACCCGCCAGGACCTGGGCGAGCGTACTCTTGCCGGAGCCGTTGGGGCCCATCACGGCATGCACCTCGCCGGCGTTGACTGTCAGGTCGATCCCGCGAAGGATTTCCTTGTCACCGGCGCTGGCGTGCAGGTTCCTGATCTCGATCATCCGACGCTCCCCTCGAGGCTCACTCCGAGCAGCTTCTGCGCTTCCACCGCGAACTCCATCGGCAGCTCCTTGAACACTTCCTTGCAGAAACCGTTCACGATCATGGAGATGGCGTTCTCGGTATTGAGCCCGCGCTGCTTCAGGTAGAAGATCTGGTCTTCACCGATCTTGGAGGTGCTGGCCTCGTGCTCGGTCGATGACGAGGAGTTCTGCACCTCGATGTACGGAAAGGTGTGCGCTCCGCAGGCGTTTCCGATCAGCATCGAGTCGCACTGGGTGTAGTTGCGTGCACCGGTGGCCTTCGGGAGCACCTTGACCAAGCCCCGGTAGCTGTTCTGTCCATGACCGGCCGAGATGCCCTTCGACACGATGGTGCTGCGGGAGTTCTTGCCCATGTGGATCATTTTTGTGCCGGTGTCCGCCTGCTGCCACCCATTCACCACGGCCACCGAGTAGAACTCACCGACCGAATTATCTCCCTGGAGCAGCACGCTGGGGTACTTCCAGGTGATCGCCGAACCGGTCTCGACCTGGGTCCAGGAGATCTTGGAGTTGTTCCCGGCGCACTTGCCCCGCTTGGTGACGAAGTTGTAGATCCCGCCCCGGCCCGCTTCGTCGCCGGCGTACCAGTTCTGCACGGTGGAGTACTTGATGGAGGCATCGTCCAGCGCAATCAGCTCGACGACGGCCGCATGGAGCTGGTTCTCGTCCCGCTTGGGCGCGGTGCAGCCCTCCAGATAGCTCACCGACGCACCTTCGTCGGCGATGATCAGGGTGCGCTCGAATTGGCCGGTCTCGGCGCTGTTGATCCGGAAATAGGTGGAGAGCTCCATCGGGCACTTGACGCCCTTGGGGACGTACACGAAGGAGCCGTCACTGAAGACCGCGGCGTTGAGCGCGGCGAAGAAGTTGTCGCTCAACGGGACGACCGAGCCGAGATACTTCCGGACCAGCTCGGGATGCTCCCGCACCGCCTCACCGAAGGAACAGAAGATGATGCCCTGCTCGGCCAGTTTGGCCTTGTAGGTCGTGCCGACGGAAACGCTATCGAAAATGGCATCTACGGCCACACCGGCCAGGAGTTTCTGCTCCGAGAGCGGGATGCCGAGCTTCTGGTAGGTCTCCAGCAGCTTGGGGTCGACCTCGTCCAGACTACCGAGCGGCGTCCGATTCTTCGGCGCCGAGTAGTAGCTGATGGACTGGTAGTCCACCGGTGTGTAGCGCACGTTGGCCCAGTGGTGGGGCTCGGCCATCTTCTGCCAGCCGCGGAAGGCCTTGAGTCGCCACTCGAGCAGCCACTCGGGCTCGCCCTTCTTGGCCGAGATGAGCCGGACGATGTCCTCGCTCAGCCCCTTGGGAGCGGTGTCCGACTCGATGTCGGTGACGAACCCGTACTTGTATGCCTGGTTGACCAGCGTTTCGACCGACGCGCTCATAGTCTCTCCTGTGCGGGCTTGAACCGCACGTGATATTCGCAGGCACTGCAGCCGCTCAGAATGTGCTCGCGGCGGTCCACGTCAGCGTGGAGCACCTCGGCGAGAAAGCGGGCTTCGGCGGCGCAGATCTCGGGAAATCGCTCGGCCACCGCGGGAATGGCGCAGTTGTGCTCCGTCAGGGTGCCCTGTTCCCCGTCGGCTGACACCTCCGCCATGTAGCCCTCTTCGGAGAGCGTCCGGGCCACCGCGCGGAGCCGCTCGTCGGGACTGCTGCCCTGAAGCTCTCCCTGGAGCCGATGGGTGAGGCCGTCGAAATACCCTTCCAGTAGGGTGACCGCCGTCTCTCGCCCCTCCCGCGCCACCACATGATCGAGTACGACGGTCAGAGTCTCGGCGTAACGCCGAGGAAAGAGGGCCTCGCCGGCGGGGGTCAGCCGATAGGCAAAGGCCGGTGCGCCAACCCCCCGATGCTCACGCTCGTATTCGACCAGGCCCTCGGCCTCCAACTCCTTGAGATGGTGCCGCGCTGCGTTCAGCGAGCTGCCCAGAAGACCCGCGAGCTGCCTGGCCGTGAGCCGCTGCTCACGCTTGAGTTGAGTCAGTACCAGACCCCGCGGTCCCCGCTGACCGAGTGGTCCATTGGCACCTGGAGCGTGTGGAAGCGGCGTAGCCATGCTGGAATGATAGTGTTTTAGTCGGGATTGTCAATTCGAGCAAGATTCTTGGTGCGAACGCGCATGTCCAATTGAGGTAATAGTTTACGGCGTTCGATATCGCAGTTGAGGGCAAACGAATTGGTCAACTACACTCGCTGGTAAGAGCTGATTGAAGTAGTTACTTGAGCAACTCCGTTCCTGTCCGGCGGCACTAGCACGAGTGCTGGCCCGGATTCCGTCACCTTCCCATATTATGAAAGAGTTACTGCCGTACGTCCGGGCTTCGCTGTCGAGAGGCAGGCACGATGACCATCCATCGCATCCGGCTGCTGGGCGACCCCATCTTGCGAGCGAGTTGCGAGCCGATCACTCGGCCCCGTTCGACCGCCGTTCGGGTCATCATGGATGATCTGCGAGAAACTCTGCGGGACTGGCAGTCCCGCTTCGGGAGCGGGCGTGGCATCGCGGCTCCCCAGATCGGTGCGCCGGTGCGGATGGTGTACGTCGAGATGGATCGCCCATGGCCGCTGATCAATCCGGAGATCGTCGATATCGGCACGGAAGACTTCGAAGTCTGGGACGATTGCTTCTCGTTCCCCAGCCTGCTGGTACGCGTCGCCCGCGCCTACCGAATCCGGATCCGGTACCAGGACCTCAAGGGTGAATGGGCCGAGGTGGAGCTGGAGGGCGATCGGGCCGAGCTGCTGCAGCACGAGATCGAGCATCTGGACGGGGTGCTGGCCGTAGACCGTCCCCACGGACTCGACCCGTTCTGTCTCCGGGAGGAGTGGCACCGGCTGCATGGCTCGGGATCTCGATACGGGCCGCCGGAACCGCGCAGCGCCAGCTACGCGACCCCGCTCACGGGCCTACTCTAGCCGACCGTTCAGAACCAGCGGCCGAGGCGCACGAACAGCGCCTCCCGGTCACCGGTGGCACGGCCATACTCGAAACGCAATGGCCCCAGGGGCGTCTCGGCGCCGATTCCCGCGCGCACACCACCCACCCATCCATCCGACCCAAAGAGCGACCCACCATTTGCGGTCCGTCCGCCTGCGAACTCCACCCGGGCGAGCAGCGGGCCCTTGAGGGGGAAGCTCAACATGAGGCCTAGCATCGTTTCGCGGTCCCCCCGGCGCTCACCCAGGTGAAGACCTGGAAAGCCGTCATCTCCGCCGAGGGGGAAGCCCGCCTGGAGGGGAAGATCGTCTCCCCATCCCAGCCGGACACGCGGCAGCACCCGGACGACGCCGAGCCTCCCTTCCAGCTGGGTCTCGAGCGCCGCGCGTTGATAAAGGCCGGTCCACTGCAGCTCGGTCTGGAAGACCTTGCCCCGCGAGCGGCTGGCACGGACAACCCGCCCCAGTGCGCCGAGCGTGGCGCGATCGCTCAGGCCGGGCTGGCGCCACGCGTGTCCCTCGATTCCGAGCGCCACCTCCCAGCCCCCGGGCAGCGCGCGCTCGACCCCCGCGAACCCGATCGCCTCCCGGGTAAACGCCTGGGAGAGCTCATCGCCGTCGGCATCGAATCGGCGGACATCTTCGTTTGCCAGCCGGAGGATGAGCGCGGGGCTCACCAACTGGCGGGCAAGCTGAAAGTTGCGGCGGAATCCAACGAGCAACTCGCGCCGGAGCTCGCCCAGGAATAGGGCCCCGCTGGCTTCGACCGCACGGCCCAGGAACCGGCGGTCGACCATTCCGGCCCACATCCGGCCGCCGAGCTCGTTATCGTAGGCGATGCCCAGCCCTGCCACCCGGCGTGCTGCACGCCGCAGCGCGAGGGTGAACTCGATTGAATCGCCGAGCCCGGTCGGGTTGAGCCATACGGACTGGTAGGACTCGGAAGCTGCCGACAGGGTCCGCACTCGGGTCAGGAGCAGTTGAGAGTCGAGCGAATCGCTCAGGCCCAAACCAAGCAGCCGGATCAGAGCCAGCCGTTCCGACTCGTTGGTCCCGGGCACCCGTACCCGCGCAATGTGGTGCGGCAAGCTGCTTGATGATGAGCGCATGGGCGCTCCGCGGCAGGCGAGCCGGGGCAAGGTGCTGTCCGCCGCGGCGAACCCCAGCTGAAGCAGCCGCTGGAGATTCCCATGGGAGAAGTTGAGACTGGGGAACCCGTCCACCGCGGGGCGGATCATGACATCGAGCGGCCCCAGACTGTCGGCGGTCTGATGAAAAAGAAACTGGAGCAGCCGGTCGGCCACGACAATCGGCGAGTACGAAGTAAGCGAATCGGTGGTGTGCTCGGTCGCATCCGACACGATAACCCGCTGGGCTCCTTCAGCCCGGGCCACCGCAATAGGGATGTTGGCCGACAGGCCGCCATCGGTCAGGTAGCGGCCGCCAAGCGGCTCCGGAGCGAAGACCAGCGGCACCGCCGCACTGGCGCGCACGGCCTGGGCGAGGTCGCCGGAGCGAAGCACGACCACATCGTGCCGGGCCAGATCGGTGGCGACGGCGCGGAACGGAATAGGCAGGGAATCGAAGTCGCCCCGCGCGCGCAGGTTGCCCCGCAGCATGGCGGCGTTCACCAGCGCATTCACCTCGGCCTCGACCAGCGAGGCGCTCTGCAGGGCGAAGTGGCGCTCGCCCTGCTCCCAGACGACCAGCGGCTGAAGAATTCCGAGGGAGCGAGGGGCGAGTGGCTGATAGGCACGAAAGAGGTCCGCCAGGGGGGTCACTCGCGCCAGGGAGTCCAACTCGCGGCCAGTGTAGCCGCTGGCATAGAGTGCCCCGACCATGGCACCCATGCTGGTGCCGACCACCAGGTCGGGCCGGATGCCGAGGCTGTCCAGCACGCGGAGCACGCCGATGTGGGCGATACCTTTGGCGCCTCCGCCCGACAGGACCAATGCCGTTCGCGGCGGTTGGCAGGTCTGAGCATACAGCGACGGCCCGCGGAGCGCCGACCCGGAGAACAGCGCGAGCGCAAGGCCGAGACGAAGAGGGCGAAGCATCGGTAGGGAAGATACATGGACCCCTTGCGCCATCCCTATCTACCTTCGTATACCTACTCGCAAAGGCACTCGTCCCTGCCGAGGGTGAGCGCAGTGGGCCGCCAGTCCCAGGAGGAGCCGCAGCAATGACCTACGTGATCGTCGAGGCCTGTATCGGAGTGAAGGACCGCGCCTGCGTGGATGTCTGTCCGGTGGACTGCATCTACGAGGGCGAGGACATGCTCTACATCCAGCCTGACGAGTGCATCGACTGCGGAGCGTGCGAACCCGAATGCCCGGTCACGGCCATCTTCCCCGAGGAGGATGTGCCGGAAAACATGACGGCCTACATCGAGAAGAACCGGGAAGTGTTCAACAGCGACTCGCCTCCCGGCCGTCCCAAGCGCTAGAGCTCGGCGCATGGGTGGCAAGCGGCCCTCTGAGGACTCGTCCGCGGAGGGCCGCTCGTGTATGGAGAGCGGCCCCGGGATCGAACTGCTTGGCCGCGACCCCGGAGCCTGTTGTGGTAGGAAATGCCTCCGACGCGGCGCACCCACCAAAGGTTTCAGCCGAGCGGCCGGAGGAAGTCCTGCAGGGCTCTGGTGGTGGCCTCGGGACGCTCGACCGAGGGCAGGTGCCCAGCGCCGGGAATCACCACCAGGCGAGCCCCGGGAATCGCCTCCGTCATCCGACGAACCTGGTCGGGCGTGGTGAACTCGTCCGCCTCGCCGACCAGGGCAAGCGTCGGCACGCCGGCAAGCGTCGGCAAGAGCGGCGTACTGTCTGGGCGATCTCGCATCGCGGCAAGGGCACCCACGATCCCGGCCACCGGCAGGCCAGCGATCACCGCGCGCACCCGCTCGAGCACCTCCGGGGCAGCGGTCAGCGTGTCCCGCGCCAGCAGTCGTGGCAGCATCGCCTCGGCAATCGCGGCCGCGCCCTTCTCCTTGGCCATGGTCATGGCCGCATCACGACCGCGCCGGCCGTCCGGGGAATCGGCCTCGGCCCGCGTGTCCACCAGGACGAGAGCGCGCACCCGCCGCCGCCAGCGCCGCAGAAACTCGAACCCGATGTACCCTCCCATCGAGTGTCCGCAGAGCACCACCTGGTCCACGCCGAGATTGTCGAGCAGCGCGGCGAGGTCCTCAGCGTAGATCGCCATTCCATAGCCGAGGTCGGGCGCGTCGGACTGTCCCATGCCACGGAGATCGGGCGCGATCCGGCGGAAGCCGTCGAGCGCCTCCAGCTGATGCGCCCAGATGGTCCGATCCAGGGGATAGCCGTGGACGAAGAGAACGGCCGGACCTTCGCCGCGCACGTCGACCGCGAGACTGAC
The DNA here is from genome assembly GCA_045803515.1 of Gemmatimonadales bacterium. Taxonomy (GTDB): domain Bacteria; phylum Gemmatimonadota; class Gemmatimonadetes; order Gemmatimonadales; family GWC2-71-9; genus CAVVWJ01. Next base: position 11,953 of record JBJMOX010000015.1, read on the forward strand.
GCCGTTGACCGTGACCCGCTCCATCTGGCCCGGGCCGGCCGGCCGGGTCGTCAGGAACTCACCGAACGCGCGTGGCACAGGCACCGGCCGGCCTTCCCGATTGATGCAGACGAAGACGAACTCCGCCGTGGCGATGAGGGTGTCGTCCCGCAGCCGGCGCGCGGTCTGGCGCATGGTGAAGCTGGTGCGGCCATGATGCGTCAGGGCCTGTTGGAAACGGAGGACGTCGCCAGGGAAAGCCGCGGCATGGTAGTCGATGACCGTCTTCCGCACCGCGGGCCAGGCGCCGGCGCGCGTGAAGACGTCCATACCGGGTCCCTGGATCAGCATCTCCCACCGGGCGCGCTCGAACAGACTGAGAAACGAGGCCTGGTTGAGATGACCGAAGGCGTCGCACTCGTCGGGATAGACGGTGAGGTCGATCTCGGGAATGGACATGGCGGCGGAGCTCTGCGCGTGGGTCAGCGGATCCGTCGAACCGACGGGCCCAAATCGGACCAAGTAGATATACTACACGCTGGCTTTCCCGGTTAGGCGCGCCACGAGTCCATGACCCGCTCTCTACCATCATCAACATGAAACCAGCCACCGATTACATCCGACACGCCGCGAGGCTCGCCCGCAAGCTGCAGATGGACGCGGCGATGGGAGGGACGCCGCAGCCGGATGCCGAGTTCTTCAAGGCGCTCTCCAAGGCGCTCGATGAGATCGCGGCCGGTCTCGAGCTCGTCTCGAAGGCCGAGTAACCCAGCGCGTGCAACTGATTCAGACCGCGGCGGAGCTCGAGGACCTCAGTCAGCGTCTTCGGCTGGAGCCGCTGCTCGCGGTCGACACGGAGGCCGCGAGCTTTCACCGATACGAGGACCGGATCTACCTGTTGCAGGTGTCGTCCCGCTCGGAGACCGCGGTGGTCGATCCGCTGGCCGTCGGCACGCTCGAGCCGCTCGCGGACATTCTGGCCGACCTGGCCGTCGAGATCGTCTTCCACGACGCCGACTATGACCTGCGCCTGCTCGACCGCGAGTACGGCTTTCATCCCAACAACATCTTCGATACCCGCATCGCGGCCCAGCTCCTGAATGAGCCGGGTGTCGGGCTCGCGGCACTGCTGGAGAAGCATCTCGGCGTCCGGCTGGACAAGCGCTTTCAGCGGGCCGACTGGTCGGCCCGGCCGCTGTCGCCCGAGATGCTCGACTATGCCGCCGCCGACACGCGCCACCTGCCGGAGCTCAGGGACATTCTGCGAGAGCAGCTCCGCGCGCGGGACCGGCTGCGGTGGGCCGAGGAAGAGTTCGGGCTGTTGACCAAGATCCGTTTCTCTTCCACCGGGGCCACCGAACCGGGCTATCTCCGACTGAAAGGCGCCAAGGCGCTCCGTGGGCGTGAGCTGGCGGTGCTGCGCGAGCTATGGGAATGGCGCGAGGCCACGGCGCAGCGCGCCGACCGGGCCACGTTCCGGATCCTCAACAACGAGCCCATGCTGCTCATGGCCAAGAACCCACCGGCTGATGCCGCCGCACTCAGGGCAATCCCGGGGGTGAGCGGGGAGCAGGTGGAGCGGAGGGGGCGGGAGATCCTGGCAGCAGTGCGCCGGGGACTGGAAGTGCCCGAGCGCGATCTCCCGCGTCTCGAGCGACCGCCACGCCGGCCAGCCGACCCGGCGCTCGAGGCTCGGGTCGAGCGGCTCAAGACGATACGGAACAGCTTGGCCAAGCGCTACGATCTGCCCCCCGGGGTGCTGTGCCCCAATGGGACCCTCGAGGCGATCGGCCGGCTCAATCCAGCCAACCTGGAGGAGATGAGCGGCATTCCCGAGCTTCGGCGCTGGCAACTTCATGAGTTGGGCGAGGAGCTGTTGGGGGGCTTACCGCAACCCGCGGGGCCATGAGGAGCGCCAAGTTGGCGGACAAAGACTACTTAGGTTGGCAGAGTGGGCTGATGATGTCTCGTCGGTGGGTCTTACCGAGCAGCCCGCTGCTTAAAAGCCGAGGAACGCCCGGACTCTCGGGTCCATCTTTTCGGGGGTCCAGTACGGCTCCCACACCAGCTCGACCTCCACGCTCTTGACCCCTTCCATGTCCGACACGACCCGCTTCACATCGTCGATGATCTCCGTGCCGGCCGGGCAGCCGGGCGAGGTCAGGGTCATGCGAACCTCGACTTCGCCCCCGGTGCCGATCTCGATGTCGTAGACCAGGCCGATGTCGATGATATTGAGGTTGAGCTCCGGGTCCTTGACGGCACGGAGCGCCTTCCGAACCGAGTCAGGCGTCAACATGCGGGCCTCGCGTGAGTCCATGACTCCGAAAGCTAACAGCGTGCTGGCCCGCAGCCGAACCGGTGGCGCCGGGCGGCCACCCAGGCGTATACCCAGTCGGCCAGTGGCTGCACGCCGGGCACTCTCATGAGCGGCGCCAGCAGGCGGCCGCCGGGCAGGATGGCGAGGAGGGGAGAAAGCGCCCGGGCACCCGCATAGACCTGGCCGTCCCGGGTCACCAGGTGCATGGCCCGATCGAGAGCGGCATCGGCGAGGGGAGGCACCCCGGGAACGGAACCGCGCTCGGCCGCGGGCACGTAGTCGATGGCGCCGGCCCGGTCCCAGCGTTGCAGGCGACGCACCCACCTCCGGCAGAATCCGCAATTCCCATCAAAGAGCAGGACCGGCCGGTTCAGCACCTCGCCGCCAACTCCTGGGTGCAGCCGTGGGGGACCAGCCGGATCGCCGCGTCGGAAAGAGAGGCGCGGACCGTCTTGAGTCCGTGCATGGAGTCGCGCGCCCTGGGATCGAAGGTTCGGTTGGTGAGGAAGACGAGGAAGAGGTCCCGCGCAGGGTCGATCCAGAGCTCGGTGCCGGTAAAGCCGGTGTGACCGTAGGCCGCCTCACTGATGAGCGTGCCGAACACACTGGGCTCCTCCAGCCCGAGCTCAGGGGAATCCCAGCCGAGGAGCCGGGAGCCGCTGTTGGCTCCGTGAGCGAGGAAACGGCCCATGGTCGCGGTCCTCACCCACCGACCCTCGGGCCCGATCCCTCCACGGAGCCAGACTTGGGCGAACCGCGCCAGATCCATCCCGGTCGAGAATACCCCCGCGTGCCCCGCCACTCCGCCGAAGGCGACGGCGTTCTGGTCATTCACGTCGCCCGGCACCGGCTGCCCGCGCCACATGCCGCTCGGCACGATGCGCCGGCGCAACCGGGCGGACGGCCGGTACAAAGTCTGCCGCATCCCGAGTGGAGTAAACACCTCGCGCGCGGCGAACCGGTCGAGTGGCATCTTGCCCACTTTCTCTACGATCAGCCCGAGCAGGAGCGCGTTGAGATCACTGTATTCGGCGGAGTCGCCCGGCGGGCGCAGCAGCGGCTGGGCGAAGAGGAGATCGATCGCGCGGGCGCGGCTCCCGTGGGCCTTGAGATAGATCGGAACGTAGCTCTTGAGGCCGCTGGTGTGATCCAGCAGCATGCGCACGGTGACCAGATTCTTGGGACCGCCGGAGAAGCGCGGCAGGTAGCGCCGCACGGGAGCGTCCAGGTCGAGCCGCCCCTGGTCGACCAGGCGCAGCGCGGAACTGGCGGTGCCCACGACTTTGCTGATCGAGGCGAGGTCCCAGAGGGTCGAGTCGACGCGGGGGACGGGTGACGCAGGATCCCAGGTGAAGTGGCCGTAGCCGCGGGTGTACAGGACCGAGTCCCGGCGGCCGATCACCACCACGGCACCGGGGTAGAGCCCGGCTTCGATTCCCGAGCGTACGGCCGCATCGATCTCACCCAACGACTGCGCCGCTGCGGGAGAAGCGCGCAGCGTCACGGCGAGCAGTCCGGCCAGCAGGCTGCAACTCCTGGTGATCCCACCCATGTGTCTCTCCAACTGGCGGTCGTCATTGGTGCAAACGCCCTCAACCGGGGCAACGATCGTGCCTGGGAGGGTGGACTGCTCCGAGCTCAGCGCCCGTCGGCCAGCACGTCACGCACCGGACCGGGCGGCAGCCGATAGAGGACGGCGGCGGTCCGACGGTCGCGATCGGAGAGCGCGCCCGTCCGGGTGGCGGGAAACATGACGTCGTTGGAGTCTGAGGAGTGGGGAAGCCCGAGGGCGTGGCCAGTCTCATGGACCGCCACAGCGAGGAGGGCGGCCTCGGGCAGCGCCACCCCGCCGTTGGTCCGCAGGGCCAGCGAGATGAAGGCCCGGCGCACCCGGCCGGACTGGTCCCAGGTGAGATCGGTCTGGCCCGCGCGATCGAAGTCGAAGTGGTCGATCCAGCGCACCACGACATCGGCGGTGCCGGTGTCGGCCACGACCCAGAAGCGGATGCCGATACCAATCGCCTCCCAGCGATCGAGCGACTCGCGAACGTACCCGGCCATCTTGGGGTCATAGCCGTCCACCCCGCCTTCCACGATGGCGACCCGGATCGGCGTGCCGTAGCGGTCCGGCCAACGCCGCACCACCGAATCGGTGCTCAGGATCAGGGAGTCGAGATAGGTGCCGCCGGCTTCCCGGGTGAGCTGCTGGCGGGCGGCCAGACGGGCGAGCCGGTCCTCGCTTGGCGTGCCGGCTCGGGCATTCTGCCTGCTGGCCCGGACGTCGGGGGAGTTCGCAGCGGTTGCAGAGAGTTGCACCGTCCGGCCCCGCGCGCTCATCTGCCGGAAGACGGCGGAGATGCGGTCGGCCATGACGAGGAAGAGCAGTCCCAAGGTGACGGCCGGGAGCACGTAGCGGCGCATAGACTCAATATTGGCAAGGGATGCGCCACCCCGCTAGGACCCGGCTGGCGCCAACCGCCACAGCCGTCTAACATTTGCCACCGCGCCCTCCATCCCGCGAGCGGACGCGCCGGCTTGGAGTCGGAGGGCTCACTGAATCTGATGGATCGGTTCGCCCAGGCGCTGGTGCGCTGGCGTTGGGTGGTCTTGGTGGTGTGGGCCGTGGCGGGCGCGGTCGCCGCGGTCCGGGCTCCCGCCACTCCGGGCCTGCTCAACATCCGGGGGGGAAGCGAGCGGGAGACGGAGGCTTCCCGCACCGAGGACATGCTGAACTCGCGCTTCAGCCGACCGATCGGCGAGTTCTATGCAGTCACGCTCGAGGGCCCGGGCTCGTTCGAAACGCCCGGGCCGCGCACCGCGCTCGATAGCCTGCTCGCGGCACTCGCGCGCCAGCCGTACATCCGCGGGACCGTCTCCTACGCCTCCACCAGAGACACCACATTCCTGAGCCGGGACCGCCGGGCCACGTTCGTCATCGTGGCGCTCAAGGCGGCGCGGGGAGACAGCGCCGGAGCCCTGGTGCTGCCGGTGCGCACGCTCGTGCAAGCAACCCTGGCGCGGACGCCGGAGGCGGCCGGAATCCGGGCGCGGGTCACCGGCCGGGCCCCGCTGGATCTCGACGTGCGAACGGTGGTAACGCGCGACAGCGCGAAGGGCGAGGAGCGGCTCCTGCCGCTCACCCTGATCATTCTGGTCCTCGCGTTCGGAGCCCTGGTGGCGGCCGCGCTTCCGCTCATCGTCGGCGTGCTGGCGATCACTATCTCGCTCGCCATCATCGGCGTGGTCGCACGGTACACGCCGATGTCGGTCTTCGTGCTCAACATGACCACGATGATCGGGCTCGGCGTCGGGATCGATTACTCATTGCTGGTGGTGACCCGGTTCCGGGAAGAGCTGGCCCGCGGCAGCCGGCGGCGCGAAGCCGCGGCGCGAACGCTGGCGACGGCCGGTCGCGCCGTGATCACCTCGGGTCTCACAGTCGTGGTGGGGTTCGGCGCGCTGCTGCTCACGCCCCTGATCGAGACCCGGAGCGTGGGGATCGGCGGGCTCATCGTGGTGGCGGTGGCGGTGCTGCTGTCGATCACCCTGCTCCCCGCCCTGCTCGCCGTGCTGGGCCGGGACATCGATCGGCCGCGCTGGCTGGCACGGCGGCTCGCCTGGTATCACGCACCGCAGACCTGGGAGAAGTGGGCCCGGACGCTGGCGCGAAACCCGGTGCGGGCGCTGGTCTACGGCGGCGCGGTCATCGGGCTCCTGACCCTGCCGGTCTTCTGGATCAAGATCGGCCTCCCCTCCCGGCACTGGTGGCCCTCGGGAACCGAGGCGGGCGAGGGGCTGGACGCGCTCTCCCGGATGGGCGTCGCGGGGTTCATTCAGCCGATCCGAGTGCTGGTCGAGCTTCCGGCCGGGCGGAGCGCGGTGGCGGCCGCTTCGCTCCGCGGGCTCATGAGCATGGCCGACTCCCTCCGGGCGGACCCGAGGGTGCGGGAAGTGCGCAGCCTGGTGAACGTGCAGCCCAACGGCTCGTTGCTGGGTTATTCGGTCCTCTACAGCGATCTCGCCGCGGCGCGGGCCAGGTATCCGGATCTGCTGGACGCCTATCTCAGCTCGGACCGCCGGCTCGCGCTGATCGACGTGATCCTGGCCGACACGACCTCGCTCACCTCGGCGACCGACGTGGTGATCCGGGCGCGCCAACTGGCCAAGCAGGGGCTTCGGGGCACCAAGGGGATGGAGATCCGGGTGGGAGGCTACTCTGCCGCGGCGCTGGATTTCCAGAAGGACCTGCTGGCGCGATTCCCGCTTCTCATCCTGCTCATTCTCGGCGCCACCGGGCTGATGCTGGCCATCGCCTTTCGCTCGGTGCTGGTGCCGATCAAGGCAATCATCATGAACACCCTGTCGGTGAGCGCGACATTCGGGCTGATCGTGCTGGTGTTTCAGTACGGCGTGGGATCGAGCCTCTTCGGTATCGACGGGCCGACCTCGGCCATCTTCGTGGCGGTTCCAGTGCTGGTGTTCGCGGTGGTGTTCGGACTCAGCATGGACTACGAGGTCTTCCTGCTGAGCCGGATCAAGGAGGCGTTCGACCGGCGGGGCCGGAACACCGTCGCCACGATGGAGGGCTTGAGCGCGACGGCATCGGTGATCACCTCGGCGGCGCTGATCATGATCCTGGTGTTCGGGATCTTCGCGTTCGCGCGGGTCCTCCCGATGCAGCTCATGGGCTTCGGTCTCGCGGTGGCGGTGCTGCTCGACGCCACCGTAATCCGCATGGTGCTGGTGCCCGCGGTCATGCAGGCGATGGGCCGATGGAACTGGTGGCCCGGCGTACGCGCGGTGCCGCGCAAATCGGCGGAGTACCCAGCGCCCTGAGCAAGGCACCCCGCGTGGGGCAGGAGCTCAGTGGCCGCTGATGCGTCCCATGGCCGCCGCGGCGAGATCGGCGAGACGGGCGGCAAAGATCACCACGGCCGCGCCCACCAGGCCAAGAAGCAGGGCGGCCCACAGCAGCGCGGCCAGGGCGATCGGCTGCGGCCGGCTACCGGCACCGGGGTCGGTCCGGGGCGCACCGAGTCGCACGGCGGCAAAGGCGGCACGCCGGCGTTCCCTCTCGTCGTCGGGATCGGGCACGGACCGCACGACGGCGGTGATCGAGGGGAGCTCGGGCAGGCCGAGCTCCGCGGCGGGCGGCTGATAGCGGCTTCGGGCGGCCCAGGCGGCCCGGATCTCCGGATGAACGCCGAGGGGCTGCAGGCTCTGCCGCGCGGAATCGAACAGCGGAGTGCCGGCACTCACCAGGCCCGCCTCGAGGGCGTCGAGCACGGCCTCGACGTCGGAGAACTCGAAGTCTCCGGCGTCGGGGTCGCTACAGGTGAAACGCGCCGTCTCGGCCGTCATCGCTTGGCGTCCAGCCAGTCGGGCCCAATGCCGATATCCACCACGAGCGGCACCCGCAGCTCGACCACGCCCTCCATGTGCTCGCAGACCAGCACCTTCATCACCTCGATCTCGGGCGGCGGAACCTCGAAGACGAGCTCGTCGTGCACCTGAAGCAGCATCCGACTGCTCAACCCCTGACCCGCGATCGCGTGGTGGATGCGAATCATGGCCAGCTTGATGAGATCGGCGGCGGAGCCCTGGAGCGGCGAGTTCTGGGCGTTACGCTCGCCGTAGGCGCGCATGTTGAAGTTGCGATCCTTGATCTCGGGGATATAGCGGCGCCGCTTGAAGATGGTCTCGACGTATCCGACCTCGCGGGCGAGCTGCACCTGGCGGTCGAGGAATGCGCGCACCCCGGCGAAGCGCTCGAAGTAGCGGCTGATGAACGTCCGCGCGTCCTCCTGAGAGATCCCCAGCTGTCGGCTCAGCGCGAAAGGACCCTGCCCGTAGATGGTGGCGAAGTTGATCGTCTTGGCGCGGGCCCGCATCTCGCCGGTCACCTGCTCCAGCGGGCAGTTGAACACCAGCGCGGCCGTCTGCCGGTGGATGTCGCCGCCCTGACGGAACGCCTCGATGAACAGAGGATCGCCCGACAGGTGGGCCATCAGCCGCAGTTCGATCTGGGAGTAGTCGGCGACCAGAAAGGACCAACCAGCCCGGGGGACGAAGCCACGGCGAATCGCCTCGCCCCGGGCCGTGCGCACCGGAATGTTCTGCAGGTTCGGCTCCGAGGAGCTGAGCCGTCCCGTGGCCGCCCCGATCTGGCTGTAGCTGGTGTGAATCCGCCCGGTCTGCCGGTTGACCCGGAGAGGCAGGGTGTCCACGTAGGTGCTCTTGAGCTTCTGGAGCTCCCGGTACTCCAGGATCAGCCGCGGGAGATCGTGCCCCATGGCAGCGAGCTGCTCCAGCACATCGGCGTCGGTAGAGGGACCGGTCTTGGTCTTCTTGAGCACCGGAAGCTGCTGCTTCTCGAACAGGATGGTGGCGAGCTGCCTGGGGGAGTTGAGGTTGAGCGCCTCGCCGGCCACGACGGCGATCTCCCCCTCCAGCCGGCGGAGCTCGACCCCCAGCTCCTGGCCCAGCCGGGCGAAGACGGCGGGGTCGATCGCAATCCCTTCCCACTCCATGTCCGTGAGCACCTCGACCAGGGGCATCTCGATGTCGCGGAGCAGCGGCTCCGCCCCCATCTCCCGCAGCGCGGGGGCGAAGAAATCGTGCAAGGCGAGCACGGTCGCGCTGTCGGCTCCGCAGTACACCGCGGCGGCGGAACAGGGCACCTCGGCGAAGGGAATCTGCGCCTTCCCCTTCCCCGCCACCTCGTCGTAGCTCTGCATCGTGCGGCCAAGGTGCTCCAGCGCCAAGGTATCGATGGCATGCGAGCGGCGGCCGGGGTCGAGCACGAAGCTCGCCAGCATCGAGTCGAAGGCCACGCCCTCGAGCTCCACCCCCGCCCCGCGTAGCACCTGCCAGTCGTACTTGATGTTGTGGCCGGCCTTGGGAACCGCCGGATCGGTGAGGAGCGCCGCCAGCGGCGCGCAGGCGAAGTCCGTAACCGGTGGAAGATTGCGGACCGGCGCAGGAGCGGCGAGCTCCCCGGCGGGCGGGCGATGACCGAACGGGAGATACCAGACCTCGGTGGGGCTGGCGGCGAGCGCAAGCCCGATCAGCTCGGCGTCGTGCGGCTCGATCGAGGAGGTTTCGGTGTCGATCGCCACGAGCGAGGCCGCCCGGAGCCGCTGGACGAGCGCGGGCAGGTCGTCAGGGTCGTCGACCACCACGACGTCGAGCGGCGCGGTCTCATCCAGCGCGAGCCAGTCGGAGGCGGTGACCGGCGCCTCGTCGGTCATGAGCGCGGGGCCCGCGCCGGCATCGCCCCGATCCAGCGCGCCAAGCGAGGCCACTGGGGCCCCGGCGGGGGTGCGTCCCTCGGCTTCGATCAGGGTCACGGAAGCGACCTCGCTCTGACTGCCCAGACGACGTGCCAGGGTGAAGAACTCGAGCTCGGTGAGGATCCGGATCACCGCCTCCCGATCGGGCTCGCGGAGGACCATGTCCTCGATCTGGAGCTCGATGGGCACGTCGCGCTTGATGGTGACCAGCTCCTTGGAGAGCCGGGCATTGTCCGCTTGGGCGAGGAGCGCCTCCCGGCTTCGCTTGGCGGTGATCTCCGCGGCGTGGGCGAGGACGTTCTCCAGGTTGCCGTACTCCGCAAGGAGCTTCTGCGCGCCTTTCTCGCCGATTCCCTTGACGCCGGGGATGTTGTCCGAGGTGTCCCCCACCAGCGCCAGAAAGTCGACGACCTGCCGGGGCCCGACGCCCAGCCGCTCGGCGGCGTTGGATTCGTCGACCCAACTCTCGTCCACCGCCGCGGGGCCGCCGCGTCCCGGGTTGAGCAGGGTGACCCCGGGGCCGATAAGCTGGTAGAAGTCCTTGTCGCCCGAGACAATGACTGACTGGAGTCCCCGGCGGGCACCCGCCGTGGCCAGGGTGCCGATCACGTCGTCCGCCTCGTAGCCCCGGACCGCAACGAGCGGAATGCGGAAGGCCTCGAGCATGGCGCAGATGCGCTCCAGCGCGCGGTCGAAGTCGGCCTGGAGCTCCTTGTCGAGTTTCTCGCGCGTGGACTTGTACTCGGGGTAGCGCTCCTCGCGGAAGGAGGTGCCGGCGTCGTTGACCCAGGCGACGTAGTCGGGACGGTACTTCTCGCGCAGGCGAAGCAGGAAGTTGGCCACGCCCCAGGCGGCGGAGGTGTTCTCTCCCTTGCTGGTGCGGAGTGGCCGGGAGATCATCGCGAAGAAGGCGCGATAGATCAGCGCATAGCCGTCGATGAGGAAGAGCTGCGGGGGAGTGTGATTGGCCATACCGAAAGTTAGCCCCACCCCCCCGCCCCGCTATGTCCCTTGCCGTCTCAGCCGGGTCACCACCCGCTCGTACTCGGCTCGGGAGCCGGGGGTCAGGCGCAGGCGGCCGAACCCGGTCTCATCCTGGAAGTAGAGTGCCAGCCGGTAGTTGGTATAGGTCCAGCGGATGACGCGCCGGTCGGAGGCCCCAGGGCTGTTCTCGATGACCTCGTCGGGGGTGCCGAGATTGATGAGGACCTCGCCCCGGTCGGTGCGCCAGCCGGGGATTCCCTCGTCGGTGAAGCGCGCATTGGCGGCACTGACCCGACTGAAGTAGAGGTTGAGGGCCTCGTTCTCCGGGGTCGCGGGGTTGGGATCGGTGGCGGTGTAGAACTCCCGCCAGAGCCTGGAGCGCTCGGAAGCCGGCGCCTTGCGCATGGCGCTGAGCCGCTCATCCTGGCCGAAATAGCGCAGCAGATCGAGCATCTCGTCGAAGTTGGTGATCACCCAGGCCTGAGTGAACGACACCAGAGCAGACGCGGTCCGCTCTCCCGCCCCGCTTCCGACGACCAGCCGGAGCTCACCCAGCGAGATGCTGTCGGGCGCCACTCGCACCACCTGGCTCTCGACCTGGCGGCCGCCGCGGAAGTGCAGCGAGTCGGAGTAGACCACGTGCTGCTGTTCGTCCTGGACTTGGAACGGCACGGTGGTGGGCGCGGAGAAGTGGTAGCCCTCGATGTAGGCCAACAGCGTATCGCTGCCATAGCCCACGGCACCCCGCGGGTTCAGCACCAGGGAGAGCGGCTCCGCGAGCGTCCCCCGCCCCGTTGCCTGATAGACCAAGATCGGCGCGGAAATGGTCCCGGAAGCGAAGGATGGAGCCGTGAAGTCGCCGCTGGCGTGGCTCTCGGAGGTGGAGCTGGCGTCGCGGACCGTGGCGGTGACCTTATACGTGCCGGGCGTCATCCGCAGTACCTGCTGGAACAGGATGCTCTCGTCGGAGCGCTGGGTTTCCTGGAAGGTCGGGACGCGGACCACCTCTTCCCGGGTCACATCGACCGAACGGGTGCCTTCCCGCTGAAAAGAAATGGTGACGCGGTAGCGGGCGACGAAGACGTTGCCCTCTCGCTGAAAGGCGAGCGCCCGGTTCTCCAGCGAGAGCCCGAGCACCGCGATGACCGAGTCGGCGGGCGCACCGGCGAAGGCGACGGTGCCGACGAAGGGCAACGGATCGCCGGCGGCGAGTCGCCCCAGGCGTTGGTAGAACTGCGCGGTGTTGAGCAGCGCGGTGAGCTGATCGGAGGGCGCCGGCGCGGACTGGGTGCCGACCCGCTTCCAGTTGCCGCATCCAAGCGATGCGCCCAGGACCAGCGCAGAGAATACGAGCCGACGCATGAGACCATCCCCGGCAGAGCCGCGTGGATCCGCCGCCATGGCGAACGGGCGGAAGGTTAGCGGCGGCGATCGAGAGACGTCAAGCATCGAGCGGCGTCGCGGAGTCGTGCAACTTGCTGCCGGGTCGGAGATTCGGTAGCTTGGCCTAGCCATGAGCCCTGACAATCTGGTTGGCCGGACGGTGGCGGGATACCATCTCGCAGAGTACATCGGCGAGGGTGGCACCGCCACCGTGTACCGGGCCGAGCACCCGCAGCGCGGTACCGCGGCGGTGAAGATCCTGCGGCCCAAGCTGGCCCAGGATCCGATCGCCGTAAAGCGCTTCCTTCGCGAGGCCGAGTACGGCGCGCGGGTGAAGCACCCGTCCATCGTGCAGACCTACGACTTCGGCGCGACGGATGGATTGCATTACCTCGCGCTGGAGTGGGCGCCGGGCGAGCCGCTGGCCAAGTTCGCCAGCCGCTCCGGGCGCCTGGCGCCGACGCTGGTGGCCACGATCGTGGAGCAACTGGCGGCGGCCCTGGCGGCCGCGCACAAGGCCGGGATCATCCACCGCGATCTCAAGCCGGAAAACATCATGTACGATCCGGCGGCCCAGACGGCCAAGCTGCTCGACTTCGGGATCGCCCGGGACGCTGAGCTCAGCCCGGAGGAGCGGCTCACCCGAGCCGGGTTCTTCGTGGGCTCGCTCCAGTACGTGGCGCCGGAGACGCTGAGCGGCGAGCTGGTGAACGAGCAGGCGGACGTCTACAGCCTCGCCACGATCACCTACCATCTGCTGTCGGAAGGGTTCCCGCTGACCGGGAGAAGCCCGAGAGAGTTGTTTCAGCAACTACTCTCCCAGCCACCGATGCCACTGAACCAAGCGGTCAAAGGGCTCAAGTTTTCGCCGGCGATCGAGGCGGCCGTGATGCGAGGGCTGGAGCGAGATCTTTCCAAACGTTCCAAGACAGTGGACGAGTTCGCCAGGGAGTTCTGCACGGCGGTACGGCAGGAAGGCTCGAAGAAGGGGGGCTTCCTGGCCTCGCTCTTCCGCAAGGGCGGGGATTGACCGACGAGGAGGCGCTTCGGCGGCTGCTCCTCGCGCGGTCGGTACGGCATGGCGACTTCCTCCTTTCCTCCGGCCAGCGCTCTTCCTATTACATCGACTGCCGTCTGAGCACGATGAGCGCCGAGGGGATGGTGCTGATCGGGCGGATGGGCCTGGCGGCGATCCGGCGGGCAGGCTGGACGCCGCGGGCGGTGGGCGGACTCACCATGGGCGCCGACCCGGTGGCGTACGCCATCGCGGCGGCGAGCCACGGGGCCGGGCTGGAGATCGACGCGTTCAGTGTGCGGAAGGAGCCGAAGGCGCACGGGACGGGAAGGCAAATCGAGGGAAATTTCAGGGCAGGGGACCCGGTCGTAGTGGTGGAGGACACGATCACCACGGGGGCGTCGGCCCGGCAAGCGATTTCCGCGATCGAGGCCGCCGGAGGAAGAGTACTCGGGGTCTTGGCGGTGGTGGATCGGCAGCAGGGGGGCAGCGAGGCACTGGAGATCGCTGGAATTGAGGTAGCAGTGCTTACTACTGCTACGGCGTTAGGGTTGGAGCAGGGGAATGGTGAGAGGCAATCGCGCCCATAAGCGACTCGAGGCTGGCGATGGCACCTCAAGACATACCGGACAGCTTCAAGTCCTACGAGGACGGCAAACACAGGCGCTACACCCTCCTCTTCGCGGTGAACGGCGGTGCCTTCGCCATCGCCAAGCTATACGCCGAGAAGAACGCCCCGGCGGTGCTCGGCCAGCTGTCCCTTCGAGAACTGTCCCTCGGGATGTTCGCGTTCAC
>JBJMOX010000112.1:0-10967 GCA_045803515.1 Gemmatimonadales bacterium
ACCCCGGAGATGGCGGCTGTGATGGGTGCGCTCGGCTGCCGCCAGGCACTGCTGCTCGACGGTGGCATCTCAGGTCAGTTGCTGGTGCGTGACTCGGCGGGCACGGCCCGCCTATGGCCCGGCATCCGAAGCGTGCCGCTGGGGCTGGTGGGTCGCAGCCGCTGATCAGCGTGGCGGGGAGGGCGGCGGCGTCCAGGCCACGACGGAGAGCCGCGCCCCATCCACGCTGCTCGCCTCCATCGCCAGGGTATGGCTTCCCTCGGGTGGGGCGGGCGAGGGGTCCCCGTTGGGGACCGGCTCCGGGGGCCCCACGAATCGCAGCGGCTCCGCCCGCATGCTGAACTCGAACCCGAACCCAGCCGCCTCGCAGCTGAACTCCGCCCAGTCGAAGCTCGCGCGATCGGCCGTGCAGGAACCGCCGGACTCCTCGAGCGCGTTCGTCTCACTCCCCTCGACGGCGTACCAGCTCCCCAGATCGCGCACCAGATACTCACCCATGAAGCCCGGATACCCGCCGCTCCCGCCGCCACCGCCGCTCCCGTCGCCGCCGCCCGTGGAATCGTTGGGAAACAGCGCGGAGGCACTGGGGCCGCGCTCACCCGCGCTCGTATTGGTGGGGAGACCGGTCATGACATCCGGAACGCCGGTCCCTACCCCGTTGCTGCCAACGTCGGCGACGATGCGCACGACCTCGGCCATGTTCTCGGGCTCCCAGGCGATGAGCGTCCGCATCGAGTAGGTGCCGACCTCGGTGCACTCGCCGGGCGAGCCGGGAACGGGAGGATTGACGACGCTGTCCATGGCCGCCACACCGCCTGGGACTGGCGTGCCGCCGACGCTGTCGCCCGGCTGAACGACCACCGTGTCGCCCGGCGGCGCCGTGCCGCTGTCACTTGGCCAGCTGCACTGGAGGTTGGGAAAGTCGAGCTGCTCGGCGACAGCGAGGAAGCTCCGGCTCGTGCCGTCGATGGTCAGCGTGACCGGCGTGGCGTGCCCGGTGAGTCGAACGATCTCGGCGGCGTGGCGGAGCGCTTCGGCGGTGGGCGAATAGCCGCCGCCATCGACCGAGTCGGCGAGATGCTCGAACTGACTGGCCAGCCGCGTGCCGTCACCGTCACTCGTGGGCCCGGCTTCCCCGTCGCCACCGCACGCCAGCGCGCCCAGCAACGCCGCGCCCAGCGTCCAGCCAGAGCCTTGCCGCATAGCGCCTCCCGGTCGGTGGAGCGGAGCCACGGTCCTTCCTACAAGACTCATTATGTCGGTCGGATGTAACCGCGTCGAGAGGTTGCAGTCCGTCACGGGGAGGCGGACTCCTCGGGAGGTCCCGAGGC
Organism: Gemmatimonadales bacterium; assembly: GCA_045803515.1. Lineage (GTDB taxonomy): Bacteria > Gemmatimonadota > Gemmatimonadetes > Gemmatimonadales > GWC2-71-9 > CAVVWJ01. The sequence continues at coordinate 1,332 of JBJMOX010000112.1, forward strand.
CCGTGCCACCTGATCGGCCTTCACCTTTCCGGCATCGAACCGCCGGGCCGAGGCGGTCATCTTCTCGATGGTCTCGTCGAACTCGGCCTTGGCGCCGCGCTTGAATCGGATCGGGTTGATCCGCGCGACGACGAAGGCGCGGAGATACGGACTCTCGAAGCCGCGCGCCTTGAGCCCCTGCACCGCCTCGCTCACCGCTGACTCCAGCTCGAGCACCTTGCCCGCCCGCTCCCGGCGGATCTCCAGCGCCTTGGGCAGGGCGGAGCCCAGGAACTTGTCGATCCGCCGGAGCACCGGATGGTACGCGCCGCCGGCGAAGCGCCCGTTCTCCAGGTAGCAGAAGCCCAGGGTGAGGAGCGCGGCCTCCTCGAACTCGGTCTCGAAGTCGCGCTCGGGCCGATCGTCGAGCTGGGCGAGGTTCTGGGCCAGCCGGGCGACTTCGAGCGCGCGCTCCCGCAGGTTGTGGGCCTTCTCGGTGTTGAGCAGCAGGATCCGCCGGGCGACTTCGGGCTCGGGCACCACGATGGCGACCGCCGCGCGAGCGCCGAGGGTGCGCAAGGCCGCCAGCCGATGATTCCCGTTGGGCGTCCAGTAGTGCCCGTCGTCGGTGCGGACGACGACCATGGGATCGAGGTAGCGGCCGAGGCGGTCGATGGCGGAGCAGAGCTTGGCGACGTGGGCGTCGGACAGATCGCGCTGATAGGGCGTGGGCTCCACCAGGTCGATGGGGAGCCCGGCGAAGAGCTGCCAGTTCCCGCCGAGGGGATCGCGGTAGGTCGCGAGTACGCTGCCGCCGTCGGACTCGATCGCCTCGCCCAGGCGGGCCACCGCAGCGGGTGGGGAGCCGGAGCCGAGGGCGTCGGGAGCGAGGCCGCGGGAGCCGGGCGCGGCGGGCTTCTTCCTGGTCGAACGTCGGGCGATTTTCTTGGCCGTCTTGGGCTCGGGCACGGGGCGACCTCGCGTCGGGGTGGGCCCGATGGGATACGTAAACTCAGGTTCGGGGTTGGGGAAGGCCTGATGTCGCAGGCCGGGATTCGGGCGGGCAAAGCCGGCCTTCCCTAACGGGGAGCGCGAGGCAGATTAGAGAGCGGAGATTGAAGAACTCAGGCTGCGGCGGATGCGAGCGAGGGTGAGATGCTGGTGGAGTGGACCGAGCCGCCGCCCATGAGCGCCACAGTCCCGGCGCCCGCCGTCCTCTCGTCCGACGGCACTCTGTGGCTGGCCTATCGGATTGCACGCGACCCGCACCACTGTGCGGTCGTCCGCTTTCACCATGTCCAGCAGTACGCCTGGGGTGCGCCGCCGGCCGCTCATATGGTCGACGACCAGCCAGCCTTGCCGCGGGGCAGCTTCTACGAAGTGCCGGCGGCCGGTGCTTCGCCGGGTCCAGGGCGAGAACGCCGATGGCTGGCCACCTTTCCGGATGCCATGCTGGAGGTCCGGGCGGCGGATGCCGAGCTGGTCCTCCGGGCGACGGCGGCGGTGAGTCCCGCGCACGCGCTCGCTGCGCTGCTGGCCTAAACTGGCGCGTTCCCCCATGCAAGCGATCGTCGTTCACGCCTTGGGCGGGCCCGATGTCATGGCGCTCCGCACCCGTCCCACTCCCGTGCCGGGCCCGGGCGAGGTGCTCGTCCGCCTCCACGCCGTGGGGGTCAATTTCTCCGACACCGAGCGCCGCCGCGGGGTTTACGATGCCCCGCCGCTCCCATGGACGCCGGGCAACGAGGCCGCCGGCGTCGTCGAGGGGCTTGGTCCCGGCGTAGACCCGGCGTGGCTGGGACGCCGGGTCTCGTTCTGGGCCCCTCGCACCACCGGCACCTATGCGGAGTACGCCGCGGCCCCGGCGGCGGCCCTCTTCGCGCTGCGCGACGACCTCTCGTTCTCAACCGGTGCTGCGCTTCCTGCTCAGGGCCTCACGGCCTACGGGCTGAGCCACGTCGCGACGGCACTGGCGCCGGGGCAGACCGCCTTGGTTCACGCCGCCGCGGGGGGAGTAGGAGCCCTTCTCGTTCAACTCCTCCGGCGGCGGGGCGTCCGGGTCTTCGGCACGGCCTCCACCCCAGTCAAACAGGCGCTGGCCAGTGCGCTCGGAGCCGTTCCGCTTCCCTACGGCCCCACCCTCCCCGATCTCATCCGGCAGGCCACGGGAGGCGACGGCGTGGACGCCGTATTCGACTCGGTCGGCCAGGCCACTCGTGCCGAGAGCTTTGCCGCGCTGGGTCGCTATGGCCATCTGGTCTACTTCGGTGAGGCCAGCGGCCCGCCCGCCCCCATCGACCTCGAGGAGCTTTATGGCCAGTGCCTCAAGGTCAGCTGCTTCTGGCTTGGAGCCGATCCGCCGGAGCGCTGGGACACCGCCCGCCGCGAGCTCCAGGAGTGGGTCGCGGACGGGACGCTTCGCATCACGCTCGGCCCAGTCTTCCCATTGGATCAGGCTTCCGAGGCGCACCGTCAGTTGGAGAGTCGGGAGACCCACGGAAAGCTGATACTGGTTCCCCCAGCCTGACAGCGACCACGAGCGAACGACGGAATCGGGCGGGGCTTCGATGATTATGCAACCGGAGAACAGGTGATGCGTGCGCAAAAGGATGCGGTGTCGATCGCCGGCTTCCGGATCTCGGAGAAGCGGTACCCGCCGGCAACAGTCCTGCCGAGACACACACACGGCGAGGCTGTGATTTGCGTGGTGCTCGATGGCGGTGGCCAGGAGTCCATCGCAGGGCGGATCTTCGAGCTTGTTCCTCGGTGCATCTTCTTTCGACCCGCGGGCCACCAACACACGAACCATTTCGGATCTGTGGGAGCCCGTGCTCTCATCACCGAGCTGCCGGCCGAGTGGCTCGATCATATTCGTGAAGCGTCATGCTTCGCGAGTGAGCCACTCTCACTCGAGAGCGAGCGCGCCTGGTGGCCTGCGCTCCGACTCGGGCGCGAATACCGGCGCGGCCCGCGTGCCAATCCGCTGATGGTCGAAGGCCTGATGCTGGAGATCGCGGCCGCCGCCGAGCGCCAGGAGCTCCCTGCGGCCGACAAAGCTCCCGCCTGGCTGCGTCTGGCGATGGATGCCCTCCACGCTCACTACCGGCATCAATTGCCGCTACCCACACTTGCCGGCTGGGCCGGAGTCCACCCCGTCCACCTGGCGCGAGGATTCCGTAGGCATTGTGGGTGCACCGTCGGAGAGTACACCAGAAGACTCCGCGTGGACGCGGCTCGCCAGCAGCTGACGGGGTCCGACACGGCTATCTCGCACATCGCCCTCGATGTAGGCTTTGCCAATCAGGCGCATCTCTCTCGGCACTTCAAGGCGCTGATCGGGGTGTCTCCCGCCAAGTATCGCGCGGCCACCCGAGGACGCTAATTCCAGGCAAGATGTTGGTAGGGTGAAAGACGAGGGGCCGCCCGCCGGATTGCTTACACACTCGCCGTTTCTGTTTCTCCACTGCGAGGCCCACATGCGCCCCCTGGTCGTCCTGCTGCTCGCCTCGGCGTCGCTCGCCGCTCCCTCGGCCGCGCAATCGCCTGCGACCCTCACACCGGAGCACGCCGTACAGCTACGGCGGCTCCGTGATCTTCACTTCACCCCCGATGGCACCCATCTGGTCTGCGTCGTCACTCGGGTCAAGGGGGCAAAGCCCGAGTCACATCTGTGGATGCTCGAGGTAGCGAGCGGCGCATTCCACGACATCACCACCCCACCGCACACCGAACGCTCGCCGGCATGGTCTCCGGACGGGCAGTGGCTCGCGTTTCTGTCTGATCGGGGCGGCCGAATGCAGATCTATGTCATGCCGGCGGGCGGGGGCACCGCCGTCGCACTCACCGCGGTGCCGACGGCCGTAAGCGACTTTCACTGGTCTCCCGACGGGACACGCATCGCGTTCCTGGCTCAACAGCCGGCGAGTCCCGCCGAGGAGGAGGGGATGAAGCAAGGGTATGACGGCCACGTGGCCGACCAAGACGGAGAGCTCGACCGGCTCTGGCTCGTCGACGTGGCGTCGAGGCAGGTCCGGCGAGTGACCACCGCCGGGTGGCGGATTGACGAGTTCGAATGGCTCGACAGCGATTATGTCATTGCCGATGCCACCGATCACCCGGCCGACGAAGCATGGATCAACGCCTTGTACACGATTACCGTGTCCACCGGGAAGTTCACCCCTTTCGACCAACCCGCTCAGCCATTCTCGGGACTATCCGTCTCCCCCGGTGGCACCTGGGTGTCATTTCTGGGGACCGGCCGCGCAGGCCCCATCCCCCACGACTTCTTTCTAGGGAGGCGTGATGGAAGCCCACCTCACGATGTAAGTGCATCGATTAATCGGCCGGTGCTCGACACCAGATGGTTGGACGACAGCACAGCCTTCATCCGTGTGGCTGACGGGTTCCATTATCGGCTCTATCGGGTGACCCCGAACGCTCCTCCTGCACTGGTCGCCTTGCGGTCTCCTTTGGAGCAAGCCTTTGCCGTTTCCCCGAACGGCACCATTGCATTTGCCAGCGCGGACTTCAATCACCTTCCCGAGCTTTTTGTTCGGTCTCCCGACGGGAGTGCCCGGCAGATCAGTCAGCTTCAGGAGGGGTGGACGGGCATCACTCTGGTCGACGCCGATATCTTCTCGTTCAAGAGCTTCGACGGTACGCGGGTGGAAGCAGCCCTGATGAAGCCTCCGGTGCGTGCGGGTTCAGGGAAACTGCCGCTGGTGCTTCTCGTCCATGGCGGGCCCGCCGCCAGCTTCTCGGCCGACTACTTCTGGTTCATGTCCTGGGCACAGCTCCTGGCCGCCCGCGGCTATGAGGTGTTGCTGGTGAATCCGCGGGGCTCGGCGGGATACGGTGAGGACTTTGTGAAGGCCAACCGCGGCGACTGGGGCGGAGGCGACTGGAAAGACCTCCTCGTCGCGCTCGATACCGTCATTGCCCGAGGGGAGACCGACCCCACCCGGCTTGGGATCGGAGGGTGGTCGTACGGAGGCGAAATGACGGCGTGGGCCATCGGCCACACCGATCGCTTCAAGGCCGCTGTGGCGGGCGCGGGGGTCTTTGACCAAGCGGCGGAGTTCGAGACCGAGGACGCACCCGCAGGTGACGAATGGTACTTCGGCACCCCGTGGGAGAATCCAGAGGTGTTCGCCCGCAATTCCCCGAGCACATTCATTCGGAACGCGAAGACTCCCACGCTCATCGTGCACGGGGAGGACGACACTGCGAACCCGGTCGGGCAGTCGCTTTCGTTGTATCGCGCGTTGAAGCGCTACCACGTGCCCACCCAGCTGGTTGTCTACCCCCGCGAGAACCACCTGCCACGGGAGGAGAGCCATCAGATCGACATTCTCCACCGGATGCTCGACTGGTACGACCGATATCTGCAGCCGGGAAGATGAGGCGGGAGGACGTCTCATCCTACCGCGATCGCGTCGTGGCGCCAGTCGTCGAGGGCCGCGATCCTCGGGTAGCTTCCCCTCACCTCGCCAGCCAGTACGACACCTTCACCAGAAACGTATCGTTCGCCCGATGCCCGAAGAGCGCCCCGAGATCACCACCGAACGACCGGGCGCCCTCCCGCTCGCCCGAGCTCTCCCGGCCCTGACTCCACACCAGGAACAGCGTTGAGCCCGGCCGGTACTCCCAGCGGAACACCACGTTCGAGCGTAATTCCTGGACGTTGAACCCGCCGGGATCGCCGGCGACCCCGGGGTCTCCGTACGGCTGGTAGCGGGCCTCATAGGCCGCCGACCGCGCCTGTCCCACTTCGCGAACGTTGGAGTACGTCCCCTTGGAGACGAAGGGAGAGGCATAGACCTGGAGCGAGGTGTTGGGGGTAAAGGTGTAGCCCAGTCGCCAGGTCAGGCTCAGCGTCCTCTGCATCAGGTGCGCGAAGGTGAAATGCTGGCCTCCCGCGCTATCGGCGAAGGTCCCGAAGAACTGCGTATCGTTCCGATTGTGCTCGTAGCTGGCACTGAGTGAGGTGGTGAACCGGGTAGACACCTTGAGATCCAGCTCCGGCGACAGCTTGATCGACTCCGAGTGGCCCTGATCCCCCCGCCAGTAGTTCAGCGAGAGCAAGGGCACCAGCGACTTCCGATCGTCGCCCTCGATGTTGAGCCACGGCGAGATGTATGGGTCCTGCCGTATCGAGGGGCCACCGCGAGCGCAGCGGTCGCAGTAGGTCGCGCCGAGCTGTCCGAGGGTCCCGCCCATGTGGAGCCACCACCGATTATTGAACTGAGTGTGCACGTTGCTGTTGAGGGCCCGCTCGGTGGGCAGTCCGTCGAAGGTCCAGTATTCCCAGTTATTGAAGTTCCACCGGAGCTCCCGGAAGACTCGATTGGGCTTCCTGAACGCCAGAGCCGCCCAGCTGGTCCACGCCTGCTGGTCGGCCTGGCGGAGGAAGCCGATGTCGTTGACGTCGAAGCCCGGCGTGCGGCGCTGGTAGGCCGTCTCGAACTGGAGCCGCTTGCCGCCGACCTTGGCGAATCGCATCTCGAGGTTGGTGCCGGTGAGAGAGGTCCGGGTCGAGTCGAAGGTCGACGAGCCGTCGGGGCGCTGGTACAGATGGACCGGATCGCGCTGCGTCGCCGCAATGGCGGCGGGCGTGCCGGTCACGCGGCTGAGATCCAGCGATCCGGACACCTCGAATCGCCCCGCGAACCGCCGCCGCGCACCGATCCCGCCGGTGTACGCGCTCTGGTGGAGGTACGGCTCACTGGTGACATCAAGCGACCGGTTCACCGCGGTGAGAATGAGCCCGATGCTGCCGTCCCCGCCGTGGTAGTCCTGATTTCCCCGGACGACCGCGTAGTTGGTCGCCGGCTCGAGGGTGGTCGTGGCGGGGCCGGCCACGCGATCGGTGACGGCATCGAGCACGCCCAGCGAGAAGCCGCCAGGAAGCCTGCCGGTGACCTTGGCGGCGCCCAGAATCCGGCTCGCCGTGGGGGACGACTGGTCGCCGTAGGTGTCGGCGAGCTGGGGGGAGCGTCCGATCCGGCGGGAGTAGAACAGCCCTTCCCCCGTGTTGCAGTCGACCACGACGACGCAGTTCACGGTGAAGGTGAAGAGCCCCTTGCCCTCCACGAAGAACGGCCGCCGCTCGCTGAAGAAGGTCTCGAACGCGCTGAGATTGAGCTCCGACGGGTCCGCCTCGACCTGGCCGAAGTCGGGGTTGGCCGTCGCGTTGAGCAGCAGGTTCGAGGCGATCCGGTACTTGAGATCACCGCCGACCGTTACGTCCTGATTCCGCGCGAGACCCGACCCGGGATCCTGAACGTTCTTGGTCACCACGTACGGCGTGAGCTCGGCGTGGCCCGGGCTCCCCAGGCCGCCGAGACCGATCAACTCGCCAAACTGGGAAGTAAAACCCGACCTGGAGGTCCGATACAGCGGCCAGGTGACCGTCTCGGTGTGCCGCTGGATGACGCGCCACACCAGCAGGCCGAAGGTGACGTTTCCCTTGCCCGAGTAGTGCAGCTGAGAGAGCGGGATGCGATACTCGGCGGTCCAGCCGAGCGAGTCGATCTGGGTCGCCGCGTCCCACACCGCGTCCCATGCGACATCCTCATCCCCGTCGTTGTAGATCGCGTAATCCGCCTTCACGCCGGCGGGGTTCACCGCGAACTCGTACCCCGTGCGCCGGTCATGATAGGGGTCGAGCATGAGGATGATCTGGTCGGAGGCCGTCTGGTCGTCGCGGCGGGACAGCAGGCGGACGATGCTGTCGGGGTGGGAGTCGAAGGCGCGGACGAAGACGTAGAGATTGCGCACATCGTAAGCCACCCTCGCGTCGGTACGCAGCTTGGGTGTCGCGCCCTCGCTGGGCTTCGCTTCCAGAAACTGGTCGATCGGCTGTGAGGAGCGCCAGACGGCATCGTCGTCCCGTCCGTCCAGCACCGGTGCCACGGCTGCAGGCATGGCGCGGGCCGCCGTGGTCGGACGCGACGGAGGAGCAGGTAGCGTCGCCTGCCCCTGCAGCACCAGCAGCACGCCTAAGAATGCAGTCACGTGAAGACACCCGCGGAGAGGTTACGGCCTTAGACAGCCGATCCGCCAACAGGGTTGCGTGCGTCGGAGCCGGTCGAGACGAATCAGGGAAACGGGCGAGGACGGGGCTCGGGCCACGGCCACACGTCGACCGACGATCGGCCCGCGATGCCCCGGATCGCGGCCTCGCGCACCCGCGGATCCTTCGATTCCAGGAGCTCCGTGAGTCGGTCCGAGCGCTCCCCCGAGCGGATCAGCGCGCGCACCACCGCCTTCCGCACCTCGGCGTCCTGCTCGTGTTCCAGCGCGGCGCGGAGAGCGGGAATGGCTGCCCCGTCGCCGATCTCAGACAGCGCCCACGCGGCCTTGAGCCGCACGTCCTGGTCGGCGTCATGTAGCGCGGTGACCAGGCCCTCGGGTGCGGTGCTCACATCGAGCTGGCCAAGGGCCCAGGCCGCGGTGGCCTTCACCCGCTCACTATGTTCGCTAAGCAGCAACTTCCCGAGGGCAGCGGCGGCCGACTCGTCGCCGTGCTGGCCGATGGCCCAGACCGACGTCTCGCGGACTTCGTCATCGCTGTCGCCGCGTGCGGCCGTGAGCAGCGCCGGTGCAGCGGCCGGCGCGTCGATGTTGCCCAGCGCCCAGGCGCTCATCTCGCGCACGGCCGGATCCTTGTCGTCGCGCAGTGCCTGGGCGAGCGCTTCGCTGGCCTGCTTCGCCTCGAGCTGTCCCAGGGCCCACGCGGCGGTGCGCCGGACGGCAGGGACGGCATCCTGGCGGAGCACGCGGATCAACGCCGGTACGGCAGTGCTCGAGTCGAGCTGGCCCAGCGCGCCCGCCGCCGCCTCGCGCACCATCGGCGAATCGTCCGCCAGAGCGCGGGTTGCCGGGCCGGTCGCCCGTCCATCGCCGATCCGCCCGAGGGCCCAGGTCGCGTTGGCCCGCACTCCCACGGACCGGTCGCGGACCGCTTGAACCAGAGGCTCCACCGCGGTCGCGGGTTGCACGAGGCCCAGTCCGTACGCGGCCACCGCGCGCAGAGTGGAGTCGGTGGAGGAGAGCCGCTGCAGCAGCCCGGCGACGATCGATCCCCCCGCCTGAGTCCCGAGCAACCTGACCGCGATCTCGCGGACGCACCCATCGGTGGCGGATAAGCTCTCGAGCAGGAGCCGCACGTCTTCGGGAGACGCCTGCACCCGTTCCGCATCGCCCGAGGGACGAGGCTCGAGCTGCCCGAGCGGTGTCACCGGCGCTTCGGTCCGGTGACTCTTCCAGCCGCTGTTGCCGATCGCGTCGGCGGCCAGACTGCAGAGCAGGGCCGGAGCGCCGCGGGCCGAGGCGAGGAGCTCGCGAATGCCCTGCGTCGGCGCGATCTGGAGCGGTCGGCCCCACAGCACCAGGGCGGCGATAGTGATTCCCATCCGTGACATGTCTGCTCCCGTGATGTGGCGCGCGACGCCGCTTATGGTGAAATTTCAGCACTGCGGTCCACGACAAAAGCCCGATGCCCGTGATGGGGGGATCAGGGAAACGGCCGCGGCTCCGGGCGAGGCCAGGGCCAGGGCCCCGATGCCCGGCCGCCGGCGAGCGCCGTGACAGCCTCCCGCCGAATCTCGGGGTCGGCGGAGCCGACGAGCCGCTGGAGTGCGTCGACCGACCCGT
>JBJMOX010000113.1:0-21840 GCA_045803515.1 Gemmatimonadales bacterium
GACGCGGCGAGATCGATCCGGGCCAAGGCGTTCACTCACGGCAGCGACATCTGGCTTGGTGCGGGGCAGCACAGCGAGGACGTGGCACTCCTGGCCCACGAGGCGACCCACGTGGTGCAGCAGAGCGAGCACCCCGGAGCGCCGGCCCTGCTCCAGCGCGCTCCGGCCGACTATCAGCACCCGGAAGACGGGGGCGCGGTCGCGGGACGGATGGAGAAGGCCATCGAGGACGAGCTGGGCGACGACGCACCGGCCGCGACTGCGACTCTGAAGGCTCCGGTGCGACCCGACCAGCCGGCACCGGGGGCCCCGCCGACGCCCCCGCCCGCTCCACCTCCCGAGGCGCGGCGCAAGGTCGATCGATCGGAGCTTGCAACCAAGCGGAGCGAGCTCGAGCCAGGAGCCAAGCCGGACGTCGATCGTCCCGCGGCGGAGCAGCCGAGAGTGGAAGCGGCCGGGTCGTCCACCAAGTCGGAAGCCGACCTGCCGAGCAGACCGATCGCGGAGGCCAAGGGCGCGGCCAAAGAACCGGCAAAGGGGAAGAAGGGAGCCGCCGAGAGCGCGGCGGAGGCCGCAGCGGCCCAGGCGGACGCTGCGTTCGCTGCGGCAGCAGCTCAGCCCCAACCCGACGTTGCGGCTCCGGTCACACCGCCCAAGATCGTGGAACCGGTCGATGCGAAGGGCACCCCGCTCATCGGCGACCCCGCCGCGGATCAGCACGTCCTGGAGCTCGCGGCCCAGGCGCAGGAGCTTCGGCAGCGGGGATATGGTGTGCGCCAGCACGCCACCGAGGACCGGCAGAATGCCGAAACGCTCCGCGGCAATCTGGCTCTGGTACGGAGCAACGTGGCACAGGCCGAGGAGGGAGTGAAGAAGTCGAACGACCACCTTGCGTTCCGTCAGGATCTCGCCGGCAAGGCCCACAAGGGGCTGGATATCTCGGAGGAAAAAGCCGCCAAAGTCGCCGCCGGGGCACCGGGATATTCTGCGAAGGCGGACGAAGGCAAAGCGGAGTCGGGCCCGATGGCCGCCGAGGCCGCCGACTCGGTCGCCCAGAACGCCAGCAACACCCCAGATGACGAGGAGGCTGCCGAAAAGGCCCAGGAGCAGGGCGGCAAGATGAACAAGGCAGCCTCAGACATCGGCAGCACCGACGACACGATCACCAAGACCCAGGCCAAGTCTCAGACCCTGGCGCAGGATGCGAAGGAGGCAGCAAAGCAGAACACCCAGACCCAGAGCAAGCTCGAAGGGGTGGACAAGACGCTCACCGGGACGGGCGACCGGCTGGAGGAGATGACAGTCCAGAACCGCGTCGCACGGCAACAGGTCGAAGCCCTGCTCGGCGCGCCGGACCGGTTGCTGGCCGAAGCTCAGATGCTCGACGAGCAGGGCCTGGACCTGGTGGCGACGAGCTTCGCCGTCGAGTCACGGTTGACGCAGACGCAGGCCCGCTATGAAACGGGAATGCGCGGAGTCCCGGCCCCCAAGCTCCAGGGTCCAGGGGATCAGAGTATCGGTTCGAGCAGTTCGGCCGCCTCAGTGCCGGAGGGCACGATCCAGCGTCAAGTGGATCTCACCGCACCGGCCCCCGAGGCGGAAGCCTGGGGATCGCCCGCCGGTCCCGATCAAGCAGGCGCCGGGGAGGAGCTGTCGGATCAGGAGACTGGCGGTCCCGTGGCGACCGAGTCTCCCGGCGGCCTGCCGCCTGGGAGGGTCGACCTCGACCTCACCGGCAAGGTCAACCGGGCGCTTCCTTCCTGGCTGACCGGGACCCCCGAGGTAAAGGACAAGGATCGCGAGGAGGCAATCGCCGCGGAAAACAAACACCGCAGTGACAACCTGACCTTCATCGACGATCAGGCCAAGGAGGGATTCGACAAGCTAAGCGCCACGGACAAAGTGGGAATCGCGCTCCGGCTCACCGGTCGCAACCTGTTCGGCAAGGCGAGCGGGATCAAATGGCCGGGCTGGGGCCATCTCGCGGCCGGCCTGATCGACCCGCGCAGCTCACTGATGGGGGTGGTGAGCGGGCTCAGCATGATGGTCTCGGGGGTCGCCAACCTGCTGAGCGGCGAACAGTGGAAGAAGGACCCGCTGGGCAACCTGCTCAAGTCCGCGGCAGACGTGGCCACGGGGCTCACCATCATCCTGGGCTCCATCACCGCTCTGGCGGGCGTGATCATCGCGATCATGACCGCGCTCACCATTCTGAGCTTCGGTACGCTCGCGGCGGTTACCGGACCGGTCATCGCCTTCTGCACCACCGTGCTCACGACGGTGGGGGGATGGACCATTGCGGTGGGGAAGGTCGCCCTGGTGCTCCAGGCGCTGGTGTTCATCAAGGATCTGATCGATGCCGCCTGCGCCCAGACGGCGCAAGAACTCTCGAAGCAATCCGACAAGCTGACCGAGGACGCGGGCAACGCCGGCAACGTGGTCATGCAGATGGGGATGGCGAAGTTGGGGCAGGTGGGGGGGAAGGCGGCGGCGGCGGAGATCAGCGAGGCCGGCGGCGGTGTAGCGTACGCGGCGCGGATGGGTGCGAAGCCGTGGGGCAGTGTCGCGGGTGGTGCGCGAGGGCTCGCCGCGGAGGCGAGAGCCGCGGGCGGAGGATTCCGGGGGGCATACCGAGCCACAGGTTCGATGCTGGGCCGTGGGGCGCGAGGGGTCGGTCAGGGAATCAAGTCCACCACAATCGCGGGCTGGAAGGGACTCAAATCAGTCACCGGACGCGCCACGACCGGACTGCGAAGTGTTCCTGGTCGCATCGCGCGAGGTCTGCGTGCTCTGCCCGGCGAGGCTGTTGGCGCGCTTCGCGGCTTGCCCGGGAGAGTTGCCGGTGGCGTGCGGGCGCTTCCCGGGCGAGCCCTCGAGGGAGCGAAGGGCTTCATCAAGGGCGCGCGGGGATTGCCGGAGCACTGGGCGGCGTACAAGAGCGAGTTCCTGTTCGGGGAGGGAGTAACATCCCTGAAGAGCGCAAGAGCCGTAGCGGGGGCGGCGCGTAAGGAGGGGTTCCTCGAAGGGTTCACGGCCGGGTACCGCGGCGCACGCGGCTGGGCAGAGCCTACCAGTATGGGGGAGCTGGCGCCGGAAGCCGAATCGCTGGAGGCGAGCGGTGGCAAGGGAGCCATCGATGAGACACCGCCGCCGCCCGTTGCGGAGCCGGCCGCGGTTACCCCGCCGCGCAGTGCACACGAGGTGCAGTCCTACCTGGAACAGCACGGACTCGAGCCCAGTGAGATCCTTGGTTTCGCAGCGGAGGATGCGAGCCGCTTGGGCGCGAAGCAGGCGGCACAAGTCGAGCGGCTTGCCCAAACCTTTCCGCCCCAGGACCTCAAGGCCCTCGGCAAATTCCTGTTCGACAATGAGGCCGTGCTGACAAAGAAGATGGTGGACGATCTGCTTGAGACATTCCCATCCGGTGGACTAGCCGAAGCCATCCAAAGGGGACACATCCGGGAAGTCTTCGGCGCCGAGGCTGGAGGCGGAATAATGTCGGGCGAGCAGCGAGAATTCGCTCCCGGCACGACAATTCATGAGGGTCGCCTGCCATCGCCTCGCGAGATTCGCCCGACTCCGGGAAACGAGGCGCTGCGAGCATCGATGCTGAAGGAGGGACCGCCACCACCTCCGGGATATCACGCACACCACATCATCCCGGACAAGGAATTCGGTGAATCGATGGAGTGGTTACGGGAACGCCTCCGCGCAGCGGACGGCAACATCAACGGCGCGGAGAATGGGGTCTGGCTTGCAGGATCGAGGTCGACGGCGAACCCAGAGCTAACTCGACTTCACAATTCGTACATACACGCCGGCAAACAAGCCGAGTACGCCTATACGCTTACTGCTCGACTCGGAGACAAGGAGGGAGCTGCCTTGCTGGAGGAGCTGGATGCCATCCGAGCCGAGATGGCCGGCGGCTCATTCAAAACGCTCGACATTCCCTACGGTTGGAAGACGAAATGGAAGCCGGGAATGGCCCTGCCGACGGCCAGGGGCAAACATCCCGGATTCATGGAAGAGTGAAAGCCCATGGGTGATGGTCGCATGGCACTGGTGACGCCGCTGCGCAGAGGATCATCCACCTTTGACCAGCCCGCCAGGGAGAAATCGGCGATGGATCGGCTGGGAGGCCTGCCAGGCAAATGACCCCTTCGAGTCGTTTTCACGGTCACCCCGAACGCCATCCGGACAGTACGCCAGCCGAACCCGCGTCGCATGCTCATGCCAAGGATTCAACGGCTGATCACGGAGGGCCAGCAGGCATCCCATCATTTCTCGATCGAAGTCACGGGCTCGGTGATGCCCGGATGCACACCGACACGCGCGCCGCCCAAGCCGCTGAGGCGCTCGGCGCCCAGGCTTTCACACTGGGCCGGGACGTGTACTTCGCCTCGGGGCGCTTCGCCCCAGACACGCCAGCGGGTCGGAAGCTGCTTGCTCATGAGTTGACCCACGTCGCGCAACAGAAAGATTCGGCCGCCCGGGGATCGGCAGCCGCGGACCCAGGAGGGGTTTGGGAACGGGAAGCCGAAACCGCCGCCTCAAACGCAGTGGAGGGGCGCTCGCCCCGTCACACCGTCCCGACGACAGTAACGCGCTCCCCGGCGCGCCTCGCGTGTGCGCCCGACGCGAAAGCGAGCCAGCCATCCTCTCGCGAGGACCTCGAACGGCGCTACGGCATCACCATCCAGCGCGGCGACGCGGATTGGACGGCCGATGAGATCCAGGATCTCGCCTGGTCACTCGGTCGACTCACCGGCAGGGAACTGACGGCTGTGAGAGGCTACGGCTTCAAGCGGTGGAAGACGCCAACGAGTCGCGCCGCTGCCGATCCGTCCTACGACCCCGGCACGGCGCACGGGCAGGAATGTGGCCTCCATGAAGCTGACCTCACCGCCGGGAAGCTACAGATCTCCATGTACGACGGATGCTTCGATCCAGCAGCCAGCATGGCTGGCGTCCCGCTCGGCCGGTTCAACCTGCTTCACGAGATGGGGCATGCCATGGAGGCGGCCAGCCAGCGGGCAGAGCACCGCCGGGTGGTCGCGGCTCAAGCGGCGTACGCTGACGCTCATTCGAAGGCCGGGAGCGCCATTGCCGCATACAACACCGCCAATGATGAGCGCAATGCCCTGGTCGCGGAGTACAACGCCGCCGACCCCGCCACCCAGAAGCGGCTTAAGTCCGGAGTGGAGAAGGCCCGCGCACGCGCCAAGGCACTCGACGAGAAAGCAAAGGCTTTGAAAGCGGCCGACGAGGTGCTGGAAAAGCGACTCACAGCCGCCGAGTCCAAGCGCGAGGCGGCCGAGACGGCCCCGGGCGAAGCCTTCGCCAAACTGGTGAAGGGCAAGGATCCGCTCACCGAGTACTCCAAGACGGGCAATGCCGAAGCTTTCGCCGAAGCATTTGCGATCTACCGAGCGGATCCCGAGAGCCTCAAGAAACGGCGCCCGGAGCTGTTCGACTGGTTCAGCCGGCAGGGCGAACTGGGAGGTGTTGAAGGACCCGAGGGTGCCAAGCGGAGGTAGCGCTACCGCGCCGCCCGCCCGCCCACCATCTCCGGCTCGACGCTCACCACCCCGGGTATGGCCTCGAGCCGAGCCAGCTCGCTCAGTCCCCGGGCCGGGCCGGCCGGAGACTCGACCCAGGCCGCCTGGGGCGCATAGGGCAGCGCGGCGACCAGCCGGTAGCCGGCGCGCTCGATCGCGCCGCCCTGCGACTCGGCCCGCTCGCCCTCGCCGAACCGCACCAGCACCCGGCCAGTGGGCACCATGGGCGAGCCCGCCGGGCCCAGGGCGTACACTGGAGTTATCCGCGCCGTCTGGGGAAGCTGCGGAGCACGGTCAGCGGGAATGAGCCCGATGCCCGGCGCGAGCTCCCGGGTCACCAGCGGGCGGAGCGAGTCGGGTATCGCGCCCTGAACCGCCAGCAGATCGGTTACCCGGGTGTAGGTCCGGGCCGGCTGCGTCAGGCTCGCGCGGACCGCCTGAGGAAACGCCGCTAGATCTTCGCGCACCGCTGTCCTCGCAGAGCATGGCTACGTGCCAGGGAGGAAGTCATGGTCCAGATACAATATGGTGGCAACGCCGGGCCCAAGCAGAAGCTGGTTGTGGATCCGAGCCTCGTCGTCGTCCGCACCCGCTCGCGCCGCTCGGTGACCCGTGACGACATGATCCGGCTGGAGCTGGCGCCGTCCACGCGGCGGCTGCTGGCCGACCTGGAGCCGGTGGTGCGCTTCCCCCATGCCGGAGTCGACGTGCTCCGCCTGCGCACCGCGCGGAGCACCGGACCCGGCATCCGGCGGACACTCAAGGCCGACAAGGCGCTCCAGTTCGCCGGAACCGTTCTGGTGAGCCCCAAGTCGGGCGAGCCGGCGGTCTACACCGAGAACCTCTTCGTCAAATTCAAGTCCGAGCTGCCCCCATCCCGATGCCGCCGGCTCCTGGCCGGCTACGGCCTTCAGGCGAAACGAGAGCTGACCTACAGCCCCAATGCCTATTTCGCCGGAGCCCCCGAGGGCACCGGCCAGGACGTCTTCGCCCTCGCCGCGCGCCTGCTCCAGGAGCAGGACGTGATGCTCTGCCACCCTGAAATCGTACGTCGCTCCCGCTCCCGGCAAGCCTTCCCCCAGCAGTGGCACCTGATGAAGACCACCGTCGCCGGAGTGGTGATCGACGCGAACGCCACGGTGGAAGCCGCCTGGGCGCTGAGCCAGGGGGAGGGCATCACGATCGCGCTGATCGACGACGGCGTCGACATCGATCACGAGGAGTTCACCGGGCCCGGCAAGATCGTGGCCCCTCGCGACGTGACCCGTGGTGGCGGCGATCCCCGCCCGGGCGACGGCGACGATCACGGCACCGCCTGCGCCGGCGTCGCATGCGCGGGCGGCCAGCACGGCGCCTCCGGGGTGGCGCCCCTCGCGAAGCTGATGCCGATCCGCCTCGCCTCGGGGCTCGGCACTCAACAGGAGGCCGACGCGTTCGCCTGGGCGGCGGACCACGGCGCGGACGTGATCTCCTGCAGCTGGGGACCCGCGGACGGCAACCCCAGCGATCCCTCCGATCCCCTCCACGGCGAGGTGATCCCCCTGCCGGATTCGACGCGGCTGGCCATCGATTACGCGACTACGCGGGGGCGCAGCGGCAAGGGCTGCGTCGTCACCTGGGCCGCCGGCAACGGCAACGAGAGTGTGGACAACGACGGTTACGCGAGTTATGACAAGGTGATCGCGGTCGCGGCCTGCAACGCCAAGAGCCAGCGGAGCTACTACAGCGACTTCGGCCGGGCCATCTGGTGCGCCTTCCCCAGCAGCGACCGGAGCTCTCCCCAGACGCCCGGAATCTGGACCACCGACCGGGTGGGCGCGGCCGGCTACAACCCGGGACGGGAGAGTGAAGGCGACGCCGCCGGGAACTACACCAATTCGTTCGGTGGCACCTCGAGCGCATGCCCTGGGGCCGCGGGCGTCGCCGCCCTGGTGCTGGCCCGCAATCCAGGGCTGGGATGGAGCGAGGTGAAAGAGGTTCTGCGCCGCTCCTGCGAGCGGATCGACCCCACCGGCGGCAAGTACGACGTCAATGGACACAGCGGCCGTTACGGCTACGGGCGGCTCAATGCCAAGACGGCGGTCACCATCGCCGGCGAGGCGGGCGCCGCGGCGCCGGCGGTCTCCACCTACCGGACCGCGCACACGGTGATTCGCGACGTCGCCATCGAAGACCTCAAGACCTGCTCGCTCAAGCTCGAGGTCGGTGACGATGCCCCGATGCGCTCGGTCCTGGTCACGGTCGCGATCGACCACACCTACGTCGGCGACCTGATCGTGCGGCTCCGGCCGCCGGGTGGCAACGGCTCCACGCCGATCACGCTGCACGACCGCGCGGGAGCAGGCGGCGACAATCTCCGGCGCTCGTACGACGCTTCCAACACTCCGGGACTGCAACCGCTGCTGGGCAAGAATGCAAAGGGCACCTGGGTGCTCGAAGTGGAGGACACCGCCGCGGAGGACACCGGCACCATACGAAGCTGGTCCGTCGAGCTCGGCCTCTGACCGCGGCGTCAACGCTTCGTCCACACGGCGTGGGTGACCCGGATCGCGAGGGACCCACCAGAAAGGGGAATCGATGGGGCGGATCAGTCTTCTCTTCGGAGTGCTGGCAGGTGCGGCGTGCGCGGCGCCAAGGCCGATTGTCGCGCAATTCGCCGGGGTCCGGATCAAGGTGGTTGACGTCGGCCAGGGCGACGGCATCCTCATCCGGACACCGAATGCACGGTGGGTGCTGCTCGACTCGGGCGCGAACCAAATGCTGGCCGACTCGCTGGCCCCGCAGTTCGGAGTGGACAGCCTGGCCCTGGTGATCGTGTCTCATCGGCACAAGGACCACTATGCGGGTATCGAAACCGTGCTGCGTCACATCAAGGTCGGCCGCTTCATCGGCAACCTGCAAGACTGCCCGGGGAACGTCACGGACGATCACATCCGGCAGGCCCTCCAGGACCAGCACACCCCGACCCAGCCGCCCGGGGCCGACACTCTGGAGGTGGATGGCGTCAGCTTCATCATTCTCCCCTCGGACCCGATCGACGACGTCTGCCCAGGTGAGGAGAACAACAACTCCGTTCTGGTGCGGCTGGAGTACGGGCAGTTCTCCATGCTCTTCGCCGGTGACGCCGAGGTGGAGGAGCGCGACTGGCTGGTCGCGAACCATCCGGCCCTGCTGAAGGCCGAAGTGCTGAAGGCGTCGCATCACGGCAGCAACAACGGCACCTCCACGACTTGGCTGCAGGCGGTGGCTCCTGAGCAGGTCATCATTTCGGCCGGCGTGGTGCCACGCTTCCACCATCCCATGAAGCAGGCGGTGGAGGCCTATGTGGCTGCCACGGGAGGACATGTGCACTGTACCAACCGCCAGCAGACGGTGACGGTCTACGGTTACCCGGACGGGCACGTCACGGTGCGCCACCAACTGGCCAACGCCAAGTCCTGCGTATTCGACGGAACAAGCTATTGATCATCGGCGGGGATCGCGCGCTGCGTCATCTGGATCCGAAGACCTAGTTCCTCTCCGAGGGCAGACGCCCGTGTCGGGCCGGTGGTAGCTTGACACATCCGGCCCGGGAACAATATTTGGCTTCTTCCTTCGACAGGCGCTCGGAACATCGCTATTGCCGCATCGGTCACCGAGGATCGGTGCACGACCATCGAGCCAGATCGCGCTGTGACGCATGCTCACGATCCTGATCGTGTCAGACATCAGACTGTATCGCGAGGGACTGGCCGAGCTGCTGTCGCGCGGGGGCTCCCTGGACGTGATCGGGACGGCCACCCGGCCGGAGGAGGCCCTGCAGCAGGCCTGCGAGCTGAACCCGGCGGTGGTGGTCGTTGACCAGTCGCTGCCGGGAAGCCTATTGCTCACCCGCACGCTGGGGCAGGTACGACCGGAGATCCGAGTCGTGGCGCTGGGCGTGCCAGACAGCGAGGAGTCGGTCCTCGTCTTCGCCGAAGCCGGAATCGCGGGCTACGTCCCCCGGGAGGGCTCGGTCGAGGATCTCGTCCATGCCGTCGAGCGAGCGACCCGCGGCGAGCTGCAGTGCTCGCCCCAGCTCGCGGGCACGCTGATCCGGCGCCTCGCCTGGCGAGCAGCGGTGAGCGGCGCCTTCCCGACGACCAGCCCGCTGACCGCCCGCGAGTCGGAGATCGTACGACTGATCGATCAGGGGCTGTCCAACAAGGAAATCGCGGTGCGGCTGGGCATCGAAGTCGCCACGGTGAAGAATCACGTGCACAACCTGCTCGAGAAACTGCGGGTGCGCCGGCGGGCAGAGGCCGCGGCCCAAGTCCGGAGCCACGACTCGGCGTGGCTGGCACAGCGCGGAGCGCGCTAGAGAGGACCCAGAAAGGATCTAGATCCGGCGACGGTCGCCCGTCACCGGTTGTCGCAAATGAGTTCCTTCCGTGTCGCGTTCAGACCTTGCGCAGGTCGTGAGCCTCTCCTATCGTCTCGTCACCCGCATCACGCATCCATTCCCAATCGAAGCCGTGCCTCCTGGTCACGCCGGCATCCGCAGCGCCGCGTACCGCGCCAGCGCCATGGTCGTGTACTGGATGTTCAGCGTGATCGCCGCGGGAAAGACGCTGGAGTCCAGGATCCAGAGATTCTGCACCCCATGCACCCGGAGGTTCCGGTCCACCACCCCTCGCGTGGGATCGTAATGGATGACGTTACCGCCCTGCAGATGAGCGCTCTGCACCTTGAAGAACTCCGCCGGGCCGGCGTCGCGGTAGTAGCCCTCGATGCGCTCGGGGTCGCGCCGGGCGTCACCGGTCATGCTGAGCGTCTCGCCGCTGTAGCGGCTGTCGAAGATCTCCTCGGCACCCGCGCGGCGCAGTGCTTCGGCACAGAGGCGGAGCCCCTTCACCAGGCGCATCCAGTCACTGGGCGCGAGCTCGAAGTCGATCTCCGCACGGTCCGAGGGGGGCAGCAGCGGGAAATCGATGGCGCCATACGCGTCACTCGAGACGGTCGGGAACGCCACGCCGAAGTTGTTGTACGCCAGGAGCTTCTCGGAGAAGGCCGAGCCCCACTGCGGCATCATCATGCCCATCACGGTCGGCGGCGCGAAGGCGGTCTCGATGATCATGCGGTCATCGGGCATCTCGACGATGTAGCCGATCTGGATGCCTTTCCCCGCATCCATCTCCTCGCGGAACCGGCCGAGCACCGGGCTGGCAAAGTTGCAGCTGAAGCGCTGGCCGACCAGCCGCCGGGTATTGGTGGCGGAGTAGAACCGGCTCCTGAGCAGGAGCTCGACCGAGCCGAAGGCACCGGCGGCGAGAATCACCTGGTCCGTAGAGAGCCGGCGCAGCCGTCCGTCCGTCCCCTTGAGCTCGAGATGCGAGACCCGGCGACCCTCGCCGTTCCCCTCGAACCCGATCCCGGTCACCTCGACCTCCGGCACCAGCGCGACGTTCGGATTGCGCCGCAGCGCCTCGGGCAGCAGGGTGATGAACGGCGCGGTATGCGCGTCGTAGGGACAGCCGTTGTTGCACTGACCACAGGATACGCAGTCCTTGAGGTTCGCGTCGAGCAGCCCTGCGCGGACGTAGTGGTCGGCCAGGGTCGCGAACCCATCGAAGGTGCGCTGAGTGCCCCGGGTGACGACGTAGGGCTCGACCTGCCGGATATGGAGCGGGTCGCGGAGATCGTCGAAGGCGCGGCCCACTTCACCCCAGTCGAGATCCGCCCCCTCGATGCCCCAGCGCCGCTCGACCAGCCCGCCCCATTCGTTCATCGGCCGGACGCAGCCCGCGTTGTTGACCGTAGTGCCGCCGCCGACGCAGCGTCCCTGGATGAAGCCGATCCGCTGCGACCTGCACGGGGTGACGCCGGCATTGAAGTAGAGCTGCGAGAAACCGTCCAGGGTCCGCTGCGGAAAGCTCTCGTTGGTGTGGAGCTTCCCGGCCTCGAGCACCACAATCCGGGCTCCCTGCAGATCGGAGCGTCCGGCTAGCGCGTGGGCCGCAGTGAGCCCTCCCGCGCCGCCGCCGATGATCGCGATGGTCCGCCGCCCGTCGACCTGCTCCGGAAGGTCGGCCAGCCGGGTCGAGCGATCGTGGAGGAACTGGCCGGTCACCGACCGGCCGGGCCGCAGCTCGGGCCCGGTCGGTGGCACCACCTGTGCCCCCGATGGGCGGCTCGGAAACCGCTGGGGAACCGGCGAGTAACCGATCCGCTGCCAGAACTCGGGCAGCTCGCAGAAGCTCCCGCCCAGCATCGCCTTGATGGTGGACAGGATGGCCTGGCGGTCGATCAGAAACCCCGGGGGACGACTGGCGAACTTGCGGAAGAGGCGGTCGACGTAGGCGCGCCGCCAGGCGAGCGGCTTCCGGGCGAAGCGCGCCTTGGTGAGGAGCGGCGGAGCGATGAGCAAGGCGAGGTGAAAACGGGTCCGCACCGCCGCCGGCGTGGACGAGAGAAACTGATCCAGCCGGTCGACCGCCCGCTCCGCGACCGCCCGCTGGCCATCGGGCAGACCTAGCGCGGCCTCGGCGAAGCTCACGAGGAATCGGCGCTCGTGGGGCTTGATCTCCATGGTGATGACCCGGTGCGTGGTTGGGGGATTCCAACATCGTGTCCGAGCCACTATTGCGCCAGTCCGCACGGAGCAGTAAGTAGAGCACGCCCCCAGGGAGAATTGCATGACGCTTCAGGACCCGTCCGCCCCGCCAGGGAAGGCGGAGCAGGCGCTCACACTCATCCTCAGGGTGCTCGCCGGCGTGTTCCTGGCGGCGATCCCGCTGTACGCTCTCGGTCCGCTGCTGCACGTCGGCTGGCTTCCGCTCGATCGCGACTTCTTCCGGCAGCTGCCGTTCGTCTCCAACTCGGTCGTGAAGGTCGCCATCCTCCTGGCATGCTGTCTCTACGCGGCGGGCGACCTGCGGCGCCGCTTCGGTCTCGTGTGGATCGTGCTGGCCGCCCACGCCGTCTCGGTCGTCGCGATGCTGCTGCTGCTCGCGACGGTGGACACCGGCTACCTGGTGCATCCGGGCCTGGGGGCACCGCAGCCGGTCGGGCGGGTCCTCTGGGGGGCGATCGCGCTGGATGGGGTGATCCTTCTCGTGCTCGGCGCGTTCGCCATCGCGGCGCGCGGCCAGCTCCGGCGGACGGCGGCATGGACGCAACCCGACGAGCGCTGGCTCACGCCCCAGGAGCAGTGGCTCAGAACCTTGCTCTACGTCCTGGGCGGGGTGTTCGCACTCGCTGCCGTGGGGTACGAGCTGGGTCCGATCAGCGGCATCGGGCCGGAGTTCTTCCGCGAGCTGCCCTTCGTGACCAACTCGGTGGTCAAGATCTCGGTCCTGGCCATGGTGTGCCTGTACGTCGCCCACCGGCCGCGCCGGCACCTCTCGCTGGTGGGACCGGTCATCGCCGTGCACCTGCTGTCCGCACTGGTGCAGATCCTCTATCTCGTGGTGAAGCCACCAGCGCTGGACACCACGGCCGTCCTGGCCGGCCGCACGCTCACGATGGCGCAGGTGCTGAGTGGCGCCGTCCTGCTCGATGCGGCGCTCGGCGGACTGCTTCTCGTCATGTATCTCGCCGCCTGGCGGGCCCGGTTGGGGGCGCAGTTCTTCCGGCCGATCGAATTCCGCACCCTCATCGCGCTGGCCGACATCATGCTGGTGGGACCCGAGGAGCGGGTCACCCCGGAAGAGACCGCCGCCAACGTCGACCGGGCGCTCGCCCGCATGCGCACCGAGCGCAAGGGCACCTTCCGGATCGCGCTCGCGGCCATCCACTACTGGCCCCTGCTCTCGCTGCAGCCGCCGCTCCCGGAGCTCTCCCCGTGGGCGCGGACCGAGTTCGTCCGGGCCCGCTTCTACCGCGAACCGGGGAAGCGCTCCACACTCCGGTTCCTCAAGCCATTCCTGCAGGCGTTCATGCGGGTCGGGCACCAGCTCACGAATCTGGGGTACTACAACGATCCCCGCGCGCACGAGGACATCGAGTTCAGCCCGTTCTCCAAGCGCGCCCGGCTCAGCGGCCTGCACCTGCCGCCGCGGGCGCCCCATCCCCTCAAGGTGATGCGTCCCGGCGACCTCGATTCCGATACCCTGACGACCGACGTCTGCATCATCGGCAGCGGCGCCGGGGGCGGCATCCTGGCCTATAGCCTGGCGGAGCGGGGACGCGAGGTGCTGGTGCTGGAACGGGGCGCGTATGTCGAGCCCCGGTTCTTCGTGGAGGACGAGCTGCAGCAGCTGGGGAGCCTGTACGACGGCGGCATGATCCAGCTCTCGGAGGACTATCGCTTCACCGTGCTCCAGGGCAACTGTGTCGGCGGCTCGACCACGGTGAACAACGGGATCTGCTTCGATCCGCCCGCCGAGGTACTGGCCCGCTGGAACCAGCCCGGCGGCCAGGATGCCGCGCTGGATCTCGGCGACCTGGCGGCGAGCACCGAGTGGGTCAAGACGTTTCTGCGGGTGCACCGGCTCGACGGGCAGGCCCATCAGGCCGCCGCGCTCATCCGGCCGCTGCTCGAGCGCGACGGGTCGCGCTGGGGACTGGCCCCGCCGCAGCCATTCGACGCGAACATCGCCCACGACGCGAATCTTCCCCACACCGCGGACACCGCCGACATCGACCGCGCCTGCTTCGGCTGCGGCTATTGCAACGACGGCTGTGCGTTCGGCAAGAAGTTCTCGATGCTGGACACGGCGCTTCCGTGGGGCCAGGCACGTTTCGGCGCGGGCCGTCTCCGCATCCTGGCCGAGTGCGAGGTCGAGCGGGTGCGGACGGCGAGCGGCCGGCCCGCCCGGGCCCTCGGCGTGCGTGCCCGGCTGTCCGATGGCCGCCAGGTGACCATCAAGGCGGAACAGGTCATCCTCGCGGCCGGCGCGATCGGCTCGAGCTACCTGCTGCTCAAGAGCGGCATCGGCCGGGGCCTTCCGGTCGGGAAAGGCCTCGCCTTCAACATGATGACCCCGGTGTTCGCGGAGTTCGCCCAGCCGCTGAACTCGTACGACGGGGTACAAATGGGCCACTACGTCAAGCACGAGGCGAACGAGTTCATCATCGAGACCTGGTTCAGCCCGCCGGTGGGGCTCGCGACGGCGATGCCAGGCTGGTTCGGCGACCACTATCAGAACATGCGCCGCGCGGGTCACATGGTGGCCTTCGGAATGGTGGTGGGCACCGAGAGCAACGCCCAGGTGACCCAGCCGCTCACCGGTGGCCCCGGCTTCAAGTACGACCCCAGGGCGGGCGACCTCCGCCGGCTGGGCCACGGCCTCCGCACGCTCGCCGAGGTGCTGCTCGAGGCGGGAGCCCGCCGGGTCATGCTCAATACCTGGGACAACTGCACCTATACCGACCGCGCGTCGCTCGACCGCATCGAGCGGGCGGCCTCCGACCCCTCGACCATCACGCTCGCGAGCGCCCATCCGCAGGGCGGCAACGCGCTGGGTCGAAGCCGGCGTCGTGGGGTGGTGGATGAGCGCTTCCGGGTGCACGGGTTCGAGAACCTCTACGTCTGCGACGCGAGCGTCTTCCCGGGCAGCCTCCAGGTCAACCCTCAGCTCACCGTCATGTCCCTGGCCCGATACGCCGCGGGCCGCATCGCCTGAGCGTTCAGTCTCGCCGGAGGGGAGCTCATGCTGGTCGTGGTGAGTGACATCCATATGTCGGACGGCTCGACCGCCAACAATGTGCACGGCTCGGCGTTCGAGCTGCTGCGGAGCGAGATCGTCTCGGCCGCGCAGGCCAAGGGAGCCACCGAGCTGCATCTCCTCCTGCTGGGAGACATCTTCGACCTGGTTCGCACCGACTGGTGGCACCGGAACACCACTCCCACCGAGCGGCCCTGGGGTGGCACCCTGGACCCCACGACCGGCATGAACCGCGACGGCAAGCTCATCCAATCCCAGTTCGAGCAGGTGTTCGCCCTGGTCCTGGCCCATCCGTGCGCCGCCGCGATGCTGCAGGTGCTCGACGACCTGCCGCACGCCACCCAGCTCCCGGTGCGGATCACGTACGTCTTCGGCAACCATGACCGGGTACTGGTCAACTTCCCGAGCCTCCAGCAGATGCTGCGGGACAAGCTGCCGCGGATCCCGCAGCTCGAGTTCACCCACACGTTTCGCTCGGAACGGTACGGCGTCCGCGCCCGGCACGGGCACGAGTGGGACGAGAACTGTCATGCCCTCGAGTACTACAACAAAGTGCTCCGCCCCACGGGGCAGCCCGAGTGCCGGCGCTTCGACCCCGCCATCTATCAGATCATGGCGATCGGCGAGGTGGTGACGGCTGAGCTGATGTCGGGCCTGGTTCACTACGCGCGAGCATCGAGCGCGCAGCCTGGCCAGGACTTTCTCGACTTCATGGAGGAGTTCCGGGATCTCAACAACCTGCGCCCCATGCTGGACGTGTTCCTCTGGGTCGAATGGTTCGCCCGGAACCGGCTGTCGTCCTACGAGAAGGCGCTCCACGGCGCCATGAAGCAGGCGCTGGGCGGCGTGCTCCAGTCCAGCGTCGCCAAAAAGTGGGACGCCCTCAAGAACGATCTGCTCGTCAGCGGAGATCTCACCGACCGCCTGACGTTCGTGTACAAGCATCTCCTGGGGACCAGCTTCGCCGGATTTCGGGAGCGGGTGGAGGGACTGCGCAAGGTGGGCAACGTGGTGAGCCTACTGAGCCGCGACTCGGATCCCTATCTCGACGGCGCCAAGGAGGAGGAGGACTGGAAGGCACGCGCGCCAGGCGGGATCCAGTACGTCATGTACGGCCACACCCATCAGCCGCGCAACATCGTGGTGGCCGCCGACCTCGCGGACCGGGTCAAGCTCTACGTGAATACCGGTACCATGCTCCCGCTCATCGAGCGCACCGAGGACCGGAAGGGCTTCGGATCGCTGACCCAGATGACCATGGTGTTCGTGTACGGCTCGGACGAGGACACGGCCGCGCGGCGGGGCCAGGGGCCGACGATCGACGTGTGGAACGGCGTGCGGCGAAAGGCCTACCTGCCGGCCTAGCTCACAGCACCACGAGCCCCGGCAGGAACCGGGCGAGCAGCCTCAGCCCGTACTTGGTGAGCGGCGGATAGAGCCCGTCCGCGAGCGACCAGCCCAGGATATACGCGGTATTGCCGGGGATGAGTCCCAGGAAGTTCGGCTGGTCCCAGGTGCCGAAGAGCAGCCGCTCGGCGTACTTCACGATCAGACTGAAGGTCGCGAACAGGATGAACTGGGTCAGCATCGAGTGCCGCTCCCGAACCCCGAGGTAGAGGAACGTCAGGCAGACGCCGATCCAGATGAAAGTGTGCAGGAAATCGTTGACCCAGGGAAGAAAGCTCATCGCGCCGAGGCGGTACAGCACGTAATTGGCGATGAACACGCTCACCGCCCACAGCCCGCCGATCACCAGCGCCGTGCGCCGCTCGTCCCGCTCGATCGCGGGCTTGATCACGCGGATGACGACGAAGAGGGCGGCGTAGAAGGCGAGCAGGGCGGCGACCCGACCCGGCGTGACCGTGTACATGAGTTCCGGCTCCGAAGAGTGATGCCGGCGAACATATGGCCCGCGTCCCGGCGGCGCCAGAGGACCGAGGAGAGCGTATGGCTGATCTGGATTCGATCGTCGTCCCGCTGACCGCGGCGATCGGTCTGTCCGTCGTGGTCGAGCGGGTGATCGAGATTGGAAAGAACGTGGTCTCCATCCGCGTCGCCAGCCGAGGCAGCCGGACGCTGCCGAAGCTCGACGGCGGGGCGGCGATCGCCGAGCTCGCCGCGCAGTGCGAGAACGCACGCGCGGCGGATGACCACGAGACCATGCTCGAGCAGCTCGCCGTCATCGAGGGGCGGCTTCCCCGGGCCCAGGAAGAGCTCGCGGCGGCGGCCGGCGAGCCTGCCCGGTCCGCTCTGACCGCCGAGATCGAGAAGCTCCAGCGCGAGCAGGCCAGCCTTCGGCAGACGCGGATGGAGCTTCCGGAGACCCCCCCGGGGGAGCCCTCCGAGCGGGTGCCGGGTTCCACCGTGCTGGTGGTACCCGCGACCGATCCGGACGACGGCACCACGATTCGGTCGTTCGTGCTGCACCTCATCGGCTTCGCGCTGGGCATCGTGGCCGCCCGGGCCGGCGGCATCCACCTGTTCGACGCGCTCTGGACCGGAGTAGCCGAGGGCACCAGACTCATCCCGCCGGACGCGACTCTCTCGAACCCGGTGGCCTACGTGTTCCCCCCCTGGCTCGATTTCGTGCTCACCGGCCTCTTCATCGGTGGTGGGAGCGCCCAGATGCACCTGCTCCTGGATTTCGTGAGCCAGCGCAAGGTGCCCGCCGACGTCGCCGCGGCGGTCTCGGCGAGCGTCGAGGCCCCGGACGCGTCCATGGCGGCCCTGCCACTGGCGGCGCCGGCCATCGTGGCGCCGTGGTCGTCGGGCGGATCCGACGACTGGGTCGATATCCCGTACGACGGCGGGGTCGACGTGGACATTCTCGAGGGAATCCATCGGCGCCCGGGCCCGCCCGACCTGATCGTCTATCATCACACGGCGATGAACAGCGCGAGCCGTTTCGAGGATGTCGTGCGGGTGATCAAGAACCGAATCGATTGCGGCAAGCACTGGGTCACCGGCTATCACTGCGTGGTGACGGCGGACGGGGTGGCCCATGCGTTCTGTCGCTGGGACCGCTACGGGAACCATGTGGCCGGCTACAACCGCCGCTCGCTCGGCATCTCGTTCAACGGGAACTTCGAGACCGATCCCCGAGTGCCCTACTCCAATCCCGACGGCCGGTACGGCGCGCCACGGCCGAGCGAAGCGCAGCTGGACACCGGCGCGAGGATGGTGGCGTTCTGGTCCCTGCTGTACGGCATCGACCTCGACTTCGACCGGACGATCCGGGCCCACCGGGATCTGGCGCAGAAGAGCTGCCCCGGGTCGATGTTTCCGGCCAGCGACTTCGAGCGGCTGGCAACCTACTACCGGACGAAATGGGAGCACTCCCCGCTCGCGACCGACCGCATCAAGGCGTTCGCGCTCAAGCCGTACCTGCTGTGAGGAGGTAGTACCATGGGCGACGCAGTAGCCAAAGCGACGATGCTCTTCACCCTGGTCTTTGCGTTCTCCCTCGTGATCGAGCGCTTCCTGGAGGTGCTCAAATCGGCCTACGACATGCTGGACAGCAGGTACGACTGGCACCGGAGCTGGACCGCTCGGGCCGGGCGGATCCGTGACTTCCTGGAGCGCCGGCTCCGAATCTTCGAGTACGTGAGCCCGGATCAGGCCACCGCCTTCATCGCCAAGTTCAGCGAGATGCTGGTCGTCCCGCCGACCGGCGAGAACGCGGGGGTGGTCCCGGTCATCTCGGGAGACCTTGTCCGCGCCATGTACGTGCGGGTCGGGTGCAAGATCATCGCCATCGGGATCGGCGTGCCGCTCGCCCTGGGACTCGGCCTCGACATCTTCACCCTGCTCCGGGAGGTCACCCTGCCGGCCGGCGCCTGCCAGTCGAAGGCCTTGGCGCACCTGTGCAACACCCCGCTCGAACGGACCCTCGCTACCATCGCCACGGGCATCGCCATCGGGCTCGGATCGGGCCCGGTCCACAAGATCATCACCACGATCGAAAAGAAGCGCGACGATCACGCGCAGAAGGAGTTGGCCAATGTCTAGGTTCCTGGGCGGCTATGCCGATCTGGTGATCGCCGGTGGCCTGGTCCTCATCGCCATCGTGGTGTTCCTGTTGTCCCGCATGGGTCTGCTGCCGAAGAAGAGCCTGCCCATCGTGGCCGGTGCGCTCGTCGGTGTCTTCGGGTTCACCATCTGGCGCGAGCGCCGGACGCGGGACATGCGGGCGCGGCTGGACGAGCTGGAGAAGCAGCTCAAGGAGCGGGAGAAGAAGGTGCAGGAGCTGCGCGACGGCTCGCTGGCGTCCGAGGCCGAGCTGCGGAAGGCGCAGGCGGACCTCACCGCGCAGCGTGCCGCGCTCCAGCAGTCGATCCTCCAGGTGGACGCGAAGACCAAGGCCGAGCAGGAGCGCATCGAGCGGCTGGACACGAACGAGGTGGCCGACGAGTTCGTTCGGCGATTCGGTGGGCAACCGGCCAGCGGGCAAGCGGCGGCCGGAGCCCCGGCCGGCCGGAGCCCCGGGTCGTGAGGGGCCGGCTCGCCGGACTCACCCTCGCTTCCGTCCTCTGGCTCACCTCCGCCGCCTCGGCGCAGCAGACCTGCCAGGTTCTCCGGGCCCTCGGCCGCGGCGCGCTGCTGGTCAGATGTGGCACGGATACGTTGCTCGCCATCACCGACTCGATGCAGAAGGCTGCGGAGCGAGCCGACATCGAGCGCGAGGGGGCAGTGGAGAAGCTGGCCAAGAAGGACACCATCATCGGGACATTCGAGCGGGAGCGCGCCCTCTACGACACCACCCTCGCCCGCAAAAATGCGTACATCGCCGAGCTGGAACAGCTCTCGGATGGCTATAAGAAGCTGGCGAGCGGCTACAAGAAGCTGAGTGGGGAGAAGAATCTGACCCTGGAGGGTGGGCTTGGCGCCACGGGTGACGGTGAGCCGGCGGTCGTCGCGGGGGTCGGGATCCGGCGACTCCGGATCTGGGGATTCCTCCAGAATCACAATTCGGGCGGTATGATCGGGCTCAATTTCCCGCTCTTTTAGGTGACCCATGATCACCCACCAGGTGCAGAAGGGCGACACGCTCGGCAGGATCGCACAGCAGTACTACGGGAACCCCAGCCGGTATCCGCTGATCGTCGCGGCCAACCACATTGCCGACCCTGACCGGCTCGTCGTCGGCCAGGAGCTCGTCATACCCGACGCGCAGACAGCGGCCCGCGGGGTCGCTGCTGCCGTGCCGGCGGCGGCGCCACGACCTGCGGTCTCGAGCAACATCTCGGCGCTCAACGAGCAGCGGCTCTCCCAGCTGCATCCCATCCTCGCGGCGCGGGGCCGAGGCATGATCGACATCTGCGCGCATCAGGGTCTCACGCTCCTGGTGACCCAGGGGCTCCGGACCTGGGCCGAACAGGACGCCCTCTACGCCAAGGGCCGGACGGTGAAGCCCATCGGCCCACAGTACATCGTGACCAAGGCGAAGGGCGGCCAGAGCTGGCATAACTTCGGCCTCGCCTTCGACATCGCGGTCCTCGACGCCTTGGGGAAGACCGACTGGGACACGTCGCACCCCGGATGGGGAATCGCCGCGACCGCCGGCAAATCGGTCGGCCTCGAATGGGGCGGGGACTGGACCGGCTTCAAGGACCTGCCGCACTTCCAGTACACCGGGAAGCTCACCCTCGCCCAGTGCGGCCAGATCTTCGCCTCCGGCCTCCCGGCCGTGTGGCAGCGGGTCGTCTGAGGGGCACACGCACAAGGAGACCGTCCATGGCCGTCGACTCCGTCCAGCCCTGGCTCGAGCCGTTCGCGACGGGGGATCGGCCCAGCGGCCGCACCCTCGAGCTGGTTGCCCCGAAGCGCGGAGCCTGGTATCGCAATGCGGCATTCCGCGTCAACCAGCCGTTGCCGGACCCGCGCGGAACCGCGAAACGGATCGTCATCTGCGCCGACGGCACCTGGAACAGCCCATACCGGACGTCGGGTGGGAACCCCGTCCCGACCAACGTGTGGCTGATCCATCAGCTGGTGAAGGAGCAGGATGCTGCCGGCAAGCCGCAACTGGCATACTATCACGCCGGCGTCGGTACCGGCGGGCGGATCGATCGTCTCCTGGGCGGTCTCACGGGGCGGGGGCTTCGGCGCAACGTCCTTGCCTGCTATCGCTTCCTCGTCGACCACTACATGCCGGGCGATGAGCTCTACCTGTTCGGCTTCAGCCGGGGAGCCTACACGGTGAGAAGCCTGGCGGGGCTGATTCGCAACTCCGGCATCGTCGATCCCGGCAAATGCCTCTCCGAGACGGCGCTCCTGGCCACCATCGCCGAGGGCTGGTGGCTGTACCGGAGCCGCAGCCAGGACAGCACGCCGGTCGCGGCGAAGGCCGTCGACTTCCGGGTCGAGCACTCCCATCCCGACTTCCGCATCAAGTGCATCGGCGTGTGGGACACGGTCGGCGCGCTCGGCATTCCGATCGATGGGCCGCTGGGCGCGGTCTCGAGGCTGCGCCACGGCTTCCACGACGTGCGGCTCAGCAGCCGGGTCGACTGCGGGTTCCACGCGATCGCGATCGACGAGCGGCGAAGCCCCTTCATGCCTACGCTCTGGGAACAGCAGCCGAATGCAGCGGCCAGCGGACAGCGCCTGGAGCAGATCTGGTTCACGGGGGTGCACGCCGATGTCGGCGGCGGCTA
>JBJMOX010000016.1:0-12006 GCA_045803515.1 Gemmatimonadales bacterium
GACGGGAAGGACGGGAAGGTTCGTAGATTCGCCGGTTCACGGCTGCCTGACCGCCATTCCGTCAGCGACAACCTTCCCGTCCTTCCCGTCCTTCCCGTCCTTCCCGTCCTTCCCGTCTTTCCCGTCCTTCCCGCCCTTCGTACAATTCCCCATGCCCCACACCGGCCACATCGCCCTCGCCGGCGCGCCTAATGTCGGAAAATCCTCGCTGCTCAATGCCTTGGTCGGGCAGCATCTGGCCATCGTGAGCCCGCGGGCCCAGACGACCCGGCTTCCCGTGACCGGCCTTCGCACCGAGAACGGCACCCAGTACATCTTCCACGACCTGCCCGGCCTGCTCGATCCCGCCTACCTCCTGCAGGTGCGCATGCGGGAGCTGGCGCTCGAGGCGATCCGCCGCGTGGACCTCATCCTCCACCTCCACCCCGCGCCCGAGGCGCCCGCGCCCGCCTTCGCCTCGGTGGCCCAACTGTCGGAGCCGCTGGCCGTGCCGGTCCTCACCGTGTACACCAAGGGCGATCTTCTGCCGCCCGCCCGGCGAACCGGGTTGGAGCAGGACGCCATCGTCGTCGCCGCGGCCAGGTCGGAAGGGATCGAGCGGGTACTGGAGGGTATCCGCCCCTATCTCCCGGAGCGGGAGTTCGAGTTCGCCGCCGACGATGTCGGCACTCAGCCGCTCCGCTTCTTCGTCGTGGAATACCTCCGCGAAGCTGCCTTCGCCCGACTCGGCGACGAGCTGCCCTACGCCTTCACCGCCGAGGTCGAGGAGTTTCGCGAAGCCGAGCGGCCCGTGTACATTCGGGTGACGTTGTTCGTGGAGCGGGAGTCGCAGAAGGGGATCGTGATCGGACAGCGAGGGGAGACCATCAAGGCGATCGGCGCCCACGCCCGATCCCGGCTCGAGGAGCTGATCGGGGCGCCCGTGTACCTCGACTCCTGGGTCAAGGTCCTTCCCAACTGGCGAAAGAGTTCCGCGGCACTGAGCCGCTTCGGTTTTCCCGAGCCCACCCCCTCGACGCCGGCCCATCGGTCGCCGGGTAAGGAGCCCGCATGAGCCTGGCCCCCGAGCTGCTGCAGATCCTGGTCTGCCCCAAGTGCAAGGGCGATCTGGAGTACCGGACCGCCCCCGAAGCGCTGGTCTGCCACGCCTGCCGCCTGGTCTATCCGGTCGAGGACGGCATCCCCATCATGCTGATCGACGAAGCCAAGCCGCTCTAGGCCCGCCCCCGATCAGGCTTGGCCGATCGGGCTTCCCAAGTTAGCTTCGGATAAACCCTTACGAGAGGCATTGGGTGCGGACTCGCCCGACGATTCTCTTCTATTCGCCGGACGGCTGCCCGGTACCCACGCTCGTCCGCCACTGGGCGTCGGCCAACGAGTTTCCCCTCCTCGTGTTCAGCCGGCCCGAGGAGGTGGAAGCGATCGTGCTGCGGGGCCACCCGTGCCTCCTCTTCGTGGATGGGAACGGGGCCCGCCCCGAAGGTGTCGGCCTGGTCCGCCGCCTCAAGAGCGACGCCTTCACCGCCATCGTCCCGGTGACGGTCCTGGCCGGCGACCACCATCCCGAACAGGTCCAGTCCTGGTTCGGCGCCGGATCGGATGAGGTCATCACCGGGATCTTTTCGCCCGCGGAGCAGCGCGCCCGGCTGGATGCCATGCTGGTGAGGACGGAACGCGATGTCTCGGTACATCCCTCCACCCGGCTGCCGGGGACCACTGAGATCGAGCGCGAGATCCGTCGCCAATTGGAGTCGGCCCAGGACTTCGCGGTCTGCTACGCGGACCTGGATCACTTCAAGGAGTTCAACGACCGCTACAGCTACTACGACGGCGATCGGGTGATCTATCTCCTCTCCCGGATCCTGCACGATGTGGTCAAGGGCCTGCTCGGGCCGCGCGGATTCGTGGGGCACATCGGTGGCGACGACTTCATCTTCGTCATTCCCGCGGGCGAGATCAGTCCGGTCTGCAGTGAGATCCTCGATGTCTTCGATACCCTGATCCCGCTGCAGTACAACGACCAGGACCGCCGGGCGGGATACTTTTTCGGCAAGGATCGCCGGGGTCAACTCCATCGGGTACCCCTCATGACGCTCTCGATCGGCATCGTCACCAATCGGCACCGCCGGTTTGCGCATCCGGCCCAGGTCAGCGAGCTTGCCACCGAGATGAAGAGCTACGCGAAGACGCTGCCCGGCTCGGTGTTCGTGGTCGACCGGCGGCAGGGCACCAACGGCGAGGAGCGACCCGGATCGGCTTTCAGGGAACAGCCGTGAGGATCACGAGATGAACGTTACCTGTCCCAACTGCGCGACGGTGTACCGGATCGACCCGGTCAAGGTACCCGAGGCGGGCGTCCGGGCACGCTGCACGGTCTGCAGCGCGGTGTTCGCGGTCCGCCGGGAGCCGGAGCATCCCCGGGCGGAGCCGGTCCGGCAAGAGGCGCCTGCGGCTCCCGCACCCGCCGGGCCGCCGGCGGCGCCGCCAGCGCCATCGGCCCCAGTGACGGCCGCGCGGTCCGCGAACCTGCCCCCGCCGGCCGTCCCGACGACGGCGCCCAGGCCCGCCAGCCCACCCCGCCCGGCAGCGCCCTTCGCTGCTCCGACTTCCTCCGCACCGCTGCCGGCTCGGCGGGCGCCAAACGGGCCCGCCGCAAACCCTGCGGCGCCAGCGATGCCGGCATCCGCGGCCGCTCCGGTACCTGCGGCGCCGCCCCCGCCCCCGCCCCCGCGAGTGCAGGCCACGTCGCCCGGCCGGCCGGTCAACCCGTTCCTCTCCCAGGACCCGGCGCTGAAGGCGCGGCGGCTGGCCCGCGCGCTGATCTCCGACATGGTGGTCTACCACCCGGCGAAGCGGCAGGAGGGCCTGCGGGACGGGACGTTGAAGCAGCTGTTCGAGGACGAGATCAAGAAGAGCTGGGAGGAGTATTCCGATCAGGTCGGTCGCGAGGTCGCGGAGTCCACCGGCTATTTCAAGGAAGCCTTGAACGAGATCCTCGCGGGCGGTCGCCAGATCTTCTGACCTCGGCTATACTTCTGTTCCCGAGCCGTTCCTCCGCCCCACCCTGGCGGACGAGCGGCTCGCTCGTTAGTCGGCTCGCTCGTTAGTCGGCTCGCTCGTTAGCCGGCTCGCTGGTGAGCACCGGTCCTGGCCCCTTTCCCATGGAGTAGACGGCATGTCCGAACTGGTGGAAAATCTCGCGGAGCTCAATCGTCGGGTCACTGAACTCCGAGACTTTCTTTGACCTGCCTCGCAAAGCGGAACGCCTGAAGGCCCTGGAGGCTCAGCAGGCCGAGGCCGGATTCTGGTCCAACGCCGACGCGGCCCGGACCTCCGTCCAGGAGCTCAAGACACTGAAGGGATGGGTCGCGCCCTATGAGGAGCTGCGTCAGGGCCTGGAAGGCGCCCTGGAAATGGCCCAGCTCCTGGAGGTGGAACCCGACGAAGGAATGCAGGCGGAGGTCAGCCGCGAAGCCAGGGAGCTCGCCGACCGGGTCGAGGCATTCCAGCTCCAGGCGATGCTGCAGGGGCCCGACGACCGGCGCGATGCCCTGCTGACGATTCATCCCGGAGCCGGCGGCACCGAGTCCCAGGATTGGGCCGAGATGCTCATGCGGATGTACGTGCGCTGGGCGGAGCGGCACGGATTCCAGGTCGCGATCCTCGACCTGCTTCCCGGCGAAGAGGCGGGCATCAAGTCGGTCTCGATCGAGATCAAGGGTGAGTACGCCTACGGGTATCTCAAAGCGGAAAAAGGGGTGCACCGTCTGGTGCGGATCTCGCCCTACGATTCGCAGGCGCGCCGGCACACCTCGTTCGCGTCGGTCTTCGTGTATCCCGACATCGACGACACGATCGAGATCGACCTGCGGGAGGAGGACATCAAGATGGACGTCTTCCGCGCCTCGGGCGCGGGCGGGCAGCACGTCAACAAGACGTCGTCCGCGGTGCGGCTCACCCACCTCCCCACCGGGGTGGTGGTCTCCTGTCAGCAGGAGCGGAGCCAGACGAAGAACCGCGCCACCGCCATGAAGATGTTGCGAGCCGGGATCTACCAGAAGAAGTTGGAAGAGCAGGAGGCGGCCAAGGCGGTCGTCGAGGCCACCAAGACCGACAACTCCTGGGGGAACCAGATCCGCTCCTACGTCTTCCAGCCGTACACCATGGTGAACGATCATCGCACCGAGGTGAAGGTGGGCGACGTCCAACGGGTGATGGACGGGGATCTGGACACGTTCATTCAGGCCTATCTCAAGCGGTTCGGAGGCAGAGCGGCGTGAGCGAGGAGATCGAGCGGTCGGTGCCCGAGGAGGCGCGCCGTGCCAAGCGGGCGGCCTTGGAGACGGCGGGCGTGCCCGCGTTCGCCTACCGCTTCGACCGCTCCCATCTGGCCGCCGAGGCGCTCGCCTTGTACCAGGATGCGATGGGCGAACAGGGACCGACTGTGTCGGTCGCCGGGCGCATCGTGGCATTTCGCTCGCAAGGAAAGACGGCGTTCCTCCACCTGGAAGACGGCTCCGGCCGGATCCAGGTCTATCTCCGAAGCGATCAGCTGGGCGAGTGCTACGGGCTGGTCGAGCGGCTGGACCTCGATGACCACATCGGGGTGGCCGGCAACCTGTTCCGCACCCGGAAGGGCGAGATCACGGTGCGGGCCGCGACGCTTACGCTGCTGGCCAAGTCGCTTCGCCCACTCCCGCGGGGGAAGACCCAGGTGGGGCCCGAGGGGATGGTCACCTACGGCGGCCTGCAGGACCCCGAGGTCCGCTACCGCCAGCGCTACGCCGACCTGGCGGTGCACCCCGAGGTCCGCGCCGTGTTCGTCCAGCGAGCGCGGGCCATCCGTTTTCTCCGCCAGCTCCTCGACCAGCGGGGATTCCTCGAGGTCGAGACGCCCATCCTGCAGCCGCTGTACGGCGGCGCCGCGGCGCGGCCCTTCGTGACCCACCACAACGCGCTGGACATGCCGCTCTATCTGCGGATCGCGGACGAGCTCTACCTCAAGCGCCTGCTGGTGGGCGGGCTCGAGCGGGTCTACGAGATCGGGCACGACTTCCGCAACGAGGGAATGGACAAGACGCACAATCCCGAGTTCACCATGTTGGAGGCGTACCAGGCCTACGCCGATTACACCGACATGATGGAGCTCACCGAGGCCATGGTCGCGGGGGTGGTCGAGCACTGCGCCGGCACCCTGCTGCTCGAGCGGTCCGGAACGACGCTGGACTTCAGCCGGCCATTCGCGCGGCTGCACTTCATCGAGGCGGTGCAACAGCGCTGCGGATTGGATCTCCGCACCGCCGTCGAGGGCGAGATGCGCGCGGTGCTGCTCCGGGCCGGGGGCGAGCCCGAGGCGGTGGACCTGCTCTCCGGCGGGCGCCTGCAGGACGAGGTCTTCAAGACCGTGGTCGAGCCGCACCTGGTCCAGCCCACCTTCGTGCTGGACTACCCCAAGGCGCTCTCCCCTCTGGCCAAGGAGCATCGCCGGGATCCGGCGCTCACCGAGCGCTTCGAGCTGTTCGTCACCGGCCGGGAGCTCGCCAACGCCTTCAGCGAGCTCAACGATCCGGACGATCAGCGGCGCCGCTTCGAGGAGCAGGCCCGCGAGCGCGCCGCGGGGGACGAGGAGGCCCACAGCTTCGATGCCGACTACATCCGGGCCATGGAGTACGGCATGCCGCCCGCCGGCGGCGTCGGGCTTGGCATCGACCGACTGATGATGACCATCGCGGGCCAGGCCTCGATCCGCGACGTCATTCTCTTCCCGGCCATGCGACCGGAGGGCTAGGTGACGGCCGCGGCACCCGCTGAGCGTGCGACCCTTCGATCCATTCTGCGCTGGCCCTCCAGGCTCGAGTGGCGGATCGCGCAGCGCTACCTCCGGAGCCGGCGGACTTCCCGGGTCGCGTCGCTCAACACCGTCATTTCCACCGGCGGCGTCGCCGTCGGCGTGACGGCCCTGATCGTGGTGCTGGGGGTGATGAACGGGCTGCGGAACGACCTTCGGGAACGGATCCTGGTGGCCAATCCCCACCTCCGGGTCCTGACCTACGGCGCCGGGCTTCGCCTGGACGACTGGCGCCGCGTCCTGGTTCAGGTCCGGAAGCTCCCGGGCGTCGTCGCCGCCGAGCCCGAGGTCATCAGCCAGGCGGGCATCACCGCGGGCCAGGACTACGGGGAAGGCGTGAACCTGGTCGGCTTCGACCCGGACACCGGACACCGGTCGGTCACCTCGCTGCCGCAGTCGATCATCAAGGGAGATCTCTCCTTTCGCGCGACCAAGCCGGGCGTGGACGGCGGCGTCCTGCTGGGCAGCCGGCTCGCCTCCCGGCTCTCGGTGTACCCGGGAGACATCGTCACGCTGGTCCCGGTGACCCAGGCCAAGGTCAACCCGGCCCTCGGCATGGCGGTGCCGCGGTTCTGGAAGTTCGAGGTGAGCGGGCTGTTCCAGACCGGCATGTTCCAGTACGACAATCAATTCGTGGTGATCTCCCGGGAGGTGGCCCAGCGCTTCACCGGGCTGGGAGACGCGGTCTCGGGGATCGCCGTGCGGGTGGACGATCCCGACCGTGCTCCCGAGATCGGCGCCGCCATCGAGAAGCGGCTCGGCTATCCCTACCGGGTCCTCGACTGGCAGACCCAGAACGTCAGCCTGTTCAGCGCCCTCCAGCTCGAGAAGCTGGCCATGGGACTGATTATCTTCTTCATCATGGTGGTGGCGGCGTTCAATATCGTCGGCACCCTGACCATGGTGGTCGCCGACAAGACGCGGGAGATCGGCATCCTGCGCGCCATGGGGCTCACCTCGACCTCGGTCGCCCGGGTCTTTCTGCTGCAGGGCGCCGTGATCGGGGTGATCGGCACCGCGGCGGGCCTGGTGCTCGGACTCGCGGTCTCCTACGTCGTGGACAAGTCGGGATGGGTCCGGATCAATCCAGCCGTGTACTTCATCGATCATCTTCCGGTGCATGTCGAGGCTACGGACGCCCTGATCGTGGTCCTCGCGAGCCTCGCCATCGCGGTGCTCGCCACCCTGTACCCCTCGCGATCCGCCGCCGGTCTCACGCCGGTCGACGCGATCCGCCACGAATGAGCGCGATCCTCGAGGCCACGGGCCTCAAGAAGGTGTATCAGGGCGGAGACGGCACCCCCATCCAGGTGCTCACCGGCCTGGACCTGGCGGTGAGCCGAGGCGAGTTCGTGGCCATCGTGGGGGCGAGCGGGTCGGGGAAGAGCACGCTGCTGCACCTGCTGGGCGCGCTGGACGTGCCCTCGGGCGGCTCCGTGCGACTGGACGGCCAGGTGTACGCGGAGCAGGGGCCGGCCCAGCTCGCCGCGATTCGCAATCGAAGGGTCGGGTTCGTCTTTCAGTTCCACCATCTGCTGCGGGAGTTCACGGCGCTGGAGAACGTGATGATGCCCCTCCTGATCGCCGGCGAGGAGGAGGCTCGCGCCCGCTCCCGGGCCGAAGAGCTGCTCGCGGTCGTCGGGCTGGCCGGGAGGATGTCCCATCGGCCTTCGGCGCTCTCGGGCGGGGAGCAGCAGCGCGCGGCCGTGGCGCGGGCCCTGGTGGCGGATCCGCTGGTGGTGCTGGCCGACGAGCCGTCCGGCAATCTGGACTACGCCAACAGCGAGCGGCTGCACGAGCTTTTCGCGCGCCTGTCCCGGGAGTTCGAGACCGCGCTCGTCGTGGTCACCCACAACCGTCTGCTCGCCGGCCGGGCCGACCGGGTGCTGTCACTCGAGGGCGGCCGCCTGGTGCCGCTCTCCGGCGTGGAGTCGATGCCCTGATGTCCTGCGACCAGTGCCGGGAGCGCGAGGCGGTGATCCACCTGACCCAGATCGTGAATGAGCAGGTGACCACGCTCCACCTCTGCGAGAAGTGCGCGGCGGAGAAGGGCGTGGACAGCCCTGGCGCCGTGGCTAAGACGCCACTGGGCAGCTTTCTCGCGGCGATGGGCAAGGAGCTGCCGGAGCAGTCTCCCACTCCCCGGTCCACCGACACCTGCGCCACCTGCGGGGCCTCGCTCCAGGACTTCCGCGAAAGCGGGCGGCTCGGCTGCCCCGACTGCTACCGCTCGTTCGAGGTGCCGCTCCGCGATCTGCTCCGGCGGCTGCACGGGTCCACCCACCATCTGGGCGAGCGCTACGCCGACCGGGGCGACGGCACGGCGAACGGACGCGCGCGGGCGGCGGAGCTGCGGGAGCAGCTCCGGGTTGCGGTGGAGAGCGAGAACTTCGAGCTCGCGGCCGAGCTCAGGGATCGCCTGAGGGTGATGGAATGATCGATTTGAGCCTGCTGACCGACGGGGGCGTGGGATGGCTCGACGCCAGCGGCCCGGCCAGCCACCTGGTGCTCTCGACCCGGATCCGTCTGGCCCGGAACCTCACGGGGCACATTTTCCAGGTGAGGAACTCCGAGACCGAGCGGGAGGAGATTCTCGACTCGGTGGAGCGTGCCGCGCGCGACACGGTGCTCCTCCGCCGGGCCACCAAATTCCGGCTCGACCGGATGGACCGGATCGACCGCCAGCTGCTCCATGAGCGGCACTTGGTCAGCAAGGAGCTGGCGGGCCTCGACCCCGAAGGGCGGGCCCGCTCGGGTGCCTCGGTCCTGGTGCAGGACCGGCTGGGCGTGATGCTGAACGAGGAGGATCACCTCCGCCTCCAGGGCCTCCACTCCGGGTTTGCGCTGGAGCAGACCTACGCCGAAGTCGACCGACTCGACGCCGAACTGGGACAACGACTTGCATTCGCATTTCATGCGGAATTCGGTTATCTTACCTCGTGTCCGACCAACGTCGGGACCGGTCTCCGGGCGTCGGTGCTGATCCATCTGCCTGGGCTGGTGCTCACCAAGGAAATCTCAAAGGTGTTGCAGGGACTGGCGCAGGTCGGACTGACCTTCCGCGGTCTCTATGGCGAGGGGAGCGAAGTGGTCGGCAACTTCTTTCAGTTGTCGAACCAGACGACGCTCGGGAGCTCGGAAAGCGAGTTGCTGGACCACCTCGGCAAGATGGTCCGCCAGGTCATGGACTACGAGGAGCAGGCGCGGCAGGTGCTCTTGCGCGACGCGCCCGCGATCATCGAGGACAAGGTCTGGCGGGCGTACGGCCTCCTCCGCTATGCACGGTCGTTATCCTTCGAGGAGGCGATGAACTTGCTGAGTGGCGTACGTCTCGGCGTCGGAGTCAATCTGATCCCCGACGTCGGCATGTACACGCTCAACAAGCTGCTGATCTATACCCAGCCGGCGCACCTCGCCGTGGCGGAAGGGGTGACGCCGGATGAATCGGACCTGCCGGTCCGGCGGGCACGGTTCGTTCGAAAGGTGTTGGAATCCGAAGTAGGACGCCGTGGATGAGCCGCGACGACGGCCTTCGGAGCAACGTAGGGTACCGCGATGAACGGCTACAACTTTACTGATCGTGTCCGCAAGGTCCTGCAGATGGCTCGCGAAGAGGCGGCCCGGCTGCATCACGAATACGTCGGCACGGAGCACATCCTGCTCGGCCTCATCCGCGAAGGTGAGGGCGTGGCCGCGGCGGTTCTGACCAATCTGAACGTCGATCTCGAGGACATTCAGCAGAAGATCGAGGAGACGGTCAAGAAGGGAAAAGCGGCCGCCGCAGCGGGCCCCGATCTGCCGTACACCTCCCGGGCCAAGAAGGTGCTCGAGCTGGCCATGACCGAGGCCCGTGAGCTGAATCACTCCTACGTCGGCACCGAGCACCTGCTGCTCGGCCTGCTGCGGGAGGAGAAGGGCATCGCGGCGCAGGTGCTCACCGACGCCGGCGTCAATCTGGAGCAGTCCCGCGCCGAAACCTTGCGGCTGCTCGGGAGCGACATGCCCCAGGCCTCGGCCGGGGGAAGCTCGGCCGGGCAGCCCAGCTCCGCGCCCAAGTCCGAGAAGAAGTCCAAGACGCCGGCGCTGGACCATTTCTGCCGCGACCTCACCCAGCTCGCCGCGGAGGGCCAGCTCGATCCTACCATCGGTCGCGCCAAGGAGATCGAGCGCGTCTTGGAGATCCTGGCACGCCGCAAGATGAACAACCCGGTGCTCATCGGGGAGCCCGGCGTCGGCAAGACCGCCATCGTCGAGGGGCTCGCGCTGCTCATCGCCAACGGGCTCTGCCCCGACGTGCTGCGCGATCACCGGGTGCTCTCGCTGGACATGGCCGCGGTCATCGCCGGCACCAAGTACCGGGGCCAGTTCGAGGAGCGGCTCAAGGCGGTCATGAACGAGATCGCCCAGAACAAGCAGATCATCCTGTTCATCGACGAGCTCCACACCCTGGTCGGGGCCGGCGCCGCCGAAGGCGCCATCGATGCGTCCAACATGCTCAAGCCCGCGCTGGCGCGGGGTGAGCTCCAGTGCGTCGGGGCCTCCACCCTGAACGAGTACCGCAAGTACATCGAGAAGGACGGCGCGCTCGAGCGGCGGTTCCAGACCGTGGTGGTCGAGCCCCCCACGGTGGAGGAGACGGTCGAGATTCTCAAGGGCCTCAGGAAGAAGTACGAGGACCACCACCGGATCAGCATTCCGGACGGCACCCTCGAGGCGGCCGCCGAGCTCTCGGAGCGCTACATCACCGACCGGTTCCTGCCGGACAAGGCGATCGACGTCATCGATGAGGCCGGCGCCCGCGCCCGCCTCGCCTCGCAGGTGCCGCCCGCCGAGGTGGCCGAGCTCAAGGCCGCCCTGGAAAAGGTCAACCTCCAGAAGGAGGACGCGGTTCGCGACCAGAACTTCGAGCGCGCTGCGTCCCTGCGCGATCAGGAGCGCGATCTGCAGAACCAGATCCGGCTCAAGCAGGAGGAGTGGGAGCGGGAGCGGCAGACCCGCCGGCCGCTCATCGACGAGGAGGCCATCGCCTTCATCGTCTCCCGCTGGACCGGCATTCCGGTCACTCGGCTCCAGGAGGCCGAGGCCTCCCGGCTGATGCGG
Source organism: Gemmatimonadales bacterium (assembly GCA_045803515.1). GTDB lineage: Bacteria > Gemmatimonadota > Gemmatimonadetes > Gemmatimonadales > GWC2-71-9 > CAVVWJ01. The sequence continues at coordinate 10,949 of JBJMOX010000016.1, forward strand.
ATGGAGGACGAGATCCACGGGTCGGTCGTGGGCCAGGACGAGGCCATCAAGGCCGTCTCACGTGCCATCCGTCGGTCGCGCGCGGGGCTCAAGGACCCCAACCGGCCGATCGGCTCGTTCATCTTCTCGGGCCCCACCGGCGTGGGAAAGACCGAGCTGGCGCGTGCGCTGGCCAAGTTCCTCTTCGCCGACGCGCAGGCGCTCATCCGGGTCGACATGTCCGAGTACATGGAGAAGTTCTCGGTGTCCCGGCTGATCGGCGCGCCTCCGGGCTACGTGGGGTACGAGGATTCGGGCACCCTGACCAAGGCTGTGCGGCGGAAGCCCTACTCGGTCGTCCTTCTGGACGAGATCGAGAAGGCGCACCCGGATGTCTTCAACATCCTGCTCCAGGTGCTCGACGAGGGCCACCTGACGGACAACTACGGGCGCCTGATCGACTTCAAGAACACGGTGGTGATCATGACCTCCAACGTGGGCGCCCGGGACATCATGCAGGGCAAGACCCTGGGCTTCCATGGCGGTGACGTCAAGGGCAGCTTCGAGAAGATGCAGGAGACGGTGAAGGAGGAGATGAACAAGGTGTTCAATCCGGAGTTCCTCAACCGGCTCGACGATGTCATCGTCTTTCATCCGCTGGATCGGGATCACATCGCGCAGATCGTCACCATTCTGCTCCGCGAGGTGCAGCGCCGCCTGGGCGACGAGGTCAAGCTCACGCCCGCCGCGGTCGACTTCCTGGTCAATCACGGCTACGACCAGAACTTCGGCGCCCGGCCGCTCAAGCGCTCCATTCAGCGCTACATCGAGGATCCGCTCAGCGAGAAGATCCTGATGGGGGACTTCGGCCGTGGCGACGAGATCGAGGTGGATGTGGCACCCGACGGCGAGCGGTTGGCGTTCCGGGCAATGACCCGCACGCCGGCGTAGGGCGCCGCACGCCGGGCATCCCCGGGAGTCCGGCGTGCTCACCTCCCACCCATTGCCGATGCACCGCTTTCTCCTGATCCCCGCCTCCGTCGCCTCCCTCGCGGGAGGGCCGGGGGCGCTTCACGCCC
>JBJMOX010000114.1:0-8660 GCA_045803515.1 Gemmatimonadales bacterium
CTGGCCACGCACATCCGCTACACTTTGACGATCGAAGCCGGAAGCAGCTCGGCGAATGGCACCGTCACATCCACTCGCGGCGGGATCAGCTGTGTCATCGTGGGCACCACGGGTGGCGCCGACGCCAGCGGTGACTGCAGTCGCTCCTATGAGGCCGGCACGGTCGTGAGCGTAATCGCCACGCCAGCGGGCGGGAGCGTGCTCAAGCTGGACGCGGAATGGGGAACGACCTGCGTGCCGAACGTGGAGGACCGTCGGGTCTGCCAGGTGACCATGAACGCCGACCACACCGTCGCCCCGACCTTCGTTCCGGTGTCCAACAGCTTCACCTTCACCGTCGCGGGCGGCGCCGATGGAAGCGGAACGGTTTTCTCCAATCCCAGCGGGATCAGTTGCACCATCACCAACGGCCAGGTCAGCGCGGGTAACTGCAGCGCCGGGTTTTCCCGAGGCACCCGGGTGAAGCTCACCGCCCGGAGCTCGTCTGGGCGCCACCTCAAAGCGTGGGCCGGCGGCGGCTGCGAGACCGCGGGTGACGGCACCGGAACGACTTCCGGATCGTGCACCACGACGGTGGCCGGGAACGTGGAGGTGGTGGTCAGCTTCGCGGTCCAGGCCAGTGCCCTCGCCGGCACCATGGGACAATGGGGCGCGCCGATCACCTGGCCCGCCATCGCAATCAACGCGGCCCTTCTGCCGAACCGCCGGGTCCTCACGTACAGTCGGCACGATCACGTCCCGGTGCTGTGGGATCCCGCGAATCCGGGAAGCTTCACCAACCTGGCGCTACCGGCCGATATCTTCTGCAGCGGTTTTACCCTGCTGAAGGACGGCCGGCTTCAGGTGATGGGTGGCCACAGCGGGGTCGACAACTTCGGCACCAAGACCGCGTATAGATTCGATTACACGACCAATCAGTGGAGTCGGGGAACGGACATGCAGAACGGGCGCTGGTACCCGACCACCACGACGCTGCCCAACGGCCAAGTGCTCACCATCTCCGGCGGTGATACGGCGGGCAAGCCCAACCTGATTCCGGAGGTGTATGCGCCCGGCACAAACACGTGGCGGGCGCTTACGAGCGTCTCCAGGGACGTACAGTACTATCCCATGATGTTCGTCGTGCCGAACGGGAAGGTTTTTTACGTCGGGCCCGAGCAGGTCACCGGCTTCCTGGGCACGACCGGAAAGGGAACCTGGACCACGGGACCGCAGCGTCCCTGCTGCTACCGGGACTACGGATCGGCCGTGATGTACGACGCCGGGAAGATCCTGGTCGTGGGCGGAGGTGACCCGCCGACCAAGACCGCCGAAGCCATCGACCTCAACGGCGCTGGCACCTGGACTCCCGCCGGACAGCTGGCGGCCCCCCGCCGGCAGCTCAACGCCACGCTGCTCGCGGATGGCAAGGTTCTGGTCACCGGCGGCACCAATGCGAGCGGCTTCAACACTGCCCCCACCAGCAGCGCCGTGCTCGCTGCCGAGCTCTGGGATCCGGCCAACCCGGCAGTATGGACACCGCTGTCGAGCATGACCCACTACCGGCTCTACCACTCGACCGCTCTGCTGCTCCCGGATGGACGGGTATTGTCGGTCGGGAGCGGACAGCCCGCAGCGACCGGGCTGACCGACGACTACACGGCCGAGATCTTCTCGCCGCCTTACCTGTTCAACCAGGACGGCACCCCGGCGACCCGACCGGTGATCAGCAGCGCACCGGGCGCCGTCGTCTACGGCCAGGCCTTCACGGTGAGCACCGCGAGCGCGGCGAGCATCAGCAAGGTCACCTTCATCCGGCTTTCGGCCGTGACCCACTCGTTCAACCAGAACCAGCGGATGAACCTGCTGTCGTTCTCGCCGGGCACCGGCGCGATCACTGTCACCGCGCCGCTCAATGCCAACCTCGCCCCGCCCGGCCACTACATGCTCTTCATCGTGAACGGCAGCGGCGTGCCGTCAGTGGCAAAGATCATTCGGATCCACTGACCCGTCCTCGCAACGGTCATTACCGCTGGCGCAGCTCCACATCCAGCGCTTACTTGAACCACTCCACCAGCTCATCGACACCACCGCGAGCCCACCCGAATGGGTAGCCGCCACTCGGCATGGCCACCGGGAGCACAGCCACATCAGATGACCAACAATCCGGCTGACCAGACCATCCGCGAAGCAGGCCCTCCCGGTCCCTCCCCTGCGCCACACCCCGCCCGCATCGGCCCCTACCGGATCCTCCGCGTCCTCGGCCAGGGTGGGATGGGCGTGGTCTACGAGGCGGAGCAGCTCGAGCCGCTTCGCCGCATGGTGGCGCTCAAGGTCGTCCGGCACGGTCTCGATACCCGGGAGGTACTCGCCCGCTTCGAGTCCGAGCGCCAGGCGCTCGCGGTGATGGACCACCCCAACATCGCCAAGGCGCTGGACGCGGGGACCACGGACGCGGGCCTGCCGTACTTCGTGATGGAGCTGGTGCCCGGGCTTCCGATCACCGAGTACTGCGACAACCACCGGCTCGATACCCGCCGGCGGCTCGAGCTGGTCATCGCGGTCTGCCAGGGGGTCCAGCACGCGCACCAGAAGGGCGTGATTCACCGCGACCTCAAGCCGTCCAACATCCTGGTGCGGGAGCAGGACGGGAAGCCGGTCCCCACCATCATCGACTTCGGCATCGCCAAGGCCACCGAGCACAAGCTGTCCGCCGGCGCGCTCACCACCGAGCTGGGCGTCGCGGTCGGGACACCGGTGTACATGAGCCCCGAGCAGGCCGAGGCGTCGGGGCTCGACATCGACACCCGGGCGGACATCTACAGTCTGGGAATCGTCCTGTATCAGCTGGTGACCGGGGTCCTGCCATTCGAGATCGGCGGTCTCGCCGCCGGGCCGTTCCTCAGGCAGTACGTCCTCGGTCACCAGGAGGTGCCCACGCCCAGTCGCCGGGTTGGCGGCATGGCCCAGGCAACGGCGACCCCCATAGCCCAGCAGCGGCGGACCACGCCGGTCGAGCTGCGCCGCGAGCTCAAGGGCGACCTGGACTGGGTCATCCTCAAGGCGATCGACCGCGACCGGACCCGCCGCTATGAGACCGCGAACGCCCTGAGTCTCGACCTCCAGCGCTACCTGGAGAGCAAGCCGGTGGCGGCTCGGCAGCCGACGGCGCTCTATACCCTCGGCAAGTTCGCACGGCGGCACCGGCTCGGCGTCGCGGTGAGCGCGGCGGCGGCCCTGGCGCTGGTGGGCGTGGCCATTGCCATGACCGTGCTGGCGGATCGTATCGCGCGGGAGCGGAACCGGGCCACGCTGGAGGGAGCGAAGGCGCAGGCCATCAGCTCGTTCCTCGAGGACATGCTCAAGTCGGCCGACCCCTGGCAGGGCGGCGCCCGCCAGACCACGGTCGTCGAGGCGCTCAAGGCGGGCGTGAGCAAGTTGGAAGCGGGCCACATCCAGGACCCGCTGGTCGTGGGAACGATCAGGCGGACGATCGGGACCGTCTACCTCGGCCTTGGCCGGACCGCCGAGGCCGACACGCTGCTGCGAGCGGCACAGGCGGAAGCTGCCCGATCAGGCCCGGAGAGCGAGGAGGTGGCCCGGAGCCTCTCGGATCTGGGCAACCTCTACATCGCGGAAGGCAAGTTCGACTCCGCGGGTCCGCCGTTGCTGCGCGCGCTCGACCTCCGGCGGAAGCTCGGGGGCCCGGGAGACACCCTGGTGGCCACCAGCCTGCTCAATCTGGGAGACCTGGCGCACTCGCGGGGCGAGTACCGCCGGGAGGATTCGCTGGCGCGAGCCGCGCTGCCGATCCTGCGAAAGGCATTCGGGGAGCGCCACCTCGCCGTCGCCAACGCGCTGCGCCGCATCGTCTCGGCCCAGCACGCGCTGGAGAACTACCAGGAGTCGGAGGCGGTCGCGCGGGAGACGGCGGAGATGCTGCGCCAACTGGGGATGGGCCGGAGCGTGGAGATGGCCGCCGTGCTCGGTGACCTCGGGTTGAGCCGGGCGGATCAGAAGGACTACGCCGAGGCCGAGAGCCTGCTGACGCAGGTGGTGGCGCTCGATTCAGTGAACTTCGGCCCCATGCACCCGGACCTCGCAGCCGATCTGGAGAATCTGGGATACGTCTACTTCGAGGCCGGCCGCTACGATGACGATGTCGCGGTCCTGAAACAGACGCTGGCGATCCGTCGGGCGATGCTCCCCGACAACCATCAGGCGATCGGCCGCACGCTCTTCAATATCGGTGCGACGCTGGAAGAAAAGGGGGACCTGGCGGCCGCTGAGCCGCTGTACGAGGAGGCCCACACACGGCTGCGCCGGGCGCTGGGAGCGACACATCCCGATGTGGTGCTCGCGACCTGGGTGCTCGGCCGCAACCAGTACAAGCTCGGTCGGCGCGCTCAGGCCGAGGCGAATCTGCGCGCCGCCCTCGCCGTCCACGATCCCGACGGCAGGCTCCAGCCGAGCGACTACGGCCGGGTGGCCTCGGTCCTGGTCTCGCTGCTCATCGACCAGCGGCGCTATGCGGAGGCGGAGCCAGTGGGGCTTCGGGTATTGGCGGTGCGGGACAGCCTCGCCGACTCCACGAAGGCGATGGAGTCGCGGGCGCAGCTGGTGAAGCTGTACCAGGAGTGGGGGAAGCCGGATCGGGCGGCGAAGTTTCGGCAATGAGACGCGGCGAATGTCCGCGAGGTGACCCCCGCCACCGTGCTCGACGCATGGGGCCCACCGACGCGAGCGGTCCGGCAGCGTAGAATGGCATCGCTTGCTGGAACGTACGCCCGGTCGAACCGGGCATCGCAAAGGGGGACGTATGCAGCCACGCGTCATGGCCCACTCACAGACCTACCGCCTCCGCGAACGGATGGCGGAGGCCGCGATCGGGCACGGACAAGAGGTGAGGGCGGACCTGCCCGGCATCCGGGTGACCGCCGAGATCGCGGACTGGCGCCGGGCGCCGGATCCCGCTGTGGGAGCGATCTTCTTCTGCACCATGGGCTCGATCACGGTGCGCGAAGTCCTCGCGCCCGGCGACGGGCGTCCCCTGCCGAGCGAAGTCGTCCTGGAGGGACTGGTGGTGCCCGGACCGGGGACCTACGACATCCTCAACGCGCTGGTCCATTCGAACGGCGCGCTCCAGGTCCGGGTGGATGCCGCGACCAAGGTGGTCGAACGGGTGCGGAGTCTGGCAGACGCGTGGTCGGGACAGGTCATTGGGTAGGTACCAGACCGTCATCTCGAGGAACGAGGGATCTTGCTGAAGACTGCTGTGATCCCTCGCTCCGCTGGGGATGACAGATCCGCGCTACACCAGCTGCGTCTTCCACCGCCCCCTGCGGAACATCGCCGCGCTCGCCACCGCGAGCAGCGAGAAGGCGGCCATTATCGCCCAGAAGACGCCGATAGCCCCGAGCCCGCCGGGCCCCGCGAGCGCCCAGGCGAGCGGGATCTCGAACACCCAGAAGCAGCAGAGGTTGAGCCAGGTCGGGGTCCAGGTGTCACCCGCGCCGTTGAACGACTGGGTCAGCACCATGCCGTAGGCGTACAGCGGGAACCCGAGTGAGACAATCCGCAGACAGCGTACGGCGTACCCTGTCACCACCGGATCCGCGGTGAACGCCCGCAGCATCAGCGACGCCGCGGCAAAGAAGAGGAGTCCCACCACCGACAGGAAGACGGCATTGTAGCCCCCGGCTCGCCAGACCGAGGCCTCCGACCGGTCCGGCTTCCGCGCGCCCAGCCCCTGGCCCACCATCGTGGCCGCCGCGTTGCTGAGACCCCAGGACGGCAGCAGCGCGAAGACGATGAGGCGAATGGCAATGGTGTACCCGGCGAGGGCCGCGCTCCCGTAGCTGGCCAGGATCCGGACCAGCCCGATCCAGCTCGCCATCCCGATGAGGCTCTGGATCGAGGCAGACGACCCGAGACGAAGAATCTGAGCCATCATGCCGAAGTCCAGCACGACGTGCCTCCGCCCGGCCGGCACCCGGCTCCCGTGGCGGAACAGGCGGACCACGGCGTAGAGCGCCCCGATCGAGCGGCCGGTCGTGGTCGCGATCGCGGCACCGGTGACGCCGAGCCGGGGAAAGGGTCCCACGCCGAAGATGAGCAGCGGCCCCAGCACGATGTTGATCGTGTTGGCGAGCCAGAGCACCCGCATGGCGATCACCGCGTCACCCGCGCCGCGGAAGACCGCGTTCACCACGAAGAGGACGATGATGGCCGCCTCGCCGCCCAGCATGACGGTGATGTAGCCGCGACCGACCGCGACCACCCCGGGTGAGGCGCCCATCAGGACCAGGAGCCGCGGCGCGAGCAGCGCGCCGGTGGTGCCGAGCACGATCGACACGATGAGCGCGAGGGCGAGCGCCTGCACCGCGGCGCGGGCGGCCTCCTCGGGGTTCTTCTCCCCGATGCGCCGCGCCACCACCGCGGTGGCCCCGATTCCCAGGCCCATGGCCAGCGCGTAGACCAGCGACAGCAGCGACTCGGTGAGCCCGACCGTCGCCACCGCGTCCGGACCGAGGTGCGACACCCAGAAGATGTCCGCCACGGCGAAGACGCTCTCCAGCGCCATCTCCAGCACCATCGGTATGGCCAGGAGCAGGATGGCCCGGCCGATCGGGCCCTGGGTGAAGTCGTGGTGGACCTCGCCGCGAACGGACTCCCTGACCACGGTCCAGAATCCGACGGCCCCGGCGCCCTCCATGGCGGGCGAGTCGGGGAAATCGAGGCGTTCAGCGGGTTCGGTCACGATGTCGGCATTCGGGGGTCAGGCTCTGCTGTCAAGTCGGACGCAATCGTGGCACGGGCAAATCCTCGGCGGGAACTGGTCGTGAGGCAAGGCCTGAGCCCTGGCCCCTTTCCGTCCCCTCCCCCACATTAGAGCCCACCCGTCCGCGCTGGACCAGGAGGTCCCCATGCCCGCGCACCAAACGACCGCACCACCTTCCCCGCCCGACCGCAAGCCGCGCGACGATGAGATGGACGTCTTTGGCCTCACCCATCCTGGGAAGGTCCGCACCGAGAACCAGGATCACTTTCTGATCTGCGCCTTGCGGCAGCAGGTCGCCGTCCAGCAGACCAGCCTGCCACAGGCCGACCACCTCATCGCCGGAAGCGAGCGGCTTGCCTTCATGATGATGGTGGCCGATGGCGTCGGCGGCGGGATGAAGGGCGAAGAGGCCAGCCGGAGCGCGCTCGAGGCGGTGAGCCGCTACGTCTCCCGCAGCATGCGGTGCTACTATGCCGCCGGCTCGGCTGAAGACCGGGAATTTTCCGAGGCGCTCCAGGAAGGGGCGCTCAAGTGCCACAGCGAGCTGGTACAGCGAGGCCAGGACGATCCCGAGTATCGCGGCATGGCCACCACCCTCACGCTCTACCTCGGCGTCTGGCCCCGGGCCTACCTGCTCCAGGTGGGCGACAGCCGCTGCTATCTCCTCCATCACGGAGAGCTGAGCCAGATCACCCGGGACCAGACCATGGCCCAGGAGCTGATCGATCTCGGCGTGCTCAAGCCGGGGGATGCGCCGGGGAGCCGGTATACCCACACGCTCTCCAGCTCGATCGGCGGACGGCAGACCGCCCCGGTCGTCACCCGGTTCGACCTGGACTGGGATACCGTCGTGCTCCTCTGCAGCGACGGTCTCACCCGCCATGTCTCCGACGATCGGATCCGTGAGCGGCTCCGCTCCATGACGTCGGCCCAGCAGGCGTGCGAGAATTTGGTGCAGGACGCGCTGGAGGGCGGAGGGAGCGACAATGTCACGGTCGTGGTGCGGCGGATCGTACCCCGCTAACGCACCCGCGCCCTGAGGTTGCTGATCGTCTGGGCCGGGACATCGCCGTGCAGGGACACCAGCACGTCCCCGATCGGCCACCGATCCGGGGTGGCGGGCGGGACAGCCTGACCCTGCCGGATCCGCTGCTGATCGAGCAGGATCAATCGCCCATTCGGGTCGAGATACACCGCCCGGACAATGGGTCCCCCGGTGAGCTGGCCCGACGCCAACCCGATGAACATCGGCGACATCCCCTCGATCGCGTGGACCGGACCGCCGAGCTGGCGCACGGCCTCATCCAGCCCGATCCGGAGATACACCTGTGCCCGCGTCTCCCAGGTGGGGGGCGCCGGCGCTGGCGTGAGACTCGTGCCGGCCGAGTCGGGGGGCCTCGTCCGGATCGAATCCGCCGCGCTGTCAGCGGCGGCGACCGCTGCGGCAGGCTCCGGGTTCCCGACGCGGGACTGCCGCCGCTTCCCGCTCGGACCCGTGGCCGGCGAGGGTGCTGGAGCCGCCGCGCGGTCCGTGTGGGACGCCTCCCGGCGGGCGGGGGGCAGCGCGGGAACCGGTCTGGCCGCCGGCGGCTGCACCGGACGGGCCAGCGGAGCCGTCACCGGGTGAGCAGCTGATTCCGCACCCTCCACAGCTCTCGTAGCCAATTCCGTTACCCGCAGCGCGGCGCTCTCCACCGAGCCTTGCGATCTCCGGAAGACCCAGAATCCCGCCACCCCAAGAGCCAGGGCGACGGCAGCGGCTCCGAGCACTCCGGCACGGCCCAGCCTGGGAATCCGGATCCTGGTGGCGACTACGCCCGCGCGCTCCAGCGAGGCGGCGAAGGCCGGGATGCTCTGGAATCGTTGGTCCGGCTCGGTTGCCAATGCCTCCCCGAGCACC
>JBJMOX010000115.1:0-5608 GCA_045803515.1 Gemmatimonadales bacterium
CCAGGTGGATCCGCGTCGTGGGAGCGGTCGGACTGCTGACAGGCTGCCACCCCAAGGCACCGCCCAAGGCACCGCCGCCGCCCGAGGTCGCGGTGGTGAGCGTCAAGCCGCAGTCGGTGGCCGAGACCTACGAGTTCTCCGCGGAGGTGGTGCCGTACCGTCGGGTGGAGGTGCGCAGCCGGATCGAGGGGATCATCGAAGCCCGCACCTTCACGGAGGGCACGACCGTGCGGCGCGGGCAGCTGCTTTACCGGCTGGATCGGGCGCGGCCCGAGGGGGCCTACCGGAGCGCGCTGGCCCGGCGAAACAATGCCAAGCGGACGCTGGAGCGACTGGAGCCGCTGCTGGCCGATCACGCGATCGCGCAGCAGGACGTGGACAATGCCCGGGCCGAGTACGAGTCCGCCGAGGGCGCGCTGGAGGACGCCACCAAGGACCTGGACGAGACCACCATTCGCGCCGAGATCGACGGCAGGGTGGGTCGGGCGCTGTTCGACCGGGGCGGGCGGGTCACCGGGACGGACGATCTGCTCACGACGATCGACGTGCTCGATCCGGCCTACGTGACCTTCCGACCGTCCGCCCAGCAGCTCCTCACCTGGGGGTCGAGTCCGAGCGCCCGCGCCCTCATCCAGCCGGGGAGCCCACTCCGGGTCCAGGTCACGCTGCCCGACGGCTCGCTGCTCTCCCGGGTCGGCCGGCTCAACTTCGTGGCGCCGTCGCTCGACGCCACCACGGGCACCCAGGAGTTCCGGGCCGAGTTCCGGAATCCCGACCGGCGGTTAGTGCCCGGCCAGTTCGTGCGGGTGCGCCTGAGCGGCTTCACTCGCGACAGCGCGTTCACCGTGCCCCAGCGGGCGGTGCAGCAGGCCCTGGGCCGGCAGTTCGTCCTGGTGGTGGGCCGGGGTGATACGGTCGCCACGCGCGACGTGCAGCCCGGGCCCTGGAGCGGCAACCGCTGGATCATCGAGAAGGGGCTGGCGACCGGCGACCGCGTGGTGGTCGACGGCGCCCAGAAGGCAGCACCAGGTGCGCGGGTGCGGCCGGTGACCGCGGTCGACACCACCTCGGCAACCGCATCCACCACCGAATCGGCCTCGGCCGGGTCCGACGCCTCCGCGGGGCCGGGAGCACGGCAATGAGCCCGGCTGCTTCCCCGCCGCCGCCCGAGGGCGGCGAGGAAGTCCACTACTTCTTCATTCGCCGGCCGGTGCTCGCGGCGGTCATCTCGATCATCATCACTCTGCTCGGCCTCTTCGCCATCCGGCTGCTGCCGATCTCCCGGTATCCCCAGATCACCCCACCGGCCGTTCAAGTGCAGGCGACCTACCCGGGCGCCACCGCGGAGGACGTCGCGGAGGCGGTCGCGGCGCCGATCGAGCAGCAGCTCTCCGGACTCCAGGGACTGCTCTACTACTCCTCGGCCAACGCGAGCGACGGGTCGATGAGCCTGCAGATCTTCTTCGACGTGGCCCGAAGCCAGGACCTGGCCGCCGTCGACGTGCAGAACGCCGTCCAGCTCGCCCAGCCGCAGCTTCCCGACGCGGTGCGCCAGAACGGCATCACCATCCTCAAGGCCAACACCGACATCCTCGGGGTGGTGGCGCTCACCTCGGATGATCCGCGATACGACGCGGCATATCTCACCAACTATCTCAAGCTCTACGTCGAGGACGAGATCAAGCGGGTGCCCGGCGTCGGCAACGCGAACACCTTCGGCGGGCTCGAGTTCTCCATGCTGATCCAACTCGATCCCGACCGCATGGCGCAGCTCGGGATCACCACCGGCGACGTCGCCGCCGCGGTGCGGGAGCAGAACACGACCAACCCGGCGGGCCGGGTCGGGCGGGAGCCGGCGCCCGCGAACGTGGAATTCACTCTCCCGGTGACCACCCTGGGCCGGCTCAAGACACCGGAACAGTTCGCCGACATCGTGGTGCGCGCCAAGGCCGACGGCTCGCTCATCCGAGTGAAGGACATCGGCAAGGTGGTGCTGGGGTCGCGCAACTACGACCTCGCCGGCCGGCTCAACGGGGCGCCCACCTCCCCGCTGCTGCTCTACCTGCGCCCCGGCGCCAACGCGCTGGCGGTGAAGGAGGCGGTGGTCAAACGGATGGATGAGCTCTCGCGCAACTTCCCGCCGGGGGTGCGCTACAAGATCCCGTTCGACACCACGCCGTTCGTCACCGCGTCGATCCACGAGGTGGTGAAGACCCTGCTCGAGGCGCTGCTGCTGGTGACCCTGGTGGTCTTCCTCTTCATGCAGAGCTGGCGGGCCACGGTGATCCCGATGCTGGCCGTCCCGGTCAGCGTGATCGGCACCTTCCTGGGGCTCTTGCTGCTGGGCTTCACCATCAACGTGCTGACGCTGTTCGGCCTGGTGCTCGCCATCGGCATCGTGGTGGACGACGCGATCGTGGTGATCGAGAACGCCGAGCGCATCATGGCGGCCGAAGACGTCCCCGCCAGGGTGGCGGCCGACCGCGCCATCCGGCAGGTGGCCGGCGCGCTGATCGCCATCGTGCTGGTGCTCTGCGCGGTGTTCGTGCCAGTGGCGTTCCTGGGCGGCGTCACGGGGCGGATGTTCAGCCAGTTCGCCGTCACCATCATCATCTCGGTGGTGCTCTCGGGCATCACGGCGCTCACCCTCACGCCGGCGCTCTGCGCCATCCTGCTCCGCGAATCCAACGAAGCCAACACCACGGGGTTCTTCGGCGCGTTCAACCGTGGCTTCCACCGGATGACCCACGGCTACACCGGGCTGGTCGACCGCGTGCTGGGCCGGCCGAAGGCGTGGCTCGCGGCGTTCCTGGTGCTGGTGGGACTGGCCGTCCTGCTCTGGCGCCGGGTGCCGACGGCGTTCATTCCAACCGAGGACAAGGGCTACTTCGCGATCGCCATGCAGCTGCCTGATGCGTCGTCCCTCGAACGCACCAAACGGGTGGTGCAGCAGGTCGAAGGCTTCCTGCGCCAGGAGCCCGCGGTGCGGAACGTCGTGGCGTTTGCCGGCCTCGACGTGCTCACCCGGACCAACCAGACCAACAGCGCCACGCTCTTCATCCTGCTCAAGCCCTGGGAGGAGCGGGGCAAGGACCAGTCGATCGACGCGATCACGGGACGGATCAACGGCAAGCTCTTCGGGCTCAAGGAGGCCGTCGGGTTCGCCTTCAATCTCCCCGAGATTCCCGGGCTCGGCGCCACCTCAGGGGTCGAGATCAACCTGCAGAACCGGGCGGGCAAGGACGTCCGGGACTTCGCCCAGCAGGTCCAGGCGTTCGTGGCGGATGCCAACAAGCTGCCGGCCGTGCAGGCGCTCAACACCAACTTCCGGGCCAACGTACCGCAGGTGTACGTGGACGTGGACCGCGCCGCGGCCAAGTCGAGGGGTGTGAGCCTGACCGACCTGTTCGGCACCCTGCAGACGCTCCTCTCCACGCTCTACATCAACGACTTCAACCTCTACGGCCGGACCTACCGGGTGCAGGCCGAGGCGCAGGCCCCGTTCCGCCAGCGGCCGGAGGACATCGGGCGGCTGTACGTGCGGGGACGGGACGGCGACATGGTGCCGATTTCGGCGCTTACGCGGATCGAGTTCCGCAGCGGGCCGACCCAGATGTTGCGCTTCAACGGCTTCGGCTCCTCACTGATCACCGGCACGCCCAAGCCGGGCCGGAGCTCCGGCGAGGTCCTGAACGAGATCGACGACCTGGTGGCGCGGGAGTTCGCCGGCCAGGGCATCGGGATCGGCTACTCGGGGCAGTCCTACCAGGAGCGGGCGGCGACCGGGCAGGCCGGCCTGGTGTTCGTACTGGGGCTGATCATCGTCTTCCTGGTGCTCGCCGCGCAGTACGAGAGCTGGACCATTCCGTTCGCCGTGCTGCTCGGCGTTCCCTTTGGGGCCCTGGGCGCGCTGCTGGGCATCTGGCTCCGGGGGAATCCGAGCGACATCTATTTCCAGGTCGGGCTCATCACGGTGGTGGGGCTGGCGGCGAAGAATGCGATCCTGATCGTGGAGTTCGCCAACTCGATCCGCAACCGGCAGGAGCGCTCGATCAGGGAGGCGGCCGTGGAGGCGGCCCGAGAGCGCCTCAGGCCGATTCTCATGACCTCGTTCGCCTTCATCCTCGGCGTGTCGCCGCTGGTGGTGGCGGGCGGCGCGGGGGCCGCGAGCCGTCACTCGCTCGGTACCGGTGTCTTCGCGGGGATGCTCTTCGCCACCTCGATCGGCATCTTCTTCATTCCGCTCTTCTTCAGCGTGATCCGCGGTCTCGCCGAGCGTGCGGGCCGCCGAGGGCGGGCGGCGGCTCCGGCCCCGGCAGTGACCGCGGAGCAGCATCCGTGAGCGGGGGGCTCGGGACGCTCGCGGCAGCGGCGCTCGCAGGCGTGCTGCTCGGCGCCTGCGCCGTCGGCCCGAGCTATCGGCCCGAGCCGCCCGTGCCCGCGGCGTCGCGGGTGGGCGGCGGCGGCCCGGACACCACGACCCGGCGATTCTTCGACTCTCTCGCGGCGGCCCGCTCGGCGGACAGCGGCGTGACCGATACCGCCGGGTTCGTCCCGCTCCGGCTTCCGGCCGACAGCGGCGTGGGAGCGGCATGGCTGGATCTCTTTCGCGACTCCACCCTGGTGCACCTGGTCGAGACCGCCGTGCGGCAGAACCGCGAGGTCCAGGGCGCGGTGGCCCGGATCCGGGAGTTCCGCGCGCTGGTCGGGGTGGCGCGGTCGCCGCTCTTCCCTACGGTCACCGTCAACGGGAGCGCCAGCACCAACCAGTCGGTGTTCGGATCGTTTCCGCCCTCGCGCTTCGACGCGATCCGGGTGACCGGCGATCTCGCCTGGGAGCTCGACTTCTGGGGCCGGATCCGGCGGGGCCTCCAGGCCGCCCGGGCCGATCTCTCGGCCCAGGAGGCGAGCCAGCGCGCGGTGCTGCTGACCCTGGTAAGCGACGTGGCGAGCGGCTACCTCCAGCTGCTGCAGCTGGATGAGGAGCGGGCCATCGCCGCCCGCACGCTCGCCTCCCGCCAGGAGGTGCTCAAGCTGGCGCAGCGGCGGTTCGATCAGGGGGTGATCTCGGAGCTGGACGTGCGGCAGTTCGAGGCGCAGGTCGCGGTGGCGGCCTCGGCACTGGCGGTGGCGGAGCGGGACCGGGCCCAGCGCGAGCATCAGCTCAGCGTGCTGCTGGGCGAAGCTCCGACATCGGTGCCGCGGGGCGGCTCGCTGGTGCAGGCGGTCAGCGCGCTCACGGTGCCGGATTCGATCCCCGCCACGCTGGTGGCGCGGCGGCCGGACGTGCAGGAGGCGGAGCGCAACTACGCGGCGGCCACGGCGCGGATCGGCGCGGCCCAGGCTGCCCGGCTCCCGACCATCTCCGTCACGGGCTCCTACGGTACCCAGGCGACCGGCACCTCGAATCTCTTCGACTCGAGCCGCGAGGTCTACCAGCTCCAGGGAGCGATCTCGGTACCGATCTTCACCGGCGGATTCCTGTCGAACCAGGCCGGCGCGGCGCGGGCCCGCGCGGAGCAGGCGCGGGCGGCGTACGAGCAGACGGTGCTGGTCGCGCTGGGTGAGGCCGGGGATGCGCTGGTCGGCGTGCGGACGGCGCGCGACA
>JBJMOX010000116.1:0-6737 GCA_045803515.1 Gemmatimonadales bacterium
AGATGTACGATCCGGCGCTCAAGAATCTCAAGGAGGCAGAGACCGGATTTCGCCTGGTCTCGGTCGAGACCGGAGTGACCGAGAGCCTGCTGGAACAGATGAAGGTGATGCTGGCCCAGAATGAGGATGAGGGAGCTCGTACACTTCAGCGACAGATCGAGGTCAGCTCGTCGGACCCCGGTGTCCACCTCAAGATCGGCGAGGTATGGGCCGATTTCGACCGCCCGTCCTCCGCCAAAGCCGCGTTCCAGCAAGCGGTGCAGCTCCAGCCGAAGAATCCGGAAGCCCATCGCCGGCTGACCGAAACGACGCTCAAGCTGGGCGAGTACGAGCCCGGCCTGCGGGCGCTGGCGGCATGGACCACCGTGGACACCATCTCGGTCGAGGCGTACCTCGAGTCGAACGTTCTTGACCGGCTCCCGCCCGAGCGGCAACGGGCCATGCTGGATCTCGCGGTCGCCACCTTCCCCGACAGCGCCGAGCTGGCGATCTGGCTGGGGGGCCGGCTTTGGGCCGAAGGGAGAGAGGCGGACGCGGAGGAACAGTTTACCCGCGCCAAGGACCTCCCCGTGGCCGACGGGCGGTTCGCGAACGCGCTCCACCGGCACGTGCTGGACGGGCTCGACGACCTGTCGCAGGAACGAGTCCTTCGGCTCCTGGACCGACTCTATGGTGGCCCGCCCGAACTGTGCGCCCAGCTGTTCGAGGTGCTCTGGCGACTGGCCAATACCAGTCGCGCGCTGGATCACCGCGTCCCTACCGCGGAGCGGACCGAAAGTGAGCGGATCACCGGTGAGCATCATCTTTCGTCTGCGGCGGCGCGGCCTACGCCTCCGTCATCGCCGCCGACCCCTGCTCCGGGCCTGGAGCTGAGCACGCTGGAGCGGCTCCGGCTGCTGGCTCATCAGACATCGTCCGCCGAATCGGCCATTCCGGCGGTCCAGGATACGCGGCGGCAAGGAACACCCGTCATCACCCAGGCGATGGACGAGAACCGGCGACGGGAGGCAATCGGGTACCTGGCCCAGGCTTGTGCCCGGCTCGAGCAGGGGGACCCGGAGCTGCGCGCACGGCGAGCCCAGGATCTCACGGCGTGGCGGCTGCGATGCGCCGAGGCGCTTCTCGACATCGCGGAGTGGCCCCAGGCGGAGACCCTGGCGGCCCTGGTGCTGCAGGAGGATCCCGGGAACAGACGGGCTACCCAGCTGAGCGATCGCATTCGCTTCCGCCGGTCCTGGGCCCGGGTGGGGTCTCCGGAGGAGCCGCCGCCCATCACCGTCGAGGTGGCGACGAATCTCGAGCGCTGGGTGGGAGGCTCGGTGGAGGGCCAGGTTCTGGTTCACCAGATGCTCCCGGCCCTTCGCGCCAAGCTGCGGGAGCGGATCGGCTTCGACGTCCCACCGGTACGAGTCCGGCCCAACAGCGAGTTCGGACCCGGGGTGGTGGTGATTCTCATCCGGGAGATCCCCTGCTTCCAGACGAAGCTGGAGGCAGAGTATCTGGCCGCCGGTACGCCGGACCAGTCTGCCGGCGGAGTCACCCCGCAGTCGGCGCGGCTGCCATGGGAACCGGAGGCCGAAGGATACTGGCTCACGGAGGCCGACCTCACCTCGATCCAGAGCCCCCCGGCAGTCGTCTGGGACCCGCGCGGGGTGATCGTTGGCTGTCTCGCGACAGTGCTGACCGAACGGGCCGCTGACCTGCTCAGCGTGGACGAGGTTGCCAGGTTGGTCGACCAGCTGGGGGCCGACACCAGCGGGACCCCGGTGAATCTCGGACGTCTCACCGCTGTGCTCCGGTCGCTGCTGCACGAGCGAGTTCCGGTCTCCAACCTGAGCTCCATCGCACGCACCGTGTCCGAGGCCGCGCCGGGTACGGCGCTTGGCGCCGTCGTCGAGGCCGTCCGCTCGGCAATCATCCCCGACCTGCTCCGTCCTCTGCTGGACCCGGAGGGCCGGCTGCCGGCCGCCGATACCCCGCCGAGGGTGGAGCAGTTGATGGCGGAGGCAGGACGGGTCGAGATGCTGGGGGAGTGGCGCTATTGCGCGATGGAGCCGCAGCAGGTTCAGCAGGTCCTGACGGCGCTGCGGGAGGAGCTGGCGCTGAGACCGGCTCGGGCGCTGGTCCTGAGCGACGCCCGCCTCCGTCCCCATCTGCGCGCGATCGCCGAGCTGGAGTTTCCCGAGCTCGCCGTGCTGGCACCCACCGAAGCGGCCGGGGTGCCTCGCGTATGACCGACCCCGCGGCCGCGCCGCCCCCCATCTCTCCTCCTGGGCCAGCGCGCCTGGCGTTGGAGTTCACCGCCGCGCAGTGGGCGGCCTTCGGTGGCCCCAAGGAGGCAGGGTTCGAGATTCTCACGGGACCGGGAGGTCTCGCGTCGTCCCCCGAGCCCGAGCTCGCCAATCTGGCTGCACGGGCGCTGCAGCGGGCCGCGGAAGCTCTGGGTCTCCCGGTTCCAGCGGTGAAGGTCGTGGAATCGGACCGACTCCTGGCGGAAGAATTCGCGATCTCGGCCGGCGGCCGGCCGCGCTTCCTGGGACGCTGGGACCAGAGCTTCGAGCAGTGGTGGGCCGAGCACCCGGTGGCAGGCCGCCTGGGGCGCACCGGGCTCGCCGGTCCGACCGCCGAGGGCCTGCTGTCGCCGGCGGCACGGGTGGCTCGGGCGGTCGAGGAAGTCGTGTGGGACGATCCCGGGCTCCTCTGGTCCCGTGACGCCGCGCGGCGCTGGCTGGGAGATGAACCGGCCGAGCGCTCGACGGGACGGCGGGGACGGCTGCAGTCGGATGCGCTTCGCGACCTGGTCGCCCGACGCATCCCTCTGGTGGACCACGCCGGAGTCACCGCGTTGCTGGGGCGGCTCACCGCGCCGAGCGAGGACTCGACCGTGGTGGAGGCGGCGGCGAGCGAGCTGTTTCCCTCGGAGATCGCGGTACATATCGGGAGCGATCTCGAGGTCGACGTCTCGGGGGAACGGTTCGCCGGCGTCGTCGGTCTGGTGCTGGAAGGGCTCTCGGCCGAGCTGGGCATCACCTTTCCCTTGCCGAAGCGGCAGATCGTCCCGGCGTTGGCGCCCCGCGCCTACGAGATTGCGATCAACGGCCTGGTGCGAGCCACCAGCGACATTCCTGAAGACCGCCGGTTCACCCGAACCCCTCGGCCCGGCGTGGAGGCCGGGGAGACCATCCCCTGGATCAGTCCCGTCGCCGGCTGGACCGGCGCCTGGGCAGTCGATCCCGCGGGCGCCATGGCCGGCCCGGACGTCTCGTGGGACGCGGCCGAGTTCCTCGGACTGCATCTGGCGGCCTGCCTGCGCGAGGCAGCCGCGGAGTTCTGCGATCTGGCGTGGGTGCAGCAGACCTTCGATCGCCTGGAGCAACTCTATCCCAAGCTCCTGGAGCTGGCCCGGGCCCGATTTCCGGAGCAGCGGATCGCCGCGGTGCTGCGCGGTCTCCTGGCCGAAGGGGTATCCGTTGCCACGCTCCCGCAGATCCTCGAGCGGCTGCTCGAGTATGAGCTCCTGCCGCCTGCGCCGTTGTGTCTCGACGACAATGAGATGCACGGCGCCCTGGCATGGACCACGGACGCTATCGCCCCGCTGGTCGAATACGTCCGCTCCTCCCTCAAGGACTACCTCAGCTACCAGCAGGGTCGAGGCTCGGGTACCCTGGGGGTGTTCCTGCTGAGCCCGAGACTCGAGGCAGATCTGCGCGGACGGCTTCGAGCGGGGGGGAACGGGGCCGGGATCTGTGACGCACGCACCGTGATCCCGCTGCTGCGGGAGCTCAGACAGGAGCTCGGGCGCCATCCCGGTGCCGAGCTGCCCGCGGTCCTCACGTCGGTAGACATCCGGTCGCCCCTGCGGCGCCTCCTCGCTGCCCAGCACCCGCTGGTGCGGGTGCTCTCCTTCAACGATCTCACGCCGAGCAGCAGTATCCAGCCACTGGCCCGGCTGGACGGGTGAGTCCGCAGCTTCCGGCCCACTAGGTCCATCCTGGTCTGGATCCCCGGGCTAGATCCACATCCGGTTTCGCTCGCCCGCGGATCCACGCTCAGTCCGATCCCTCAGATGAATCCGAATTGAGCCTCATGGCTCATTGTCCGGGGTCGGCCACCGGCACGATTCTAAGCGCTGGCCAAGCCCAGAAGCTCCCATTGGATCGAGCCCGTATTCTCGTCGCGATCTCCCGTCCCATCCTCGCTTCCATCGTCCGGAGCGCACTTGGGGTGGATCCGGATTGGGAGCTCTTCGAGGCCGATGAGCGGGAGTCGCTGCCGGAGCTGGCCAGGCGGCTGGAGCCGGACGTCGTCATCCTGGAGCAGAACGGCGGGGACCTCACGGCTTCGTGCTGCGAGCTGCTGTGGGCCGCGCCGGGCCTCAAGGTGCTGCTGCTGGCCAACGACGGCCGAGAAGCCTTCGTCTGGGAGCTCCGGCCCGAGCGGGTCCCCCTGGGCGGGATCTCGACATCGGCGCTCCGCGAGGCGGTGAGGCGACTGATCCGGGAGAGCGTCGCATGAGCAACACTCTGGCGGTGCACTCGGTGGGCCAGTCGCTCATGACGTACCTGGCCAACGTGTATCCCGCGTCGTTGAAGCAGGACTTCCCCTGTGACTTCCGGCTGGTGTCCAGCGGCGAGCTGGCGACCAACGAGGACTTCGGGACCGCGCTGACGCTCTACCTCTATCGCATCACCATGAACGAGCACCTGCGCAACGCCCCCCGGCAGGGGCCGGGCGGCACCCAGGTCCCGCTCTCGGTCGACCTCCACTTTCTGCTCAGCGCCTGGGCCGACAAGCCGCTCGCCGAACACACCACGCTGGCGTGGGCGATGCAGCAGCTCCAGCAGCGGCCCTTGCTCGAGCTGTCGTCCCTCTCGCCCGAAGCCGACTGGGAGTCGACCGACTACGTCCAGGTCATCCCGGCGGAGCTGTCCACCGAGGACATCATGCGGATCTGGGACGCGCTGGATCCATCCTACCGGCTCAGCGTGTCCTACATCGCGCGGGTGATCCGGATCGACGGCGCGGTCGAGCCCGATGCGCGACCGGTCGCGGCCCGGCGGCTCATCCACCAGGCTCCGGCGGGAAGCGCGTGATCGCCGAGTCGGTCGATCGTCGGGTCTTGGCGGCGCTGCGCTTCGTCGACGGCGTCACCGGCGCCATGCTGCAGCGGCCACTGGTGCTCGAGGCGCCCGGCACGCGCTGGATCCGCAACGCCAGCGGCCACTGGGTCCTGGCCGAAGCGCCCGGGCTGGAGTCGCACCCCGGCGCGTTCATCGCGCCGCCGGCAACCCCGGCGCTGGGCAGCGTCGCGCTCACGATCGGGGTGCGAGACCCGGCGGGCAGCTACCTGGCTCGGCGGGTGACGATCGCGCTGCCGCGGAATCCCGATCCCGGGGCAGCGGACCAGCCCGCCTCACTGTTCCGCCCGATCGCGGTGCCTCTCTATCTGGCCCCCGCCGCGTCGCTCGCGAGCGGGTGGGCGGTGCTCCGACTGACGGTCACGGGGGCCACGCCGGCGAGCCGCCTCGGGGGCGCTCTGCTCCGAGTGGCGCTCGCGTCGGACGGGACGGTCCTGGCCAGGGGCCTTTCGGACGATCGAGGGGAGGCGCTGGTGGCCGTGCCGGGGATCCCGGTGACGACCTGGAGCGAGGCACCCGGCGCCGTCATCGTGAACCAGATCGAGGCTCGTGTGGCGGTGATCCCGAATCCGAACCCGGCCGTTCCCCCGGATCCCGAGACCATGGATGCATTGGCCGCCAGCAAGCAGGTGAACGTCATGCTCGCCTCAGGCCGGACGCAGGTATTGGTGGTATAGCCGGTCCGCCTCGCGGACCCATCCGATAGCCGCAGTCGCGCGCTGCAGAAGGAGACCCGACCATGCCCGAATACCTCGCGCCGGGAGTCTATGTCGAGGAAACCAGCTTCCGGGCCAAGTCCATCGAGGGAGTGAGTACCAGCACGACGGCGTTCGTCGGGCCGGCGCGGCGGGGCCCGCCGAACGAGTTGGGAGAGTTGATCACCAGTATGGGCGATTTCGAGCGGATCTACGGCAGTCTCGACTCGCTGAACCTGGGCGGCCAGCCCGTGGTGAACCATCTGGGGCATGCCGTCGCCGCCTACTTCAACAACGGTGGCTCGCGGCTATACATCTCCCGGGTCTTCGTCGCCGCGGGTGACGATGACGACGGGATCGCGGCGGCGACGGCCAATGTGATCAACCCCGCCGGCGCCACGCCGGCCACCCGCTTCGTGGCGCGCTTCCCCGGAAGCGCCGGCAACGGGCAGGTGGTGGCCACTCTGGTGCCGGTGCAGGCCACGGCGCGGACCCTGGCGACCGCGCCGGGCGGCAGCATCGTGCGGGTGATCCAGGACACCACGCCGGTGCTCTTCGTCAAGCGCGGCCCGACCGAGTGGCGCGACGAAGACGACGCGGCCAACGCCTTTCCGGCCACGCTTCCCACCGGGCTGACGGAGGCGAAGCAACCCCGCACCGCGCTGCTCACACTCACGCTGACCGCCACCGACGCCGACGGGAACACGGCGACCTACGAGGACCTCGGCTTCGACCCCGCCCATCCGCGTTGGCTGGGCAACGCCCTGAGCACGACGCCGTCCCGGCGACGGGACCACCTGGAACGGCTGTTCGCGATCGAGAATCTGGACCCGGTGAGTCCGTTCGCGCTGGCCGGAGCCATCGTCGATGCCGAGACCGGGAGTCGAGTGTACGCCCTGAGCGG
>JBJMOX010000117.1:0-5726 GCA_045803515.1 Gemmatimonadales bacterium
ATGGCCGAGATGGTGAATGAGCATGGCGACGCGGTGCGCCTGTTCCAGGAGGAAGCCAAGGAGGGGCGGGTGGCCTCGCTGAAGCAGTTGGCCTCGAGCCTGCTGCCGACGGTGCAGCAGCACTTGGCGCTGGCCACGCAGACGGCCGGCTCGGTCGGCGCGGACGTCACCGCATCGGCCACGCGCGAGCGGCAGGGGTCGTAGCGGCGGCGGGGGCGGCGCTACTGCTCGGCAGGTGCAGCGGAGCTCCGCCCCGACGCCAACACCTCTTCCAGCAGCCGGACGATGCTGGTCCACCCTTGCCGGTGTGCCTCGACGCGTGCCTGCGGGAGCCGCCGATGCGTCAGGACGAGCTCGGTGCCGGAGCTTCGTGCCAGAAACTCGATGGTGACCACCGTGGGCAGGAGGTCGGTGTGTTGCGAGATCCAGGTGAACGAGAGCCGCGAGGGCGGCTCGATGGCCAGGTACTCTCCCCGATGCTCGTGGTCCTGCCCCACGCAGTCCGAATGCATCACGATCCGAAACTTGCCGCCGACCCGCGGATCGACTTCGACCGTCGCTCTCGGACCACCGTCCGGGCGCATCCACTGCGCCAGGCTGGCTGGGTCGAGCCAGGCGGCGAACACCTGCTCGCGCGGAAACGGGATTTGCCGCCGCACCACCAGCACCTCCCCCGTATCGCCCATCCCGGTCATGTGCCGCCCTTTCCCGTCTTTCGCGTCGGTCGCGCCCGCCCCGACGTGGTCGCCCGCTGTTGCTTCCTGAGGAACGCCTCCAGCCCGTCCAGTCGCGTCTCCCAGAACGCACGATAATGCTCCAGCCAGCGCGCCGCCTCCTTCAGCGGCGCGGGATTGAGCGTGAGCCGGTGCTCGCGGCCGTGGATGGCGCGCTCGACGAGCCCCGCGCGCTCCAGGACCTTGACGTGCTTGGAGACTCCGTTGAGCGACATGGGGAAGCGGTCGGCCAGGGTGCCGACCGCCGTATCGCCGCCGGCGAGGACGGCGAGGATGGCGCGGCGGGTCGGGTCGGCGATCGCGCCGTAGACCTGATCCAACTGTGGCTCAGTGGTCCGGAGCATGGGCTTGCATTCAACCGAATGGTGGAATAATATGTTCAACCGACTGGTAGAATATTGCTGCGCGGGGGTCAGTGCGCCAGTCGCAAGCATCCACGGTCGAGCTGCAAGGGGCGCCGCTGAGCGCTAAGCTGGAGGAGCACCAGACATATGGCCATCAGGACCAATCAGCGGCAGACCACCGACCGGATCGACAGACGCATCGAGACCGTGACGGCAGTCGCCCTGACGGCGACGCTCGGGCTCGCCGCCGCATCCTGGGTCGTCGCGGTCCGGCAGATGCACGGGATGGACATGGGCGTCGCGACCCGGCTCGGCTCGTTCGCGTTCTTCGTCCTCCTCTGGGTGACGATGATGGCGGCGATGATGCTGCCGGGCGCGGCCCCGGCAGTCATCAGACGTGCCCACACCAACGGTCCGGTGCGCGCCGTGCTGCTCTTCGTCGGGTCGTACCTCGCCGTCTGGACACTCGTCGGCATCGCCGTGTATGCGGTGTACCGGCCGCACGGGACTTCGGCCGCCGGCGCGCTCGTGATCACGGCAGGCGTCTACGAGCTCACGCGGCTCAAGCGGGACTGCCGGCGGCGCTGCCGCGAGAGCGTCCATTCGGGGTTCGGGTTCGGGCTCCACTGCCTCGGCTCGAGTATCGGCCTGATGCTGATGCTGGTGGCGCTGGGCGTCATGAGCGTCACCTGGATGTCCGTGATCACCGTGCTGGTCCTCGCCCAGAAGCTCCTGCCGCCGAGAGCCGCCCTCGACGTGCCCCTGGGGGTGGCGATCGTCGGACTTGGCATCCTGATCGTCATCGCCCCGTCAATGGTTCCGGGACTCACGCCACCGATGTGAGACGTCATCGGTGCGCGGGTCACGGCCATGCCGTTGTAACGACAATCCACACGCGATAGGAGTCCGACATGAACACACCCCCGATCGTGTCGCCGGAGGAGTGGGAGGCGGCGCGCCAGCAACTGCTGGTGAAAGAGAAGGAGTTGACCCGCGCCCGTGACGCCTTGGCCGCCCAGCGTCGGCGGATGCCGTGGCTGGCCGTGGAGAAGGAGTACGAGTTCGACGGGCCCGAGGGCAAGGCGAGCCTGCTCGGCCTGTTCCACGGCCGCCGTCAGCTGATTGTCTACCGCGCCTTCTTCGAGCCGGGCGTATACGGCTGGCCGGAGCATGCCTGCCGCGGCTGCTCCATGGTGGCCGACCAGGTTGCCCACGTCGCCCATCTGAACGCTCGGGACACCACTCTGGTGTTCGTCTCGCGCGCGCCGCAGGCGGACATCGAGAGAGTGAAGGCGCGGATGGGCTGGGAGATACCGTGGTACACGATCACAGACAGCTTCGACGCCGACTTCGGAGTGGACGAGTGGCACGGCACCAACGCGTTCATCCGCGACGACGACACCGTGTTCCGCACCTACTTCATCAACAACCGCGGCGACGAGGCGATGGGGAGCACCTGGAGCTACCTCGACCTGACGGCGCTCGGGCGCCAGGAGGAGTGGGAGGACTCGCCGGAAGGCTACCCGCAGACTCCTCCGTACAAGTGGTGGAACTGGCACGACGAATACGGCGACGCTTCGACGTCCCAGACCTGGGCTTCGCAGGTCGAGCGTGGGGTTCGAGCTTTCGATCGTGCGGAGACGGAGTGAAACAATGACCGATCACAAGACCGGCACCCGTGCACAGTGGCTCGCGGCTCGCCGCGAGCTGCTCGAGGCCGAGAAGGAGCTGACCCGGCAGAGCGATGAGTTGGCGCGGCGGCGGCAGGAGTTGCCCTGGGTGCGCATCGACAAGGAATACCACTTCGAGGCCGACGAGGGTCCGGTGTCCCTCGCCGGTCTCTTCCGAGGGCGCTCGCAGCTCCTCATCTATCATTTCATGTTCGGGCCCGACTACACGGCCGGGTGTCCAGCCTGCTCGGCGATCGCGGACGGCTTCAACGGCTCCGTGGTCCACCTCGCGAATCACGATGTCACGCTCTGCGCGGTCTCGCGGGCCCCACTCGCGAAGTTGCAGGCGTACAAGCAGCGAATGGGGTGGGGCTTCCCGTGGGCGTCGTCGTTCGGGGGCGACTTCAACTACGACTTCAGCACGTCGATTACCGAGGAGCAGCAGCGCGCCGGAGTCGTCGAGTACAACTACCGGTCGATGGACGTGCGCCCGATGCTGGACGCCGCCCCCGTCGCGAGGATCGCAGCGGGTCTTGGCACGGACGCCGCGACCTACGCGCGCGAGCTGCCGGGCATGAGCGCGTTCGCGCTCGAGGACGGCGTCGTCTACCACACCTACTCGGCGTACGCGCGGGGGCTGGACGCTCTCTGGGGGATGTACCAGTGGCTCGACCGCGCGCCACGAGGACGGAACGAGACGGGGCTCTGGTTCCGCCGCCACGACGAGTACGACCGCGACTGACCGGGATGCTTGCAAGACTTTGCGGGAGTGTTACGCCGTTCCCTCCACCAGCTTCCGGAACCGCGGGTTGTTCCGCAGCGGATCGAAGGTGGGATCGATCCGGAGCCAGCCGGGCGAGAGATAGTACGGGATCCGGAGCAGCGGCTCCAGCTGGTCGAGCGCCCTGTCCGGCTCGCCGACCAGCACGTAGATCCGCGCGAGCTGGAGCTGGAAGTAGGGACCGCTAAGGGCGTCCTTGCTGATCGGCTGCAGCTCCACCCCTTGCTGCCCCTCCCGCACCGCCTCCGCCTTCCGTCCCAGATAGGCCAAGGCGACCCCGAGCAACGAGTGGCGTTGCGCGTCCTCGGGCGCTGCCCGGCTCTGCTCCGCAAACGCGATCCGGGCCGAGTCGGCGTAGACGGCCGTCCGGGCACGGTCACCCCGGAGGTAGTAGAGGTGGGTCCGAACGATCGCCCAAGTCGCCCGGTCGTCGTCGAACGCGCTCGGTGGCAAGGCGAGCACCTGCCGTTGCGCCTGGTCGTCCAGCACCCAGTACAGATCCTGGTAGTTAGCGAAATAGCTGAAGAGCGCCGCGGGTTCGATCTGTCGCGCGGAGGCGCGAATCACCGCCCGGGCGCTGTCGAGATGGCCTTGGGCCAGCGTGTTCACCACCTTCTGCCACGGGCTCCGCAGATTGGTCGGAGCGAGCGCGAGCGCCCGATCGGCGGCTGAGTCGGCCGCGGCGTACTGCCGAAGCATCGTCCGCAGATCGGCGAGTTGGGAGGCAATGCTCACGGAGCGTGGATCCAGCAAGGCGGCGCGCGCGAGCCGGGTCGCCGCGCTGTCCCAGCGGCCGAGACTCGGCTCGATTGAAGCGAGCGCCGCGAGCATAGAGACGTTGTCGGGGGCGAGCCGCACTCCCTGCTCATACTCCGCAAGCGCGCGATCGAAGTCGATCCTGACAGCCGCGTAGTACACGCCAAGGGCCCGGTAGACTAGAGGATCGTTCACCTTGATCCGGCGCGCGCGCTCCGCCGCGAGCCGCGCCTGCTCGCCGAGCGCCGGGTCCGGCACGCCATTTCCATAGAGACGCGTTCGGGCGTGGGAGAGCCGCGCCCAGGCCGTCGCGTACAGAGAATCGAGCGCGACCGCGCGCTCGTAGAAGCCGATCGCCCGTCGCAGGCTCGGGGGATCAAGCACGCTCATCGCCTGCGACGCCGCCTCGCCTTTCAGGTACTCATCGTACGCGGCCAAGTTCTCAGTCGGCTTGGCCGTGAGCTCGCGCTGGGTGCTGTCGGCGAGCGCCAGGCCGAGCGCGTCAGCCACCTTGGTAGCGATGTCACCCTGAACTTGGAAGACGTCGGTCATCGACGCGTCGAACTGCTCGCCCCATCGCGAGCGGGCCGCCTGGCCGGGCCGCGCGTCCACCAGCTCGGGCGTCACCCGCACCCGGCTCGCGCCACCCGCCTTCTCCCAGCGGACGGTCCCGGTCAGCAGGTAGTCGGCGCCCAACTCGTGCGCGATCTCGCTCGGCCGCTTGGCGGTGTGCCGGTACTCGAGCGAGCTGCCGCGGGCGATCACCTCGAGGCCCGCAACCTTGCCGAGCCTGGTGCGCACCTCGTCACTCACGCCGTCGGCGAAGTAGGCGTCGGTCGAGTCGCCCAGGTTGTCGAATGGGAGTACGGCGACCACGCGGGTTCCGGCCGGGATCTCGGCACCCGCCCCGGTGCGCCGCCAGGCGAAGAGCAGTCCACCGCCGATGAGAAGGCCGGCGGTGAGGGCGACGGCCGCCACCGGGATCTGCCGACGGCGCCGCGGCGGTGCGGCGGTCCGCGCGGGCTCGGCGACGACGGTGGGCGACGTCGCCGGAGCGGCGGCGGTGGTCATGCCGGACGCCGTGGCGTGCAGCGCCTGGGCGAACTGCGCCGCGGTCGCGAACCGGTCCGCCGCCACCGGCGCGAGCGCCTTCCGGATGGCCCCATCGACGGCGAGCGGAACGTTGGGCCGCACTGCCCGTACTCCCGGCGCCGGCTCCGAGAGGCGCTTGGCCAGGATCGCTTGGGCGGTAGGACCGGTGTACGGCGCCTCGCCGACGAGCATCTCGTAGAGCACCGACGCCAGCGAGTAGACGTCGGTCCGAGCGTCGAGCGTTTTGTCCCCCGCCGCCTGCTCCGGACTCATATAGGCCGGTGTCCCCACCGCGAACCCGGTCTGGGTCAACCCGTCGTCGCCGCCGAGCGCCCGGGCGATGCCGATG
>JBJMOX010000118.1:0-25927 GCA_045803515.1 Gemmatimonadales bacterium
GACGACAGCACCCTGGTGGAGGCCGACTCCACCGGCGACGAGCTGGACGCGGCGGCCGACGCCAATCTTGTCACCAGCGATGCCGCCTTCTTCCGGCTCGCGTCGACCGATCTGCTCGCCGCCGAGACCCAGGACTATGTGCCCAAGCTGATCGCGGCCGCCCTGATCGCCAAGGAGCCCGGTCGCTATGGGCTCACCGCGGCGTCGGGCACCCCGTTCGCCTATGACTCGCTGGTCGTGACCGATGCGACAGGGCTCGATGTGATCGCCCGGCTGGCCGAAACGTCCGTGGCAGAGATCCACGAGCTCAACCCACAGTATCTCCGGCTGGCGACACCGCCGCACTCCCGCATGGTCATCCGGCTTCCGGCCGGCTCCGGCCCGACGGTGGCCGCCCGCTACGCAGCCCTCCCGGCGAAGGCCCGGGTGCACTTCCTCTCCTACGTCGCCCCACGCCGGGTGCGGCTCACCGCGGTCGCTGCGCGCTATTACCTGCCCGCCAGCGAGATCCGCTCGGCCAACCCGCGGATCCATTCGATGTGGGCGGCGAAGGGCACCCGTCTGGTCATTCCGGCCGTCGCCGTCCCGTCGCGACTGGCCATGCAGGCCACCGGCACCGTCGGCGGCCCGAGAGCACACCGTGGCGCCCGGCTTGCGCTCCACCGGGTGCGCCGCGGTGAGACCCTGACCGGGATCGCGCGGCGGTACCGCGTTTCCGTGCAGGCGATCCGCCGAGCCAATGCTCTTTCGCGCAGCTATTCACTCCGTGCCGGGATGCGCCTCCGCATCCCGGGCTGACGTTTTCACCCTCAACCGAGCCGCCAGGGTCCACATGTCCGCCGCCGCCGCCACCAGCTCGACCGCTCCAACCGCGCCCCTCTCCAGCCGCGCGGCAATCGCCGTACTTGGCACGATGCTCTTTCTCATCGTGGCCCTGACTGTGTTGCTGGTGCATTCCACCTGGGCGAACCCGGCGAGCGCGGCGGAGACTCCTCCCGCGGTCGACCAGAGCCTCATCGCCCAGCGTTGACCGCCCTCGGTCGTGGGCTCGTCGTCCTCGCGGCCGCTCTCGCGGCCGCGACGGGAGGACCCACGCCCGGGCTGAGCGGGATGCCGTCCGGCTACGTCGCGCTCGGACGCACGCCCGGAGACACCCTTCACCCTGGATCGTCCGAGGTACCGGCTCCTGACCGGCGAGCCACGCTGGGCACTGGAGCGGTGATCGACGGCTATCTCTCCCCCCGCGGTCTGCCTCCGCTGGCAGGACAGATGGTAGTGACCGATACCGGCGTCGTTTTCCATTCCATCGACAACCGCATCCGCACCACCTTCCTCCTGATCGGTCCAGTCCGCCGGTCGGCGGGACGGCAATGGCGCGCCCCGGCCGTCTCCCTCGCCTATGCGACCCAACGCGACGGCGGGATGGTGTACCTGATGCGGATGGATGGAGCGGTGTTCGAGACCCGGACGCCGGGACCTCTGCTCGACGTGGCCGGGCATCCGGTCTGGTTGGACAGCCTGGTCTCGCGCGAGTGGACGGTGGACCAGCCGCTGGTGAGCCCGAACGACGGCGCGGCGGCGAGCCGCGTGGTGCAGGCGCTCGGCCAGGGCGCCTTCGCGGACTCGCTCTATGCGCTGTTCGGGCGGCCGGTCCGGCCCCTGGGTCTCATCGGCGAGCGCGGGCGCGGCGCGGGACGCATCGGAGAGTACGTCGCCTCCCGCGATTCTCTCTCGCTCGACCCCGGGCGGATGGGCAGCGAGGCGCAGTTGCGGCACGCCTTCGCTCACGAGCTGGCCCATCGCTGGCAGGCGCGCGCACCGGGCCAGCTCGCGATCCTCTGGCAGGGCGTGCCGCCGATCCAGGACCCCCGCCGCTACGGACACGAGAGCATCTCCGAGCATCAGGCCGAGGCGGTCGCGTTTGCGTTTCACTTTCTCCAGACCACCGCCACGGCCGAGCCCACCAGCCGCTCGGCCGAGCTGCTGGATCACTACGAGCTGCTGGTGCCCGGAACCAGTGTCATGGCGCGCTACCTGGCACTGCAGCCGCTCTATCACCGGCACCCCCTGCGCAGGCTGCTGACCACCGGACGAGCCGACTAGCCCGACTGCGGTCCGGCCGGCCTGAAACACAGAAGACCGGGTCTGTGTTGCGGCGCACGGCGGACCGGGTCGCCATCGCCTATCTCTCAGGCTGGACCTCTGGGAGGAGACGATGACCGTGACCCTGCAGTGCCTCGATTGCGGCTTCCAGATTACCCTGACACTCCCCCGGCCGGAGCCTGCCGCGGCGGCCACCGAGTCGATCTCCTGCGGGCATTGCGGCTGCCGCCGGTGGGCTTCGGCCGCCTAGCGCGGCGCGACGGCGTGCACTGGGGAAACACGGCCGAGCTCGAGGGCCTCCTCCTGCTCCGTGTCCTCGCGGCCGGTGCGCTCGCGGCGGTCGTGGGATGGGAACGGGAGCACGCCGGCAAGTCCGCCGGATTTCGCACCCACATGCTGGTCTGCATGGCGGCGGCCCTGTACACCGCCATCGGCACCATGGAATTCAACGACGCGGCCACCAGGCCGGATGGCCTTCGCGCCGATCCGATCCGGGTGATCCAGGCCGTGGCCCTCGGCATCGGCTTTCTGGGCAGCGGCGTGATTCGGAAGGGCAAGGACAACGAGGAGATTCTAGGACTCACCACGGCGGCCTCGATCTGGGCGACCGCCGCCATCGGTATCGCGGTCGGCTTCGGACGATTCGTCCTGGCCGCGGGGGCCACCCTCCTGCTCGCGCTGGTGCTCCATCTCCTTCCTCGAATAGAACGGCAATGAGCCGACGCTGATCGGCCTCCGCGCTGGCGGCAGCGCCGCCGCCCGCTAGATTGGAATCTCCTTCTCAACCCGCAGGACCATGACGAGCCGAACGCGTTCGATCCGGATCGCCCTGCTGGTGATGGCGTGCTTCACGGCGGGCGCGCGGCTCGCTCGCGCGCAGGACTTCGCCTGGAAGAGCGGCGCCATCTTCTACGGCGACAACACCGAGTTCTTCAATCCCTACCGCACCGGGCAGACCATCCTCGGCGCCCAGCTCCAGACCTACCTCTCCGCGGGCCTGGGCCCGCGCACCGAGGTCATCTTCGGGGCGTACGGCAATCATCGGAGCGGCCGCAGCGACTTTCTCGACGAAGTGCGGCCACTGCTCGGGTTCCGTTATCGCACCCGGACCTCGCTCGGGGTGCTCGGAACGCTGGTGACGGAGGACCGCCACGGATATCTCGAGCCGCTCGAGGTCAGCACCCTGGAGTTCACCCGACCGGTGGAGTACGGAATGCAGTGGCGGGAGGACCGCCGTCAGGTCGGGGGCGAGGTCTTCATCGATTGGCAGCACCTCAATACCCGGAACAGCCGGGAGGTCTTCGATTACGGGCTGCTGCTGCACGCCCGGCCGACGTCGTATCTCAGCCTCGAGTTCCAGGGCCATGGGCTGCACCACGGGGGACAGCTCTATACCGCGGGTGAGCCGGTCACCAACAATCAAGTCGCGGCCATCGGCGTCCGCCTGCACGGCGGCCTGCCGGTGGCCGGCGCCAGCGAGCTCGCCGTCTTCCGTCTCGGGAGCCACGGGAACATCGATCCGTTCCCCCCCGCGGGCCGGCCGGACCACGGCTACGGCACCTACGTCCGCGGGTCGGTTGCGCCGCGTGGCTGGGCGGAGCTCTTCACCATCCAATGGTGGGGGCGGGATTTCCTGTCCGACGAAGGCGACAACAGCTACGGGTCTCAAGGCTCGGATCCCGCCTATTACCGCTCGAGCCGGCGCTATCAGGAGTACGGCGTCGCCCGGCGCACCACAATCGAGTCGGCCGTTACCCTGGATACCGAGTTCCGGTTCCACCGGTTCGACGACCTCAACAGCATCGCGTTGGGAAACTCCAAGTGGGAGTACTCCTATCGGCTGGTGGTGCGGGCGCCGTTCGAGGTGGGGTTGGGGCGGGCCGGGCGGGAGTAGGTAAGCGGACGAGACGTCGCAGAGCCACTGGTCGGATTTGAACCGACGACCGCTCGATTACGAATCGAGTGCTCTACCCCTGAGCTACAGTGGCGGGCCAGCACAACGGGGGCGCACGTCGGTGCGCCCCCGATTTCATGCCCTGGCGCGGATTCGAACCGCGACGCCTTTCGGCACTACCCCCTCAAGATAGCGTGTCTACCAGTTTCACCACCAGGGCGTGCGGGGGAGCAAGATACCCCCCGTGAAACTGAGGGTCAAGCGACCACGCGGCTCAGCGGAACAGTCGAACTCTGACGATGAATGGGCTGCCGGAGATCGCGACACCGTTGAGCGAAATGTCCATCGTGTAGGTCGACGGACCGGGGGGACTGAACGTGGCCGTGTAGCTCCCGTCGCCCTGATCCACCACGCCGAGCGGCCCCACGTTGCGCACCGTGATCTGCACCTGGTCTCCGCCGTGGCCCACCGGGTTCCCCTCGGAATCCGCGACGTGCACCACGATGCCCACCGGTGCCAGGAAGCTGTCGTCCTTGGGGACGACAGCGGTGGTGTGCGCCGGATCCGCGGCGCCCGCCACCACGACGCTGGTGAACGGCGACCCGGGAAGGGCCGTGCCGTCCACCAGGATCTGAACCAGATCACTCCCCGCCACCTTGGGCGTGTAGGAAACCTGGTAGCTGCCCCCGTCGCCGGCTCCGACGTCCAGACGCTTCGTGGGATTGGCGCCGCTCACGCTCGCATCCACCCGGTCACGCGCGCCGGTCACCGGGTTGCCCAGCGCGTCGACCAGCCGCACGGTCATGACCGTGGGGGTGCCCGCGACGCCGTTCGGCACGTTGGCCGAGCTGTTGGCCGGCAGCGGCGGCCCGGCGGTGACAGAGAGCGTCGCGGTCGCGGAGATGGCCGTGCCCGCCACGGTGGCCGAGACCACATGGTCACCCGCGCCGCTCGCACTGATCGTCCCGGTGGTCACCCCGGAGGCATCGGTGGACGAGGCTGGCTGGCCCAGGGTGACGCCATCGCCGGTGGCGGCGAGCGTCACCGCCAGTCCTGCCAGCGGGTTTCCGGCGCCGTCGAGAGCCGTGACCGTGACGGTGCTGACATCGGCGCCCGTGGAAGCGGCGATCGTCCGAGGCGCCAGCTCCAGCCTGCTCCTGGTCGCGCTCACCGGCCCGGCGACGCCGGTCGCGGTGAAGGTCACCGGGTTTCCGCTCACACCCGGGGCATCGGCCTCCGCGCGCAGCGTGTTGGACCCCGGGTTCGCCCCCAGCGTCCAAGTGCCCACCGCGGTGGTTCCCTCGGCGCCGGTGGTGGCCTCACCCCCGCTCACGCTCCCTCCGCCCGAGGTGACGCTGAATCGGACCGGAACCCCAGGCACCGGCGTTCCCGCCGCATCACGCACGACCACGCTGGGAGCAACCGGGACGGCGGTACCGGCGGGAGCGGTCTGCTGATCGCCGCCGACCAACGCGATCGAAGCGGGCGGCCCGATGCCCAGACCGACGGGTGAGGAGATGACGGAGGCATAGCCGTCAGCCGCGAAGATCAGCGTCCGCGCCCCAGGCCCGCCCACGAGTGCCAGATCGGTGAAGGTCGCTCGTCCATCGGCATCGGTCGAGCGAGTGGTGGTGCCCGACAGGGTGCCCTGCCCCGTGGCGATCTGGACCGTGACGGCGACATCCGGTCTTGCCAGAGAGTTCCCCGCCAAGTCTTCCAGCCGCACGACCGGCTGTTGCTGCAGGGGCACGCCCGACTCCGCCGCGGGTGAAGGTTGCGACTCCAGCGCGAGGGAGGCCGCCACCGCCGTCGTGGTGAAGGTCAAGACGCTATCGGGCAGCTCGGCGGCCGTCGCGGCCGTGTGGTAGGTCCCGGGGTCGCTCCCCAGGACGCGATCAGTCGACGCCTGGCCATCGGATCCGGTCAGGGAGGTCGGCGGGCGCACGCTGCCACCTCCGTCCGGAGTCCAGGTCACCTGAATGCCGTTCACCGGGTTTCCGAACCGGTCGGTCACCCGCACAACCAACGATTCGGGGAGCGAGGCCAGAATGGTCCCGGTCTGCACGTCCCCGCGCACCATCTCGAGCTTGGCGGGCTGGCCCTGGTCGGGCAGCACCAGATCGCCGCCGCCACACGCCGCGGCGGAGAGCAGGATCAGAGGCGGAATCAGACGACCGATGGAATCCACTTACACCGGGGGAGCGAGTGTGATCGAGCTGAAGGGTACAAAGTAGCTTACCCGAAGGACACGCGACCGCAAAGGGGCGGCGGTCGCACCTCTGAGAGTGCAGGTTTGTGCACCGAATCTCCTCATGGCGAGATCGAGATGCTGAAAGTCTGGGGTGCGCTGACATCCACTCCGCCGTTCACTGTCCCGCCGTCGTCGTGCACTCGAACTGTCACCGTCACGGTGACTGGGGTGAGCTGGAGCGGACTCGGCGTGTAGGTCAGGGTGCCGGCCAGGCTGACAGATGGGGTGATCAGGAACGCGCCATCGTCATCGGTCGAGGTCTCGAACGAGAGGGCCTGCTCGGACTCGTTGGCCGGCCCGGCGCTCAGGTCGGTGGCCCAGCCGCTCACCGACTGGGCACCGGCCAGCGGGCTCACGTTCTGGTCCGGCCCTTCCGTGAAGCTCGGTGCGTCGTTGACCGGATTGACCGTAAGGGTCACGGTGGCCGTGTTCGAGACGAGCAACCCGTCGCTCGCGCGATAGGTGAAGGCGTCCTCCCCGAAAAAGTCCGGTGAGGGCGCGTAGATGAAGGAGCCATCCGCGTTCAGCGTCAGCTGGCCATGACTCGGTCCACCGACGACCTCCGCCCCGAGGTCCGCACCCTCCGGGTCGCTATCGTTGCCCAGCACGCCCGGCGCCGGAACCGTGAGGGTGACGTCTTCGGCCGTCGCGGCGTCGTCGCCCGCCGCGACCGGCGGAGCATTCGGCGCCTGCACAGTGTGGCTCGCGCTGGCCGAGGAGCTTCCGGCGAATCGCTCATCCCCCGCGTACGTCGCAGTAAGGGTTCGGGTGCCAGCGGTTGAAAACGTCATGCCACACCCGCCGTCGGCGACGCTGCCGTTGCAGGACTCACCGCCGTCGCTGCTCACCGACACCGTTCCGGTCGGCGTGCCTGCGCTGGAGGTCACGCTGAAGCTCACCGTGACCGGCGTGCCCACGGTGGATGGATCGGGGTCATCGGCCGTGATCCTGGTCTGAGTGGCGGCCCGAGTCACCTCGATGGACCTCGAGATCGCCGAGGTGAATCCGCTGGCACTGAAGCTCAACGTGTGCTGGCCCTCGGATCCGGCGATTGCAAGATCGGCGAACGCGGCACGACCGTCGGCGCCGGTGGTGGCGCTGATCTGGCCGGTGAGTGTTCCGCCACCCGAGGCGAGCGCCGCACTCACCACGACACCTGCCTGGGCCAGGTTCGCGCTGCCCTGGCGCAACTGCACCACCGGTTGATGGTCGAAGGGCACACCGGCAAGGGCATTGCTGGAGGGCTGAGTCGCAACCAGGAGGGACAGGGGAGCAGGCTCGTTCACTCGATGTGGCTCGGTGCCCGAGCTCCCGCTGAATGTGGCGTCACCGCCGTAGGTAGCGGTCAGCGTCCGATCTCCCAGGCCGGTGAGAGTGAGGGAGCAGGTGCCGTCCGCCACGCTGCCGCTGCACGACTCGCCGCCCCCGCTGACGGTCACCGTCACACTGCCGCTGGGAGTCCCAGACGCACTGGTGACGCTGTATTGGACGGACACGGTGCCACCCGCCGTCGACGGGTCCGGCGTATCGGCGGTGATGCGGGTGGTCGTGGCGGCCTGGGTGACAGTCACCGTCGCCTGCTGGCTCAGGGTGACGCCGCCGGCCACCGCCGTGAGCGTCTTGTCTTCGGCGACGGTGGAGCTCACCCTGAATTGAACGATGCCGCTCGAGTTGGTGGCGCCGCTGGTCGGGGTCACGGTGTTGCCGGAGCCGGACACGGAGAGCGTTACGCCGACTCCTCCAAGGGTCCCGCCGTTACTGCTCTTCACCGTCACGGTCACCGTGCTCTGACCGCCGATCGGGATGCTGGAAGGCGAGGCCGTCACGGTTGAAGCGGTCGCGCTCGGCGTCGGCGGTGCCGCCGCCACGGTATGACTCTCCGTATCGGAGCTGGACTCGAACTCGTCCGACCCGAGATAGGAGGCCGTGAGGACCTGGGTGCCCGGCCGGGTCGGGGCGAGCGCGCATCCGCCGGCGCTGACCGCCGCGGTGCAGCTCGCGCCATCCTCGGCTTTCACCTGTACGCTGCCGACGGGAGTGTCGCCCGGGGACTGAACCGCGAACGCCACCTGAACCAAAGCCCCGGCCTCCGACGGATCGGGGGTGTCAGCGATGATGCTGGTGGTGGTCCCGGCCTTCGAGAGCGCGATCGCCTCGGACGTCACACCGGTGAAGCCCGGCGCCGAAAAGGCAAGGGTGTACCTGCCCGGAATCCCGCGAAGATCGAGGCCAGGGAAGGTCACCCGACCCTCCCCGTCCGTGGCGCTCGCGAGAGGTCCGTGCAGCGTCCCGCTGCCGGTGGCCAGGGTGACCGACACCGGTACCCCACTCTGATGCAGATCCGCACCCGAAGGATCCACCAG
The DNA here is from genome assembly GCA_045803515.1 of Gemmatimonadales bacterium. Taxonomy (GTDB): domain Bacteria; phylum Gemmatimonadota; class Gemmatimonadetes; order Gemmatimonadales; family GWC2-71-9; genus CAVVWJ01. The sequence goes on from JBJMOX010000118.1 coordinate 8,612, forward strand.
TTGAACGATCGGATCGCGGCTGAACACCACGCCCCGTGATGCATTGGCCGGCGGCTGAGTTAGGAGTCTCATCCCCGGGGGTGTGCCCGCGATCGCGGTGGCGTTGAAAGTCACTACTCCAACGCTGGACACTACTGCGCTCACGGTGTTACGCCCCGGCGCCGGGCCCAGGGTCCATCGAGTGGTCGCGTGCCCCTGCTCGTCTGTCGTGCTGGTCTCGGGCGCCACGCTGCCGCCGCCATCGCCAATGACCCAGGTGATCGCCATCCCGATGACAGGGTTCCCGGCCGCATCCGTCAGACTGACGATCGGATCGTTCGGGACGGGGGTGCCCACCACCGCCATTTGCTGGTCGCCCGAGACGATCTCGAGTCGCGCCGCCTGGCCCGCCGTGGCGGTATGGGTGAAGGTGACCGGTGACCCGGCCAGGCCCGGCGCGCTGGCGATGGTCTGCTGCAGCCCGGCCGTGGGTCCCAGGGTTCGCCGTATCGAGGTGCGGCCGTCTTCGCCGGTCACGGAGGTGGAAGCGCTGACGCTGCCGCCGCCATCTGCGACCCAGGCGATCGACACGCCGGGGATCGGATTACCGAACGCATCGGTGACGCTGACCACGAGAGGATCACTCAATGGAGCGCCGGCGGGCGCGGACTGGTCGTCCCCGGACACCGCGGCCAGCGCATTCGCGTCGGCCGAGAGCGCGGTGAAGGTCACTGGCGCGGTGAGCTCGCGTTGGGGGCCGGGAGTGACCACGCGGACCTCACCCGCGACCGGCCCGAGATGGGTGCCCAGGACCACGCGAAAGGTCGCCACGCCATCGTCATCCGTGTCCGCGGTATCCGGCACGACGTCGGCGCCCGCGCTGTCGCCGGTAAGCACGAGGACCACCGGCACGTCCGCCACGGGCCGCTGTTGCATGTCGGTCACCCGGGCACCTACGGGCTGGGCGAGCGCGGAGCCCACCCGGCCGGACTGGCCATTTCCCTGAAACACCTCGAGGTTGGCGGGCTCACCTTCCGACGGAAGGACGAGGTTCTCGCCGCCGCAGCTCAGGAGGCAGGTCAGCGTCGGGAGAAGGACGAGAAGCGGAAGAGTTCGGAAAGGGAACACGGCTCTGCGACTTGAATCGAGGGTGAAACGACTGCCGAGCCATCGCTAGGGACGGTTCACGGCCCGATGGTGATGGTGAAGGTCTGCGGATCGCTGGCGTCCACGCCGCCATTGGAGGTCCCGCCATCGTCGTGCACCCGGACGGTCACCGTGACTGCGACCGTAATAAGCTGGAACGGGCTCGGGGTATAGGTCAGAGTACCGGCCGAGCTGACGGCCGGGAGTGTGAAGAACGCGCCATCGCCGTCGGTCGAGGTTTCGAACGAAAGAATCTGGCCCGACTCGTTCGAGGGCCCGGGGCTCAGAGCGGTGGCCCAGCCGGGGATGGACTGGGGGCCACTCAGAGGGCCGGCACTCTGATCCGCGCCCTTGGTGAAGGCGGGCGCATCGTTCACGGGGTTGACAGTGATGGTCACGGTGGCCGTGTTGGAGGTGAGCGAGCCGTCGTTCGTCCGGTAGGTGAACGAATCGGTTCCGTTGAAGTCCGCGACGGGGGTATAGTCGAATGACCCGTCAGGGTTCAGCGTGAAGCTGCTCTGGTTCGACGGTCCGGCCACCAGCTCGGCCGTCACACCGCTGCTGGGCGTATCGTTGTGGAGCACTCCCGAGCCTGCGTCGACGCTCAGGCTAGCGTCCTCGTTGACCGGATAGGCATCGTCTGCGGCCAACGGTGCCGCGGCCACCACCTGCGTGATCGCACTCGACGTACTCCCGGCGAAATCCGTCGAGCCGAGGTACGCCGCGGTGATGCTGTGGCTGCCGCTGGCGAGGCCGGTCGTCGACAGAGTAGCGACACCGCTTCCGTTCAGGTTGCTGGTCCCGATCTGGGTTGCGCCGTCAAAGAACCCCACCTGGCCGCCCGGTGTGCCTGCCGCCGGCGGAGTTGCGGTCACGGTGGCCGTGAAGGTGACGTTGTCTCCTGGATTGGTCGAGAGATCAGAGGAGACCACCGCGGTCGAGGTGGCCGCCTGGCCGATGTCGAAGGGATCGCTGATCGCATCGTCCAGACCCGACGCGTGTGCCGTAAGCGTGAAGCCCGAACCCGCCCGATCGATGGAGATCCCGGGGAAGGTCGCGATACCCGCGATCGCGTGCAGTGAGACCACGCCGTCGAGTGACCCATTAACCGAGGAGAACAGGCTGATCAGCTTGGTGGACGTGGTGACGACCAGCCCCTGCGCGTCCCGGACCGAGACCTGCACCGCCGGGGTGATCGTCTGTCCCACTCCGGCGCTGGTCGGCTGCACGTCGAAGGCGAGTGCGGCCGGCGCTCCCACGGTCGCGGTGGAAGTGAAGGTGACCGGCGAGCCGTTGAGCCCGTCGACCGCCGCAGTGGTGCCGTAGCTCCCTGGGGTGAGCCCCAGGGTCCGGTTCACTTGCGCGATCCCGCTCGAGTTGGTGCTCGAGGTCGGGGCGGAGACGGAGCCACCATCGTTGGCGGTCCAGGTGACGGTCACGTTCGCGACCGGATTGCCGTTGCCGTCGGTGACCTTCACGGAGAGCGGGACCGGCAAGGTGGACCCGACCGCGCCCGACTGATTATCGCCGAGGTTTCGGGCGAGGGTTGTGGGCGCGTCCGCCGTGCCTGTCGCGGTGAACGGGACCGAGGGAACGCCGGAGAAGACCGCGTTCAGCAGGTTGGAACCGGCGGACGGACCCAGCGTCCAGCGAGTCGAGGCGTATCCGTTCGGGTTGGTGGTCGTATTGACCGGGACGACCGACCCGCCGCCGGTGGCGACTACCCAGGTGATCGCCTTGCCCCCGATTCCGTTGCCGTTGTCGTCCACCAGTCGGACCAACAGAGTATCCGCCAGCTGGAATCCAGCGGGTGCGGTCTGCCCGTCGCCCGACACGTACAGCAGCGAGGCTGGGTTCGCGGCAACCGCTGTGTGGGTGAAGGTGACCGGGGAGCCGGCCAGGCCGCTTGCCGTGGCCTCCGAACTCTGGGCCCCTGAGGCGGAGCCCAGCACCCGCTCGGCCGCCGCCAGCCCGTCCGGCCCGGTGGTGACGCTCGCCGGACTGATCGAGCCGCCGCCCGCCGCCGTCCACAGTACTTCGATGCCGCTCACGGGGTTCCCCAGCGCGTCGCTCACCTTCACCACCAGCGAGTCGGCCAGGGCCGAGCGTACCGGCCCGGTCTGCGCGTCGCCGCTCAGGAGGGAGAGGGTCGATCCGGTGCCGGCCAGTGCAGTCGCGCTGAACTCGACCGTCAGCGTGCTGGAGGAACCGTTACCAAAGACACGGGCCCGGAGCTTCTGAGCGCCAGCCGGCGTCCCCAGCGTCCATGAGGCGGACGCGTGTCCCTCGGTGTCCGTCAGCACGGTATCGGGCGTGACCTTTCCCTGCCCGGTCTCGATCTCGAAGACCACTCCCTGGCCTTCGACCGGGCGGTCATCCTCATCGGCCACCAGAGCCACCACGGGCTGTCCCAGCCTCGATCCGGCGGTCCCGGATTGCTGATCTCCAGACATCACCGTGATCTTGGCGGCCCCTCCGGGCAGCACCAGGCCGTCGCCTCCGCATCCGTACACACCGGTAGCGAGGCCGATCGCGAGCACGAACGCGAGACGACGTTCAGTTATGGGCACGGGTTGTCGGGTTGAGTGATGGCCCCGGCAGGGCCTCTGGTGCCGCAGCTCCGGACATCCGCCGGTGCGGAACGGCCCCGAATAAAGCAGGTTATGTGCCCCTGGCCGGAGCTTTGGTCATGCCGTAACTGCCCTACTTACAATCCTTTGAACACCGCGATCCCGTCGAGTGTTGCACACGCGCAACAACAGTGGCGTGCTCAAAACAGAACTGCCGCTGTAAAGGTCACCGGTGAGCCGGTGGCGCCGTCTATCGTTGCCGCAGCTTTCTGAATTCCGATGCCCGAGCCCAACGTCCAGACCACCGAAGCGGTGCCGTCCGAGGCGGTGGTGGTCTCCTCGGCGCTCAGCGAGCCTCCCCCGGAGGTCACGCTCCAAAACACAGTCGCTCCGGGTACCGGATTGCCGTACCGATCGACCACGGCGACCACCAGGGGATCGTCCAGCTCCTGGTCGCGTCTCCCCGGCTGAGTCAACGGGCTCACGGCCCGGATCGTGTCCGGTGCCCCGGCCCGAGCCGAAGCGGAGAACGGCACCGCCGGCGCCTGGGTAGAGTCGGTGGTCACCAGACGCGCTTCGCCCTGGTAGTCACCCGGGGTGGTTCCCAGCACCCAGGTGGTCGAGGCCCGCCCCTCCGAGTCGGTGACGGCGGTATCGGGGTCGACCTTTCCGGCGCCCGACGCCGGGGAGGAGAGGACAAAGGCCACTCGCTTCCCGCCGATCGGTTGCTTGTCCACGGTCTCCACCCGCACGACGATCGGCAAGGGAAGCCGCTCGCCCACGGTTCCGGTCTGGCTGTCCCCGCCGAACAGCGAAAGCTCGACCCCGGCCCCCGATGAATCCGGCAGGGTCAGATCACCGCCGCAGCCCACGACCGCGGCGAGGCCGACGGGCAGGAGAAAGCGGCGGGGAAGACGCGAAACCGTGTGGCTCATCGATCGGGTGACCACGAAGGGATGCAGCATAGGATAGGCCGCTAGCGCCCGGACTGGAAGAGGACGCCGAGGCCGAAGTTGAGCAGCCGCTCGTGATAGCGGTCGCCGCCGCGACCGGTGTAGCGATGTTCGACCAGATCGACGGCCGGATTGAGGTAGACACGGCGGCCGAGGCGCAGCTCCCAGCCCGCGCCGACCAAGCCGGCGAAGCCGGTGTCCCCGACATCGAAGCCGCTCCGGAAATCCAAGGCGTTCCGGCCCACTCCGAGTCCCCCCTTGAGATAGAAGCCGGCGGCCGAGGCCGGATATGCCTGAGCGATGAACAGGAAGCTGCTGAGCGAAGCGGTCTGCTCACCCTGGTCGTCGATCCATGCGAGGAGCTCACCGCCCAGGCGGAGATGCTGGTTGACTGTGCCGCCCAGCCGGAGCGAAACGGTCGGCTTGTACAGTTCGTTGCTGTAGCCCACGCCATCCAGCAGGTCGAATGATTCGCCGCCGGCGCCCACCCCGACTCCGCCCCAGAGACCGGCCCGTCCGCCGCGCGGCACCTCGACCAGACCGCGAGGGGTCGCCTGGGCTCGGCCGGCGCTCACTCCCAGTAGCGCGATCATCCCTGCCAGCGTGAAGCCTCGCCAGATGGTCAGCATACGCCGCCTCGCTGCGGTTAAGTTGGGCTCTGGTCCGGGAAGGGCCTTCCGCCGCGTGGCAAGGTCCGGACCGCGCCCGCCTCTGGTGGAACCCTCTTGCCGGAGCGCCGCTTACGCGGTGGGTGCTGCAGGCACCGATGCTTCTCCGTCCTCCTCGCGAACAGGCATGTCACGATTGCGCCGTCGCCTGCTCATGGCCTTGCTGCTGCTCCTGGCCCTCGGATTCGCCCGGCTCGGCGTGTGGCAGCTTTCCCGGCTGCAGCAGCGCCGGGCCGCCAACCGGATCATTCTCGTGGCCAGGCGCGCGCCCCCGGTCCGGCTGCCCGGGATCGCCCTGCAGCATCCCGAGTCGTTGCTCGAGCATCGGGTGATCGCCCGGGGACGCTACGATCACGATCACGACATCGTGCTGCGTGAAGAGTCGCTGCAGGGGGTGCCGGGCGTCCACCTGGTGACACCGCTCCGGATGACCGGAACCGATACCGCCTTGCTGGTAGATCGCGGCTTCGTGCCGGCGCCGGACGCGGTGAGCGTCGAGCCGGAGCGCCTGCGAGAGCCTGGAGATGTCATCGCTGAGGGGATCGCCGCCGGACTCGGCAGCGGGGGCGGCCAGCCCATCGTCCATGGCGGCCGCACCACCTGGGCTCGGCTGGACCTCGCAGCGCTCCGCGGGCGGCTTCCCTACCCCATCCTGAGCGTGTACCTCAGGCAGGTTCCTGGCCCGGGGGTGCCGAGCTTCCCCCGCCGGCTCGATCCCCCAGCGGTGGACGAGGGACCCCACCTGAGCTACGCGGTGCAATGGTTCCTGTTCGCAGTGCTTGCGGTGGCATTCGCCTTTCTGGTCGTGGGCCGCCGGGTCTGATGGTCAGGTGGCCGGCCTCGGCTGCTGGCCATCGACCTCTTCGATGGTCCGGGTCGAGGGGGGCCGGGAGTGCTGGAGCCTCGCGGCGGTGGCCTCCGCCTGCCGTAGCGCCCGGAGCAGGTTGCCTCCCGCCAGCTTCCTGAGATCCCCGTCGCTCCAGCCTCGGCGAATGAGCTCCGCGAACAGCTCGGGAAACTTGGAGGTGTCCTCCAGGCCGACCGGCCCCGCCTCGATGCCGTCGAAGTCGCTGCCGATCCCCACGTGATCAACGCCCGCGACGGCCCGCACATGCTCGACGTGGTCGGCCACCTGTGCCAGGGTCGCGACGGGGCCGGGGTGCGCGGTCTTCCACGATTGCCACTGACGCTCCCGCTCCGCGGTGTCCGCGACGGCGCCCTTGAGCACCTGCTGCTCGCTGTCCGCCTGCGCCTCCCATGCCGCGACCTCGCTGGACACGAACGCCGGCACGAAGGTCACCATCACCAGACCACCGTTCCTGGGGAGCCGGGCGAGGATCGAGTCGGGCACGTTGCGCCGGTGATCGACCAGCGCCCGGGCGGCCGAGTGGGAGAAGATGACCGGGGCCTCGGAGACGTCGAGCGCGGCGCTCATGACGCCGGGCGAGACGTGCGAGAGATCGACCAGCATCCCGAGCCGGTTCATCTCCTTCACCACTTCGCGCCCAAACGGGGTGAGCCCGCCGTGGCGCGCGCTGTCGAGCGCGGCGTCGGCCCAGTCCAGGGTCACGTTGTGCGTCAGGGTCATGTAGCGGGCGCCGAGCGCGTAGTATGACCGGAGGGCGCCGAGCGAGTTCTCGATCGCGTGGCCACCCTCCATACCCAAGAGGGACGCCAGGCGGCCGCGCTTGAAATCCCGCTCGATGTCGTCCGCCGTGAGTGCCAGCGCCAGGCGGTCGGGGTAGCTCGCGATCATCCGGCGGGCGATGTCGAACTGCTCGAGCTGCACCCGGGCGAACCCGCTGTCCTTGATCTCGCCCGGGATGTAGATCGACCAGAACTGGGCACCGACCTGACCTTCCTTGAGCCGAGCCAGGTCGGTGTGCTTGGGAGACCGCTGCCGCAGATCATACGCCGCCACGTCTCGGGGTGCCGTCTTGGACAGCCGGATCTCCCAGGGGAGGTCATTGTGGCCATCGATGAGCGGTGTCGAGCGCAGAAGCTTCCGGGCGTGCTCCAGGGCCCGGTCGGGCGACGTTTGCGCAGGCATGGGCGATGGAGTAGAGGCCAGGAAGGCTGCTGCGAGCACGGCCGCGGAAAAGCCCAGCGTCATGTGGGGGACCTCGAGGCAGGGGAAGAGCGACCCAGCTGCACCAGCTCCGGCCGGGTCACGAATTCCGGACAGATGGTCCGGTCGTATTCGTAGGGGCCGCCGGTTTCCGCGTCAGTCCAGGGGAAGCCGCGGCAGACGGCCGGGTAATAGGTTTCTGCGTGGATGGTGCACACGTTATCACGCAGAAACACGCATCGCTTCCCGCGCACCCGGGTGCGCCACTCGCCCCACCGGGTGCGGTAGATCATCGCGGTGCCGTGGACCCGCGTGATCGCCGCGGCCTCCTGGTCACTCAGGGTGACGCCGTAGGCACAGCAGGAGGACTGATGGGGACAGGGGTAACACGGCAGCGATGGAAAATCGCGCATGCGAGAAGTTAGCGGAGCGTTCGTGGCCGTGGGAGGGCGGCGGGGAGGACGGGAAGGTGTGCTGTCATCCCGAGGAGCGCCAGCGAGAGGATCTTGGTCACGAGCCCGGACACTCGCAGCCGAGTTCCGATCCTGCGGAGAAGATCCCTCGCTCCGCTCGCGATGACAGTTCCGTTCGCGATGACAGGTCCGTTCGCGATGACAGGTCCGTTCGCGATGACAGGTCCGTGCTGGATGACCGCCGAGCGAACCTTCCCGCCCTTCCCGTCCTTCCCGTTCCCAGCCCGCCCTCATCGGCCCATTCCGCTCCCGTGACCGGCTGTTTACCTTCCGTCTCGAGCGCTCCCGTACCCCCGCCGGTCGCGCCCATCCCCCGTCCCAATCGCTCCGGTCCAATCCATGGCTGCTCCTGCTCTCCTGCCGGCCACCGGCATGCCGCACGGCTACTGCCTGCTCTGGCAGCCGGGGCTCATCTGGCTGCACGCGGGGTCCGATCTGGTGATCGCGGCCGCCTACGCCACCATCCCCTTCACGCTGGTCCGCTTCATAGGGAAGCGGCGCGACCTCCCCTTCAGCTGGATGTTTCTCCTCTTCGCGATCTTCATCGTCGCCTGCGGGGCCACCCACCTGCTCGGAGTGTTGAACATCTGGTATCCGACCTGGTGGGTATCGGGCGGGATGAAGGCGGTCACCGCCGCGGCCTCGCTCCCGACCGCCCTGCTGCTGGCGCGGTTGGTTCCCCAGGCGCTCCGACTGCCCAGTCCGAGTCAGCTCACCGCCACCAACGAAGCGCTCGCCATCCAGATTGCCCAGCGGGAAGGCGCGGAAGCCGAGCTGCGCCGGGCGCACGCCGGCCTGGAGCTTCGGGTCATGGAGCGCACGACCGAGCTCGCCCGGGCCAACATTTCGCTCCGCGCGAGCCAGCAGGCGCTGCTGGAGGAGCGGGAGTTCCTGAACGCCCTGGTGGAGAGCATGGACTCCGGCGTGGTCGCCTGCGACGACGCCGGGAGGCTCACCCGGCTGAACCGGAAAGCGGTCGAAATGATCGGCCGCGAGGTGGGTCCGGTGCACTACCAGGAGTGGGCACAGCAGCTCGGCCTCTTTTTTCCAGACGGCACCCGGCGGCTCCGACTGGAGGAGGTGCCCCTGGTGCGCGCCATGCGGGGCGAGCGGGTGCAGAACGTCGAGCTGCGGCTGGTGCCGCAGAATGGCCCGCCCCCAGAGCGAGGCACGTTACCGCTTTCTCACCGAAGGTCTGCCGCAGAAGGTGTGGACGGCCCAGCCCAACGGGGCGGCCGACTACTTCAACCCGCAGTGGTTCGAGTATACCGGCCTCTCGATGGAGCAGTGCCAGGGCGATGGGTGGACCGCGGCGCTCCACCCGGAGGATGCACCCCGCTCCCTTGCCCGCTGGAGCGCGGCGGTCGCCGAGGGTGAAGCGTACGATACCGAGCAGCGCTTTCGCCGTGCGGCCGACGGGCAATTCCGCTGGCACCTGGTCCGCGTGGTCCCGGTGCACGGTCTGGAGGGGGAGCTGGTCTCCTGGATCGGCACCTGCACCGACGTTCACGATCAGAAGCAGGCAGAGGCCGCGGTGCAGCGGGCGCAGAAGCTCGAGAGCATCGGGGTGCTCGCCGGTGGGGTCGCGCACGATTTCAACAACCTGCTGACCTGCATCGTAGGCAACACCGGCCTGTCGCTGCAGATGCTGGGATCCTCGGGGGAGGTCCCGCCCCTGCTGCAGGAAGTGCTGCAGGCCAGCGAGCGAGCCGCGGACCTGACCCGCCAGCTCCTGGCCTACGCCGGGATGGGGCGTTACATCGTCGCGCCGGTCGACCTCTCGGAGCTGCTCCCGGACGTGGCGGGAACCATCCGGCCGTCGGTGCCTGACCGGGTCCAGCTCCTCTTCCAAGTGGAGGAGCTGTGTCCGCCGGTCGAGGCGGACGCCTGCCAGCTGCGCCAGCTGATCACCAACCTGGTGCACAACGGGGCAGAGGCGATCGGCATCCGCGCCGGCACGGTCACCATACGAGTCACCATGGAGGAGGTATCCGAGATCACCCCGGGCTTCCAGATCTCCCCCCAATCGTTTCGCCCGGGTGTGTACCTGAGCCTGTCGGTGACCGACACCGGGGGCGGCATGGACGCCGCCACGGTCGAGCGGATCTTCGACCCGTTCTTCACCACCAAGTTCCCCGGGCGCGGCCTCGGCCTGCCGGAGGTGCAGGGCATCGTGCGGGGCCATCAGGGGGCACTCGAGGTTCACAGTGTGCCTGGCCAGGGCACGACCGTCCGGGTGCTCTTCCCCATTGCGGGAGAGGCTGCCATCGGACGAGAGGACCAGGCGCCGGTTCCGGGAAGGGGCGAGGGCACCATCCTGGTCGTCGATGACGAGGCGGAGGTTCGGAGCACGATCAGGCACATGCTCGAGGCCTACGGCTTCACCATCGCGGTGGCCGGCAACGGAGAGGAGGCCGTGGACCGCCTCGCCCACTTGGGCGGTGAAGTGGAGCTGGTCCTGCTCGACATGCTGATGCCGGGCATGACCGGCGAGGAAACCTTGCTGCGATTGCGCCAGATCCGGCCGGACGTCCGGGTGATGGTGATGAGTGGCTACGGACAGCTGGAGGCCATGCGCCGGTTCGCCAACACCAGCGTGACCGACTTTCTGGCCAAACCATTCACCCCCGAGCGGCTCGCGGCCGGCGTGCGGCAGGCGCTCTCGGGCAGCGACGTCACCCAGGCGAGGGCGAGAGCAGCAGGGTAACGATCGCCCTGGACGCCGCGGTGAAGCGGACCCCCCGGCGATCGGGATCGAGAGGGAGGTCCATCGGGTCTCCCTGCTCATCCGCGCGCACCCGCTGCGCGCTCTCCACCGCCCAGGGAAATCGCCACCGGCCCTCGGTCGCCACCTCGGAGGCATTGTAGCAGCGGAGCACGACCCCGCTGCCGGTATCCTCGGGCTTGAGGCCAGAAAACACCAGGCCCTCACCCTCGAGCTCCAGCCCGCCGAGCGGGGGGCGGAGAGCCGTCGCCTGGCGCAGCCAGATAGCCCGCGGCGGCAGGAAGACATCCTCCCAGAGTCGGGGCAGCGTGGCGGCATCGTCGCCATCCCGCGCACCGATGGCCTGCACCGCGAGCTGAAGCCTGTGCCGGCCGCGCTCCTGGGCCTCGGGCGTCGGCGTGGGCCAGCCGGCGTGTCCGGGCCGGGTGGCGAGATCGTCGCGGGAGAGCTGGCCGACGGCGCGGAGGAGGGTGACCAGCAGGTCACCCTGAGGCGTGTGCTCGTACTCGAAGAACCCGGGCGCGAGAAGCGCGAGCCCGCCGTCGTCCGAGGCAGTGGCGACGAAGCGATGAGCGGGTGCCGTCGCAACCGGCGTCTCACGTGAATAGCGGCCCTGATTGGTCCGGACGGATCGGCGCTCGACCTGTCCGAACGGCGCCCCGGCCAAGGCGCTCCTTCCCGGCACGCCGGACGGGCAGCGCACTCGCAGTCGATGGTCCGTTGCCTGATTGTCGAGCTCGATGGTGCAGCGGAGCGCGGAGCTCATGGCGTGGAGGGTCAGCACGAGGCGCACGTCGACGTAACCCGTGGGGAGAGCCAGGCGGCCTCGGAGCTCCAGGGCTCCCACCAGCGGACCCCTGGCGAGGACCCGGACCTCCTGGGGGGCTTGCATCCGGCGGATGCGATCTCCGGCCGGCGGAGCGAAGGTGTACGTATCGCCGACATCTCCGCCGGATTCGAGCGCCAGCAGACCGGCGAAGCGCTGACCCGTGGCACGGTCGTCGAGGCGAATTGCTCCGTCTCGACCCACCGCGATCTCGACCAGGCCATTGTCGAGTCCGTGGCTGGTGGCCCGCACGCCGCCTTCATCCAGGACCGGGATCGGCTCCGCGGTCACCAGCTCCGCCAGCCCGAACCCCGGCACCTCGGGAGCACGCAGCGCCACCCGCGCGACTTCCACGTCATCCTGGTCGGGATAGTGCCTTGGGGCATCCAGCCGCTCCTGGCCGAGGTACCTCCCCAGGTCCTGCTGGGAAACCCGGCCACTTGAACCTGCGAGGCAGGACGGAGTCGCGGCGCTCGCGGTGCGCGGGATGCGCCCGCCGGGTGGACCGATCAGAACATCCCGCCGGAAGGCGGTGAGGTCGGCGATCACGATGCCGCGCCGATGACGAGCGACAGGATTCCAGATGATCAAGCGCGGCGCCGTCTGAGCGGGGTGCTCCCGGGCCCGGTCAGGGTCGTCGCCGACCAGCGCGCCCAGCGCCGAGCCGGCGATCTCACGTGCGAGACTCTCCGCGTCCTCGATCCGCGCGATCACCCGGTGGGCGACAGCGTCGGAGGTGCAGCCGCCGATGGAGTCGTGAAATTGGGACCGGATCAGCGTGCGCCAGGCGTGGTGCAGGAGCGGTCGTCGGTCGCCCAGGCCCGCGCCTGCCACGAGCGCCGCAAGCGGTTCGGCCACCCGCTCCAGCCACAGCTCGGCTTCCGTGTGCCGGCGCTTGAGCGCGGCCCGGGTTCCGTGCACGCCTTGCAGCGTCCAGGTGTAGCCGTAGGACCAGCGGAGCTCACCGGCCAGCTCGGGCAGGTGCTCCGCCTCCTGGGCGGAAGCGGCGAGGAAATCATCCAGGCGGGAGACACGTACCTCCGCCTCCGGCTCCAGTCCGGCCAGAACCTCGCGGAGCGCCGCGACCTCGGGGTGGGCGGCATGATGATCGGCGCCGACGAAGACGGCGACCTGTGACGTGGCCGCGCGGCCGGTGAGCGTCGCGCGAAGGCGGGGCCACATCTCGGCCAGGCGCACGGTGTCGGCCGGCAGCGCGGCACCGAACTCGTACCCGTCCGGCGGCAGGTGATACAGCAGCACCATCCGTCCGTCCGGGGCGCGCCAGCGGAACAGGTCCCCTTCCTGGCCCGGCTCACCCCCCAGCCCCCGCCAGAGCACGCCGTACCCGATCCCGAACTCGGCGGCAAGGGCCGGCCAGACCGCCGGATGCCCGAACGCATCAGGCGAGTAGAGCACATCGCACCGCCCGCCGAGTCGCGACGCATCGCGCTGGCCGAGGAGAAGATTCCGGACCAGGGACTCCGCCGAGGGCACCAGCTCGTCGGTGAGCACATACCAGGGACCCACCTGGAGTCGTCCGCCGCGGACGAGCGCCTGGACCCGCTCGGTCTGCTCGGGCCGCACCCGCAGGTAGTCCTCCAGCAGGATCGTCTGGCCGTCGAGCAGGAAGCTGCGGAAAGCGGGCTGCCGCTCGAGCCGGTCGATCAAGTCATCGAGCGTGGGGACCAGGCGGGCGAGAAACGCCGCGCGCGGGAGATACCATTCCCGGTCCCAATGGGTGTGAGGGATGAGATGGAAGGTGTAGCGGGAGCCCGAGCGGACCGGACCGGACGCGGGCGTCACTCGTAGTCGGTGAAGGGCTCGGTAAGGAGTCGAACCTTCCGCGGACGATATTCGAAGAGGTGGGTGATCCGGAGAGTGCCCTCGAGACGCTCGACCCGTGTTTCGGTGAGGCCGAGATCCGGCAGATCGGCCAGCCCCAGCTGGTTCAGGCGATCCGCCTCGCGCCGGCAGACCTCGCCTGGGGTCGGGCGACTGGCGGGATAGGCGTCCTCATGATGCCGGATCAGCCGGTCCCAATGCTCGTCCCCCGCGCGCTCCACCGAAGCCCGGACATCCTCACGCGTAAACGGCACGGCCCTGCCCCGCTCACTGGCTGTTCGTCGACCTGAAGGCCCACCGCGCTACCAGGAGGGCGAAGAGGCCGACGAGCAGATACTGCAGCCCCGGCCAATTCAGTCCCTCGGTGAGGGACCGGAAGTCGGTCGCGAACCCTTGAGCGGAGTTGCTGGCGAGTATCAGTGCGTATTCGACCACCGTCTCTCCCGGAGAGGCCTTCTGCTAGTGTACGCCCGAAAAGCGACATCGTCAACGCGCCCTCCCCGCCTCGACCGACAGGACCCGGCGGGAGGCGGCCTCGAGCCGGTCCCGATCCAGGAGCCCGGAGATCGATGTCCCGGGCACCTGCATCCATCCCTCGGGGGACATCGTCAGGTCGATCACGTCCGCGCCGGGACCGAACCAGCGGGCGCTGGGCTCCAGGTCGGACGGGTAGACAAACCCGGGGAGGCTGGCCGCGGCCAGGGCCGCCTGGGAGCCGAGCCCGGACTCGGGCATCGTCCCGGCCCAGAGGGCCGCGTGCCGCTCTGTGGCAACCCGCACGATCCGGCAGACCTCCGACAGGCCTCCGACCCGGTGCACCTTGAGATTCCAGACCCTGGGCCCGTTCAACTCGAGGAGGTAGCGGGCTACGCGGGCATCACGGAGCGTCTCGTCCACGCAGACCGGGGTCCGGAGCGTCTGGGAGAGCCGGACGTGTCCGATCAGATCGTCCGGCGGGAGGGGCTGCTCGAAATAGAGCAGCCCTGCCTCGTCCAGCGAGCGGAGGGCCGCCTCGTGCTCCGGCCACTCGTAGCTGCCGTTGGCGTCGACGGTCAGCGGCAGGTCGGTCCCTGCGAGGGCCTCGCGGGCCGCCCCGACCGGGACCACATCCCATCCGGGCGCCACCTTGATCTTCACCCGCCGGTAGCCGCTCGCGACGGCGGTCTCGATCCAGCGCCGCAGGGTACGTGTCGAGCGATCCTGGGGGATCCCGAGCGCCACTCCGCAGGGGATGGCGGGCGCCGGCACCAGCCCGAGTCGCTCACCCAGGAGTGCCGCGAGCCCGCGGCCCCGTCGATGAGCCTCGAGGTCCCACGCCGCCGTCTCCAGCGCCGCGCGGGCGAAGGGGTTGCCCCGGACGCCGGCGCGAAGCAACTGATCGACCGCCTCGGGGCTCGCGACCTCAAGGCCCAGGAGACGAGGGATGAGCAGCTCCGCCAACAGGAGACGCGCCCCACCCAGCGTTTCCTCCGAATAGAACGGCAGCTCGAACGGGGGCGACTCACCGTAGCCGACGTGCCCTTCCTCGTCGTGCAGGGCGACCACGAGCGAGCGACGTTCCGTGATGGCGCCGCCGGAGATGATGAACGGCTCCAGCAGCGGAAGCGTCAGCTCGAACAGCTCGATGCGGTTGATACGCATGCGGGCCTCAGGCCGGGTGGACGACATCGAGGAAGTGCAGCACCCCATCGCGCCGCTCGAGCTGCCCGTCCGCCTCCAGCGCGAGCATGCCGGCCACCAGGCCCTCCTCAGGGTGAAAGAGCAGCGCATGCAGCCCTCGCTGGGTGCGAGAGCCGGCCAGCGCGGGGTATTGAGAGAGGGGAAGCTGAAAGAAGGTGTGCAGCTCGACGCTCTCACAGCCGAGCCGGGCGTAGTCCAGCAGGATCTGGCCGGAGCAGATGTTTCCGGTGCCGACCAGCGGAGGATGGGGACGCCGGGGAGCGGCCCGGAGCACCCGCAGATTGCGATCGCTCAGGTCATAGCCGCCGTACGCGACGCGGAGCGTCGGGTCCCACAGGCGGTTGAAGCAGACCAGCGCGTCCGCCTCCCGGCACGCCTCGAGCATCTCCAGCTGGAAGGACTCGTCGAACCGGGCGTTCATCAGCTTGACGGCGAGCCGCACCCTGGTGGCGCCGGCCCCGTTTCGAATCCGGCCCGGCACTTCGCGCAGCCAGCGAAGGATCTGCGGGCGCTGGTCGGCGAGCGCGTCACCCGCGAGTGTCGGAGAGAAGTCCTTTTCCAGCGGCAGCTCGTCCGCAGCCCATGCCGCGGCGAGCCGTTCCGTGGTGTACCGATACTCGGCGTCGCGAAACGGTTCGTCCAGGCGTGGGAGATGGTACTTCACGGAGGGCACCACGACCATCCCGCCGGTCCGGGTCAGGTCCGCCGAGAACCGCGCCAGCGCGAGGTACTCCTCGAAGGACTTATCCCAGCCACGTCCCTTCCAGGTGACCGTCCAGCCCTCGCGTCCGGTACTGGAGACCCGGGGCTCTACCCGCATCCGGGTCTCGTGGACGGCCCATGCGGCCATCGATCGCTCCCCCGCGGGATCCTCGGCAATGACGGTCTTGAGCACCACGAATGCGAGGCCGGCCGCGCGGTCGGTCTCGAGCTGCTCCGTATTCAGCGATAGCTGCCCGGAGCCCTTGCCGATCGGATGCGGGAGGGAGTAGCCGAGGTAGCGCGCGGTGAGATCGATGCGGTACGCCTCACGGATGTGCGCGGCGGGGTCCGGGGGGAGCTCGCGCCCGAAGCGCTCGAAGTCACGCTCCAGCTGTCCGCGCATCCCGCACCGTCTGTTCGACCAAGGCTCGCTCGGCCTGCGGGAGCGGCGGCCCCCAGGGGTCGTCACAGGCGTCGGGCGGCAGTGCTCCATCCGCCGCCGCGGCCCAGAGCATCCGGCGGATGTACCCCTCCATCGGCTCGACGAACGTGGCCTGGGCGAAGCGGTCGCAGAGGGTGGAGCGGGCCATGAATCGGGGCCAGTCTTCCGCCGCACAGGCGCGCAGCAGGTCGACCTGAAGGTCAGGCAGCGCCGCTCCCATCCCAACGAGCGCCGCCCGGGCCCCGAGCAGCAGCGAGTACCCCAGGAACCGATCCTCGCCGGTGATGAGCAGCTTGTCGGGATGCCGCCGCATCAGCGCGGCGATCCGCTGGAAGGTCATTACCGAATCCAGCGTGGCCACCTTGATGCCGAGCACAGCCGGGAGCTCCAGGATGGCATCCAATGTGGCATCGTCATAGGCCACACCGCCCGCGGCCGGGTACAGGTAGAAGGCAATGACCGGCAGCTCCCGGCTCAGCCGGAGGTGGTGGGCGACCGGGTCGTGTCGCTCGGGGAACGCCAGCAGCGCGTCGGCCCTTCCGCGGCGGGCTTCGATCGCCATACCGATATCACGGGCGCCTGCCACCAGCACGCGGTCGGGCATCGCCGCCCGCCAGGTATCGAGCACCAGCCGGCGCTGGTCCGGACCCAGGTGAGGTCCCCGTCCCGTATGCGCCCAGACCGCGACCCCAGCGACAGGCTGCGCGGCCATCCACGCCGCGTACTGTCGCTGCCCCGTCTCGTCCAGCTGGTCGCCACGGAAGGGCACCGGCACGGCCGGCACCAGGCCCCAGACGAGCCGCTCCGTCAGCGTGGCCACGATCACGTCACCAGGCCGAGCCCCGGTGGTGCCGGCGGAGGGAGGCCGCGTTGCCGGCCTCGATGGCGGCGCGCTGCTCCAGGGTGAGGTCGAGCAGATCGAGCTTGGCACCGGCGTTCTCGGGCAACCGAAGCGGCTGCCCGGTACCCGCCACGAAGCGCTCCGAGCCGATGGTCCGGAGCAGCGTCTGCAGATGATCCTCCGGGGGTCCCCAGATCCAGCAGATGTCCCACCAGATGCGGGCCGCCTCGGCCGGCGTCGAGCCGAAGTGCACCTCCTCGATGAACGGCCGATCCGCATGGGTGACCAGCAGGCGCACGGATGAATCGCAGCGGATGAGTGCCCGCACGGCGGAGGCAGGCAGCTCCGGGGCACGGTCGTTCGGATGGCGCTGCCGGCCGTCCTCCAGCCGGACGGCCAGC
>JBJMOX010000119.1:0-19687 GCA_045803515.1 Gemmatimonadales bacterium
AGAGGGACACCTTTGGCAGTTCGGATCGGACTCGCCTTCAATCTCAAACCCGAGGCGCCGGCTAGTCCAGCCGGGGCAACACCCGATTCTCCCTCTCCCGACGAGCCTCCCAGTCGGTCCCTGCGCGCCGATCTTACCCAGCCTGATCTCTACGCCGAGTGGGACGAGCCTGCCACCATCGATGCGGTGGAGCAGGCGCTCAGCCCCGTCGGCCAGGTCTACCGGCTGGAGGCCAACGCCAGCTTCCCGGCGCGCCTCGCGCTCATCCGTCCCGACTTCGTGTTCAACATCGCCGAAGGGTTGTATGGTCCCAACCGCGAGGGCCACGTTCCGGCCATCTGCGAGTTTCTCGGCGTCCCCTGCCACGCCTCCGATCCGCTCACCCTCGGCCTCGCGCTCGACAAGCGCCGCGCCAAGGAGGTGCTGACGTATCATGGCGTGCCGACGGCTCCGTTCGTCCTGGCCAAGAGCCCGGATGACGCGCGCAACGTGCAGCTGCCGTTTCCGCTGTTCGTGAAGCCGGCCTTCGAGGGATCCGGGAAAGGCGTGAGCATCCGGAGCGTCTGTAAGAACCGCACGCAGCTGGTCCGCCAGGTCGCCGCCCTCCTCGCCACCTATGCCGAGCCGGTGCTCATCGAGACCTATCTCTCCGGTCCCGAGTTCACCGTCGCGGTGCTCGGCAATGGCGACGAGGCGCGCTGCCTGCCCATCGTCGGCATGGACTTTGATACGCTGCCGCCGGGTGCGCCGCCGATCTACGGCTACGAGGCGAAGTGGCTGTGGGACTCGCCGAGCCATCCACTGGAGATTTTCGATTGCCCGGCCCCGATCTCTGAATCACTGGCCGAGGACATCCGCGCCGCCGCCTTGGGCGCCTACCACGCCTTGGAATGCCGCGACTGGTGCCGCGTCGATATCCGATGCGATGCCGCCAATCGCCCCATGGTCGTCGAGCTGAATCCGCTGCCGGGCATTTTGCCCGATCCGCGGGACAATTCCTGTTTCCCGAAGGCCGCGCGCGCGGCCGGAATCAGCTACGACGATCTCATCCGCACCGTCGCCGACATCGCCTGGCGCCGGATCAGCGGCCGTTCACTCCTGGCGGAGGTAGCCTGATGCGAGTTGCGATCCTGTACGATGCGGGCAGCGATGAGTGGAGTCCCCAGGACGTTGCCGCCGTAGTGGGCAACGTCCACGAGATCCGCGATGTCCTCCGCCGTCGGGGGCACGAGGTGGAGCTCCTGCCGGTCCGGCTGGGCGATTTCCGCTGGCTCTCCCGCGCGCGCCGGGCCGACCTCGTCTTCAATCTGTGCGAGGGCATCAACGGCCACGCCAAGTACGAGGACCTCGTCGTCGGGACCCTGGAGCTGACCGGCGTGCCCTTCACCGGTTGCCGCACCTGGCCGACCACCATCTGTCACCGGAAGCACGTGGCCAACACGCTGCTTTCGGCGGCGGGCCTCCCGGTGCCGGCCTTCACCCTCGCGCAGGCCAACAAGACGCCCTCGGAGTTTCCCCTTCCTGCCATCGTGAAGCCCTCGGCGGAAGACGCGAGCGTCGGGATCGACAACGGGGCCGTCTGCACCTCCAAGCGGGCGCTCAAGAAGCGGGTGGCCCAGATGCTGGAGCAGTTCGAGGAGGTCCTGGTCCAGGAATACGTGGCCGGCCGGGAGTTCAACGTCGGCTTCATCGGACGGCGGATGCTCCCCATCGCGGAGATCCGCTTCGAGGGAATGCCGGACGGCACCTGGCCCATCGTGAGCTACGCGGCCAAGTGGCTCCCCGGCAGCCCGGAGGACGAGGGCACCGTGCCGGTCTGCCCGGCCGACCTGGCCGACGATCTCGCCACCCGGATCGCGTCCGTGGCGCGGGACGCGTGGCTGCACATGTCCGCAGGCGAAGGCTACGGCCGCGTCGATATCCGGGTGAGCGACGATGGGCAGCCCTACGTGCTCGAGGTGAATCCGGGACCCGACCTCTCCAGCAACGCCGGCCTGGCCCGGATGGGCCGCGCCTTCGGCTGGAGCTACGACGAGCTGGTCATGCAGGTGGTGGACGAGGCACTCATGCGGTCTCAGAGCCACAGCGCCGCGGCCGCCCTGGTCAGTGGGGTGTCTGCCGCGTGAGCGGCACGCTGACCGCTCCGGTACTTCGCACCCTCCACGCCGCCGACCGGGGCCGCATCGAGGAGATCACCCGTGCGGCCAGGCTCTTCCGTGAGGAAGAGATCCCGGTCGCCCTCGAGGTCTTCGACGGCGCGGTGGCAGACTCCCCCGACTACATCGCCCTGGGCGCCGAGCACGATGGCCGGCTGGCCGGCTGGATCTGCTGGGGCCGTACGCCCTGCACCCTCGGCACCTACGATCTCTACTGGATGGCGGTCGATCCCGCGCTGCAGCGGAGCGGGATCGGCACCATGCTGCTGCACGCCATGGAGCGGCGCCTCCTGGGCGTCGCCCGCCTCATCGTGGTGGAAACCGCCGGCCGTCCCGACTACCGGCCCACGCGCGCCTTCTATCAGGCCCGCGGCTATTCCGTCGCGGCCACCATCCCCGATTTCTACGCGCCGGGCGACGATCAGGTCGTCTACGTGAAGTCGCTGTCCACTCGCAGTCGATAGGCAGGGAGGACGGGTAGGGCCATGGAAAGCTGGCAGGAAGTGCTCAAGAAGAACTCGCTCATGTCGCTGGAGGCGCTTGCGGCCAAGTTCGGGCCGGAGCTGTTCCCTGAGCTCGACCGGCTTCGCCAGGCGGCGGAGAACTTCGAGTTCCGCATCTCGCCCGCCATGGTCGACCTGATCAAGTCGCCCAACGATCCGATCTGGCGCCAGTATGTCCCCACGGTCGAGGAGCTGGACGTGGTGGACGGCATCGTGGACTCGCTCAACGAGGACGCGGACAGTCCGGTACCCAACATCACCCATCGCTACCCTGACCGGGCGCTCTTTCTGGTCTCGCCGGTCTGCGCCAGCTATTGCCGCTTCTGCACCCGGCGGCGGAAGGTGGGCGACCCCGAGAAGATCCCGATGTCCCAGTTCGAGTCCGCGTTCCAGTACTTGGAGCAGCACAGCGAGATCCGGGACGTGATCATGTCCGGGGGCGATCCCCTGCTCCTGAACGACCGGCGGCTCGAGGCCATCCTGACCCGACTCCGGGCCATCCCGCACCTCCAGATCATCCGGATCGGCAGCCGGATCCCCTGCCATCTGCCCGAGCGGATTACCCCGGAGCTCTGTGCCACGCTCAAGCGCTTTCATCCTCTCTTCATCAATACCCACTTCAACCATCCCGACGAGCTCACTCCCGCGGCCGTCCGCGGCCTGGGCATGCTGGCCGACGCCGGCATCCCGCTGGGCTGCCAGACGGTCTTGCTCAAGGGCGTGAATGACGACCCCGCCGTCATGAAGGAGCTGATGCAGCGCCTGCTCATGGCCCGGGTGCGGCCCTACTACATCTACATGGCCGACCAGGTGGCAGGCGCGGAGCACTTCCGGACCAGCGTCCAGACCGGCATCAGGATCATGGAGGCGCTGCGCGGCTGGACCAGCGGCCTGGCCAATCCCTATTTCGTGATCGACGCCCCGGGAGGCGGGGGCAAGATCCCACTGCTGCCCGAGTACGTGATCAGCATGACGGACGAGGAGGTCGTGCTGCGGAACTTCCGGGGCGAGCGATACACCTATCGGCAGCCGCAGGGCGAGGCCGCGGTCGCCGTCCATTCGACCGATCCCGAATACCTTTTTCAGCCTGGCTTCGAGACGAAGAAGAAGCGAACGCGGCCGGTCAAGCCGACGCGGGAGACCGCCTGAGTCGGCGGAACACCCACCAGTACACGGCCGCGTTCACCGTCACGACGGCCGCGCCCAGCACGTACTGCGCGCCGCGGGTGAGCCCTATCGGATAGAGCACGGGCAGGAGATAGTGCTCGACGAAGCCGCCGGCGTACTCCGCCGTGCCACCGGCCCGGCGGAGATGGTTTTCCAGCGGGGTGAGCGGGCAGACCCACCCGGCAAACTCGATCAGCGCCCCCCAGACGGCAGCCGGCAGGTGCAGCCACGCCAGCCGGGGCCACCGCAGCACCAGAAGACCCCCCAGGACCACGAACAGCACGAACACCAGGTGAAGCCCGACCACTGCGTCGGCCAGCATGCCGCTGATGCGCGGCACCGTCAGGACGCCGCGGCGTGCTCTCGCTGATTCTCCTCCGCCACCCGCGCCGCGATCTCGGGCGGAGCCTCGGCATATCCGTGGAACCTCTGCCGGTGGGTCCCGCGGCCGTGGGTTATTGAGTGAAGCGTGGTGGAGTACTTGTACAGCTCCGCCTCGGGCACGATGGCCCGGACCTTGGTGAGCCGGCCGTCCGCCTCGGTGCCGAGGATCTGGCCCCGGCGCGCGCTGAGGTCGCCCATGACGTCGCCCAGCACGTCGTCGGGTGCCCAGGTCTCCACGTCGACCAGGGGCTCCAGCAGCACCGGCCGCGCCTTGGGCGCCACGTTCCTGAACGCCAGGATGCCGGCCATCTTGAACGACATCTCGTTGGAGTCCACGTCGTGGTAGGACCCGTCGTAGCATTCCGCCTGGAAATCCACCAGCGGGTAGCCCGCCACCACGCCGCGCTCCGCCGCCTCCTGGACACCGCGATCGACCGCCGGGATGAACTTGTTGGGAATCACTCCGCCGACGATGTCATCGACGAATGCGTAGCCCGCGCCTCGGGGGCGGGGTGAGAGCCGCACCCAGCAGTCCCCGTACTGACCGCGGCCGCCGCTCTGCTTCTTGTGCTTTCCCTGCCCCTCGGCCTTGCCCTTGATGGTCTCGCGGTAGGCCACCCGCGGGCGGGTCAGCTCCGCGTGCACCCCGAACTTGCGCTCGAGCCGGTGGAGAATGGTGTCGAAGTGGCGCTCGCCCATGCCGTGGATCAGTGTCTGACCCAGCTCGGAGCTGTACTCGAAGTGGAAGGTGGGATCCTCCTCATGCAGCTTATGGAGACCCGCGGCCAGCTTGTCTTCCTCGCCCCGCTGCTTGACCAGCACCGCGGAGGTCGCCACGGCGTCGGGAAGGGGGATCGCGGGAAGCCGGACCGGCTGGTCGCTGCGGCAGAACGTGTCGCCCGTGTGGGTGTTGCGCAGCTTGGCCACCGAGCCGATGTCGCCGGCGGACAGGCGTTCCACCTCGATGCGGTCCTTCCCCTGCTGCACCGACACATGGTTCAACTTCTCCGCCAGCTCGTGCTCGGCGTTCCAGACCTCGTCGCCGTTCCGGAGCTCGCCGGCGTAGAGCCGGAAGAGCGTCACGTCTCCGACGTGCGGCTCGGAGTGGGTCTTGAAGACCCGACCCACCAGCGGCGCCTCGACCGGAGGCGTCACCTCACCGGCCGCCGGCAGGAGCTCCACCATCTTCTTGAGCAGCGTGCGCACGCCGTAGGTGAGCTCGCCGCTGCCGCAGAAGAGCGGAACGATCTGCCCCGCCTGGATCGCCTTCTTGACCCCACTGATGAACTCGGACCGGGGGATCTCCTCACCGGCCAGGTAGCGCTCGATCAGGGAGTCGTCGGTGGAGGCCACCGCCTCGGTCAGATGCTCGCTGTATTCCTGGAAGCGCGGCTGGTATTCGGGTGGAATGGGGACCACGTCGTACTCCCCGGTCTTGGTCCCTTTCTTATAGAAGTGGCAGTGACCCGAAAACAGGTTGATGATCCCGTGGAAGTCGTGCCCCTCCCCGATCGGGATCTCCACCGGGACCACTTTGGGCGTCAGGTGAGCCTTCACGTCGGTGAAGACCCGCTCGAAGTCGGCATGTTCCTTGTCCATCAGGGAGACGAACAGGAGCCGGGGAAGGTGGAGCTGGTCGCAGACCTCCCAGACCTTCTCGGTGCCGACTTCGACGCCCCCGGTTCCGCTCAGCACCACGACGGCGGCGTCGGCGGCATGGAGACCGGTGACGACTTCGCCGAAGTAATCGAGGTACCCGGGGGTGTCGATGAGATTGATCTTGGTGTCGAGCCACTCGGCATAGCCTAAGCCAAGGCTGATCGAGTGCTTACGTTCGATTTCGTCGGGGGAGTAATCGGTTAGCGTCGTACCATCTTTGATCGAGCCGTGGCGTCGGGTAGCTCCGGATACGAAGGCGAGTGCATCGACGAGGGATGTCTTCCCGCTCGCTCCGTGGCCAACGAACGCCACGTTGCGGATGGCGTTGGAGCCATAGACCTTCATGGTCTCCACCTCCTTGGATGAGTTGGATTTCCAAGGTGGCCGCTTGGCTTCGGGTTGTCAATTCGGTGAAGCCGTGTGCCCCATCCCGCCTGCACCGTCCCCAGCCCTGGAACGCCCCGAGTCGGTAAGGATGCCCGCCATGAGTGCTTGGGAGCTCACCATCACGCCCGCGTCCCCGGACGGTCTGCCGCTCTTCCTGCGGATCGCCCGCGCCGTGGTGAGCGACATCCGGCGGTGACGGCTCCGGCCCGGCGATTTGCTGCCCGGGAGCCGCACCCTGGCGCGGGCTCTGGGCGTGAACCGCAACACGGTTCTCTCCAGCTACCGTGAGCTGCTCGCCGAAGGCTGGGTCGCGACGACCCCGGCCGGGAGCACCTTTGTGTCCCGAGAGCTTCCGACGAAGGGAAATCACCTGAAGGCCGCGCCTGCCGCCCATCGGGACGTCGTCGGCTTTCCAATCGCAGCACCGCTGGCCCTGGGCCACCCACCGAGCTATCCGCCAGGCACTCTCGTGCTCGCCAAGGGCGCCCCCGACGTCCGCTTGCTCCCGACCACCGAGCTGGCGCGTGCCTTTCGCCGCGCACTAGCCACCATGCTCTCGGTGACCCGCGGCATCACGGCTGATCCCGAGACCGTGTTGATCACTCATGGCAGTCAGATGGCGCTCGATCTCGTTGCCCGGGCGCTGCTCCAGCCGGGGGACGCGGTGGTCATCGAGGCGCTGGGACATCCGTTCGTGCGGAGCACGCTCGAGCTCGCCGGCGCGCGACTGGTGCCCGTGGCAGTGGACCGAGCCGGCCTCCGTGTGGACCTGATTCCGGCGATCGCCGAGAGGCATCCTATTCGCGCCATCGTCGTGACACCGCACCACCAGTTCCCCACCACGTCGGTCATGCCGGCTGCCCGGCGCCTCCAGCTGCTCGAGTTCGCCCGGGAGCAGCGCATTGCCGTGGTCGAGGATGACTACAACCACGAGTTCCACTACGACGGCCGGCCCGTCCTGCCGCTTGCGAGCAGCGATCAGGCCGGTGTGCTGGTGTACGTGGGCACGCTCTCCAAGATCCTCGCTCCGGGTTTGCGTGTCGGTTTCGCGGTCGCGCCGGCGGTGGTCATCGCGCGAATGGCGAGTCTCCGGATCGCGACCGACATCCAGGGAGACCTGCTCATCGAGGCGGCCCTGGCCGACCTGTTCGACCGGGGCGAGCTTGGCCGCCACGTGCGTCGCATGCGCCGGATCTATCGCGCCCGGCGTGACGCGCTGGTCGACGCGCTCCACCGTGACCTGGGGTCGGAGCTGAGCTTCGAGGTGCCGTCCGGGGGCATGGCGCTCTGGGTCCGGGCGTCCGGCGACATCGATGTGGATCGCTGGGCGGAACGGGGGCTCGACTTCGGGGTCGCGTTCAACGGTGGGCGGATGTACGACGCCCAGGGCGAGTATCAGCCATGCATCCGGCTCGGCTTTACCTTCCTGACGGAGGCCGAGTTGGAGGAGGCGGCCCGGCGAATGGCGGCGGCGCTCGCGGCGGTGCGGCGCGAAAGCCGGCGCGTGGCAGGATGAATCTCATCAGGGATGGTCATCCCTCACTACGTTGAGGTGGTAGGTCAGCGACGTCTGCACCGCGGGGGTCATCGCGCCGAAGGCAATGGTGTGATCGCCCACCGGCAGCGGCTTGAGCAAGACGAAGAACCCGTCGGAGACCGCTTGCTGCTCCGTTCCCGTGATACACGGGTCGATCGCCGCCTGCAGGCTTAGGTCGCCGGTGAAAGTGAAGAGCCTGGTGGGGGCCCGGCGGTCGAACAAGTTCGGCACCGGTACTCCGTCCACCGTAAGCGACAGCTGATTCACGCCGTCCTCCACCTGCCGTGCCCCTTCAGCCAGGAAATCCTCCAGCGACTGTCCGGGCGCCGGCTGGAAGCTCGGATCGGGACAGGGATAGTCGTTCAGCAGGGAGGAGAGATTCACCAAGATCGCCTTGCCCGCAGGAATGGTACAGGTCCGCTCCACGGTGGCCGAGCTGAAGCTGCTGCCGAGGTACCATGCCGGGCCCTCCTGACCCTCGGCACAATGAACGCCGAGGGGGTCGAGGCCGGGGTTGACCGGCGCTGGGATCGAGAGCGCCCAGCGCCACCAACGCTGGTTCCATTCCGCCAGGCTGTAGCCATAGGCATGCGCTTCAGGCGGGAAGGCCAGGGCAGGCGCGGCGCGGCTTAGGATCGGCGTTTCGTTCTCGGCGGTCGTTGGGGCGTCGCACGCGGCAAGGAGGAGAGCGAGCGCGGGGGCGAGGAGCACTGACTGGCGCATAAGGCCTCTGGGTGGAGTCCAGGGCCAACATGCCGCGTCACGTCTCGACCGGGGAGATCCAGTTTCGAGTACGACTGCTAGACCAGCACCTACCGGTATCCCGCCGCCTGGAGCTGAAACAGCTCCGCGTAGAGCCCGCCGAGCTCCACCAGCGCCTCGTGGGTCCCCTGCTCCACCAGTGCGCCGCCCTGAAGCACCAGGATCCGGTCCGCCATGCGCACGGTGGAGAACCGGTGGGAGATGAGCACCGCCATCCGCCCCGCGGTGAGCTCGGAGAATCGAAGAAAGACCTGGTACTCGGCGCGGGCGTCGAGCGCGGCGGTCGGCTCGTCCAGGATGAGGAGCTGGGCATCCCGCATGTAGGCCCGGGCGAGCGCCACCTTCTGCCACTCGCCGCCGGAGAGCTCCACGCCGCCTTCGAACCGCCGGCCGAGCATCTGACCGTAGCGCCCGGCCAGCCGGTCCGCGACCGTGTTGGCCAGACTCCGCTGGGCGGCCGTCTCGATCCTGGGCGCGTCGTCCAACCCGCCGATGTTGCCGACCGCGATGTTCTCCTTGAGAATGAAGTCGTATCGGACGAAGTCCTGAAAGATGACTCCCACGTTCCGCCGGACGCTCTCGATGTCATAGTCCCGGAGATCGACCCCGTCGAGCAGAATCCGCCCCTCGGTCGGGTCGTACAGGCGGGCGAGGAGCTTCACCAGCGTCGTCTTCCCGGCGCCGTTCTCGCCGACCAGCGCCAGCCGCTCGCCCTGGGCGAGCGTGAAATCGAGGCCCCGGACCGCCCAGCCGTCCGCGCCGGGGTAGCGGAATCCCACGTTTTCGAAGACGAACCCGATGCGGATGGGCACCGGCACCGCCAGGGCGCCCTGCCGGGGACGGATCCGCGGCTCGAGCGCCAGAAAGGTGAACAGATCGTCCAGATAGAGACTCTGCTCGTAGACCTGTGAGAGCGACAGGAGGACCCGCTGAATCACATCTCGGCTCTGGCGAAAGGACCCCGCAAGAAAGGTCAGCACGCCGATGGTGAAGAGCCCCGCGTGGGAACGATGGCCGATGACGGTGAGATAGATGATCACCCCGTAGGCACCGTAATAGCCCAGGGTTCCCACGGCGGCCAGCGCGGTCGAGACGAAGCTCCGCTTCACGGCGAGCGCCTTGTTCGCCTCGTAGAAGTCGCGGGAGAGGCGGTCGTAGCGGTCGACTAGAAAATCCGACAGCCCGAAGAGCTTGAGCTCCTTGGCGGAGATGTCGCTGGCGCCGATGTAGCGCAGATAGTCCAGCTGCCGGCGCTCCGGGGTCCAGGAGTAGAGCAGGGAGTAGCCCAGCGATGCGAAGTGG
This sequence comes from Gemmatimonadales bacterium, assembly GCA_045803515.1. Lineage (GTDB taxonomy): Bacteria > Gemmatimonadota > Gemmatimonadetes > Gemmatimonadales > GWC2-71-9 > CAVVWJ01. The sequence continues at coordinate 9,858 of JBJMOX010000119.1, forward strand.
GTCTCCCCCAGGAGCGATGGAAGGACCGCCACCAGGAGCAGGACCAGCAGCCAGGGGACGTACACCGCCAGCGCCGCGGCCAGCGTAGCAAAGGTGATGGCGTCCTGCACCGTCGAGAGCAGCAGGGTGAAGAGGCCGATCCGCCCCACCGTCTGCCGCCGGGCCCGCTCCAGCTTGTCGTACAGGTCGGGGTTCTCGAACTGCTCCAGGTCGAGCGTCGCCGAGTGCCGCATCAGCTCGACGCTGGTGCGGTTGGCGAAGAGGTCTCCCAGCAGGCTCTCCAGCAGGGCGGAAAGCCGGGCGAGCCCTTCGCCCACCAATGCGATCGCCAGCTCGAGCGCCACCAGCTCGATGAGCCGTTCCCACGCCACCGGGCCGGCCCCTTTGGCAACGCCGACCGCCCGGACCACCTCGTCCACGATGAGCTTGCCGATCCAGAGCACCGCGAGTGGCACCAGCGCCCGTGACACCCGGAGCACGAAGATGCCGACCACATACCTCGGCTCCGTCTCCCAGACCAGCCGGAGCAGGCGCGGGACGTGCCGCAATGCCTGCAGGCGCTCCCGCCATCCGGGTCGCGGTTCGTCGGGCTTACGGGTGCTTCGGTTGGAGCGTACTATCGGATGCTGAAGAGGCAACGTCATGAACGGAAGCTAATCGCGGGAGAACCGCCCGATGCACGCGACTGACTGGCACACGCTCTGGTTCAACCTGATGCACCTGGGGACGCCGGATACCATCACCCATCCGGTCTCGCTGCTCGAGAAGGTCCTCCGCCCGGTGCTGGTCTACCTGCTCCTGGTGGCCGGACTCCGCCGATTCGGCAAGCGCATCCTGGCACAGCTCAACCCGTTCGACTTCGTGGTTCTGCTCACGCTTTCCAACACGGTGCAGAACGCCATCATCGGCAACGACACCTCGCTCTTTGGTGGGGCGCTGGGCGCCGCGACCCTGCTCGGCGTCAACGCGATCCTGGTGCGGATCTATTATCGAGGCCCCTCGAAGGAGCACATGCATCAGGCCGATCGGGACATCGTGCTGATCGACGACGGACAGCTGCGGGAGCAGGAGATGCACCGGCTGCACATCAACGCCGGCGAGCTCACCGCCAAGGCGCACGAGCGGGGGTTCGACTCGCTGGACGACGTCGAGTGCGCCACCCTCTATCCCAACGGCACGATCTACTTTCAGGCCAAGTCGGCGATGACCGAGACGGCCCGGTACGCCGAGCTCATCCGCCGGATGGATCTGCTCTCGACCCAGGTGGCGGCCCTTCGGAAGTGACCGGTTAGAATTCACCATGCCCTCCAGCATCACCGCCCTCATCACCGGTGCCACTCAGGGGATCGGCCGCGCCACCGCCTTCGCGCTCGGCCGCGCCGGGTATCGGGTAGGCGTCTGCGCGCGGACCGCCGCCAAGGTCGACGCTCTGGTGGCGGAGCTCCAGCAGGCGGGCATCGAGGCCGCCGGGAGCGCGGCCGACGTGGGCGATCCGGTTCAGTCGGCCGCCGCGGTCGAGAGCATCACCGCCCACCTCGGCGAGGTCGGGGTGCTGGTGAACAACGCCGGGATGCTCGTCGCCCGCCCCTTCGGAGAGCTCTCGCTGGAGGAGTGGGACGCGACCATGGCGACCAACCTCCGGAGCCTCTTCCTCATGACCCGGGCGGTGCTTCCGCCCATGCGCCAGCGGGGTGCCGGCGCCATCGTCAATGTCGCCAGCCTCGCGGCGCGCAACGGCTTCGTGGGGGGCACGGCCTACACGGCCTCCAAGCACGCGGTGCTCGGGTTCGGCCGGTCCCTCATGCTCGAGCTGCGAAAGGAGAACATCCGGGTCATCACCATCTGCCCCGGCTCGGTCGCCACCGGCATGCTGCGGGACCAGCCGATGCTGCGGTCCGACCCCGAGCGGATTTTACGTCCTGAGGATGTTGCCGATACTATCCTCCATACCCTTGCCCTCCCGGCCCGGGCGCTGGTGAGCGAACTGGACCTCCGACCGACCAACCCCTGAGGATGGCACCCGTCCTTGTGACCATGTGCGTCTGCCAACGTGTCCCTTTCGCCGAGCTCCTCCCACAGGCCAGGGCAGCCGGCTGGGCCTTGCCCGACCTGGTCCGGGAGACCGGCTGCGGGGGGCAGTGCGGACTCTGCCGTCCCTACCTCCGCCGGATGCTCGCCACCGGCGAAACCACCTTCCGGGAGCTGCTCCGGGAAGAGCCGGGCTGAATGCGTAGGCCGTCCAGGCCCGAGGCGCTGTCGGTGGTAGCCTTCGCGGTCGGCTGGGTAGGCGTGTATTTCGCCTTCCGCGACCACTGGCTCGGCATCCTGCTCCCGTTGATGACGACCATCCTCACCCTGCTGGTGGTCCGACGGGTCGAGGCGATCGGCCGGTATCGGAGTCAGGAGCTGCAGCGGGCCCTCGAGAGAGCCGCCGCGCGCAATCGGGAGCTGGACCGGCTGCGACACCTGGCGGCCACGCTCCTGGCCGGGACCGATCTCGCCGGCGTGGTGGCGGAAGTATCGAGCGTGGCCGCGGAGCTGCTCGAGGCGGAGAGCGGGGTCGTGACCTTCGTGGTCGAGGAGGGCCGGTTCCTCCGGGTCGCCGCTGCGACCGGGCCAATGAGCATCATGCGGGACCGGCTGATTCCGGTCGACGGCTCCATGCTGGGATGGGTCCTCACCAACGGCACGCCGCTCATCTCCGATCACATGTACTCCGACCCGCGCGCGTTCCAGGTGCCGGAGCTGACCGCCACGCTCAAGACCACGGCCGTCGTACCGCTCCGCTCGGCCGGGGTGGTGATCGGAACGGTGAGTGTCTACAATCGGCGCGACGGCCGCTTCTTCAGTGACCACGATCTCCAGCTGCTCCAGATTCTCGGCGACCAGGTCGTGGTGGGCCTGGATCGCACGGCCGTGCTGGAGGAAAGCCGTCGGAACGAGCGCGCGCTGGGAGCGAAGAATGTGGAGCTCCAGCGTGCCACCCAGCTCAAGAGCGAGTTCCTGGCCAACATGTCGCACGAGCTCCGCACGCCGCTCAACGCGATCATCGGCTTCTCCGACCTGCTGCTCGCGGGTGGCGGCGGGGAGATCAACGAACAGCAGCGCGATTTCCTCGACTCGGTGCTCCGCAACGGCAGGCACCTGCTTCAGCTGATCAACAGCGTCCTCGATCTCTCCAAGATCGAGGCCGGACGGATGACCCTCAGCCTCGGCCGCACCGACCTGCGCGAGGCCATCACCGGTGCGGTGGCGGACACGGCCAGCCTCCGCACCGCCAAGCGCCAGGAGTGCGAGCTGGAGCTGGAAGAAGCCCCGCTGGCCGTGATCGCCGACCGGGTGCGCGTCCGGCAGGTACTCTTCAACCTCCTCTCCAACGCCTCCAAGTTCACCGCCGAGGGCGGCACCATTCGCCTGGCGGCCATCCGAACTCGGGTCCCGCTCCCCCTTCCCTCGGACCGCTCCGGCGAGGATGCCCGCATCCAGACGCAGGACGCGGTCTGGGTGACCGTCATCGATTCGGGCATTGGCATCAGCCCGGAGGACATGCCCAAGCTGTTCCAGGAGTTCAGCCAGGTCGACAGCTCACCGAGTCGCCAGGCGCAGGGGTCCGGACTGGGACTCGCGCTCTGCAAGAAGTTCGTGGAGATGCACGGAGGCACCATCGGCGCGGAATCCGTGCCGGGGAAGGGCTCGACCTTCTGGTTCATCCTCCCGGCCGAAGGGCCGGTGAGGCGGCCACAGCCCGTGGAGGCTTGAATCGGGTCGCCCAGCCACTAACCTTCATCGAATGCGACGCCGGCGTCTCCTTCTCCTGCTGCTCCTCGCGGTCATTCCTGGTCTCCAGGGAGCGGCCGGCCGGCAGCCGGTCCAGTCCTCGGCGTCAGTCGCAGGCATCTCCTCGCCCCGGGAGCGGCTCCCCGCACCCGAACACGACGAAGCGACCTGTCCGTTCTGTCAGGCTGCCCTCTTTCCACCCTGCGCGCCGGCACCCGCGGGGGGCGTGGTGGCGCTGGGGAACGTGATTCGTCGAGCAGTACCCCTGGCCGGCGCCGCCGTCCGGCACGCTCTCGCCTCCCGACCCCCCAGCTCCCGAGCCCCACCCGATCTTCGATTCGTCTGACCAGCCGCGTGCCCGTTGGCGGTACGCGCCCCTCAACGCATCGGAGATGACATGTACGCGCGCGTCCGCGCGATCGGGCTGCTCGCCGCCGTGTGGGTGGGAGCCGCGCCGGTCGCCTGGGGACAGGTGCCCCGGCCGATACCTGCAGCTGATTCCATCACCCGCGCCGTCGGCGCCCTCACTGCGCGGCTCGACTCGCTCGAAGCCGGTGCCTGTCCGGGAGGCCCGGCGGTCGGTGTGCCCGGGCGGACCGGGGTGCCGCGATCGGACAGCGTTGTGGCAAGCCTCGAGGCGCTGAGCCGGCGGCTCGAGGCGGTCCGGGTCGCGCGTTGCGCCCCGGCAGCCGCCCCGGCAGGCCAGGCCGCGGCACCGGCCGACACCTCCGGCGATCTTGCGGCGATCCGAGCCGCCGCCGCCGCCGCGGCCGGCGGCGCGCAACCCGCTAACCCCTCCGCGCCACCCGCTCCACGGGACACGGTCCAGCCGCGTACCGAGTTCATCGGACGGCAGCGCAACGCCTCGGTGTTGAACCCCGAAATCAGCGCGACCGGAGACGTCCGGTTGGTGGCGCGTGAGGGCCGGCAGGAAAACAACGGCGTCCTGCGCGAGTTCGAGGTCGGCCTGCAGTCGGCGCTCGATCCCTATTCTACCACCAAGATCTTCATCAGTTACGAGGAAGGTGAAGTGAGCGTCGAGGAAGGCTATCTCTACTGGACCGGCCTCCCCGGCCGGCTGCGGCTGGATGTCGGCAAGATCCGCCAGCAGCTGGGGGACCTCAACCGCTGGCACCTGCACGCCCTGCCCGAGACCGAGTATCCGCTGGTGTATCAGCGATTCCTCTCCCCAGAAGGATTGACCGGGATCGGCCTCTCTCTGTACACGGCCCTTCCGTTCTCCCTCGGCGGCGGCACGCACGAGGTCTGGGTCCAGGCGACGACAGCCGAGAGCGATCCGCTCTACGCCGGCGGGCGGCAGCCGACCCTGCTCCTCCGGCTGCAGAACTTCTGGCAGCTCAGCCGCACGACATACGCCCAGATCGGGGTCACCGGGACCGGGGGCAACAACGACGATGCCGGACTCCGGAGCCGACTTGGCGGGCTCGATTTCCGGCTGACCTACCGGCCGCCCGAAGCCGGCACCCGGCGGGAGATCACCCTTCGCGCCGAAGGCTACCGGCTGCACGCTACGGAGCTGGGAACTACGACGAACCGGTACGGGACCTTCGTCGATCTGAACGCCAAGCTCACTCGCCGGTGGGTTCTGGGCGCACGCTATGACTACGTCGAGGCACCCCGGGGTCCGGCCGACACCGAGTGGCGCCTCACACCCTCGATCACCTGGTGGGAGAGCGAGTTCGTCTTTCTCCGACTCGAGGGTGAGCACCGGGACAGCGATCTCGAGGGCACCCAGAACTTATTGTCACTCCAGGCCGTCTGGGCCATGGGCCCGCACAAGCACGAGACCTATTGATATGGAAGGACATCGAATGATCACCACCGCTCTGCTGGTCCTGGCCGCGCTCTCGAGGCCGCCGGCAGCGTCCGCGGAGCCCGCCGCCGGGACGGGCGCCGCCGCGGCCCCCATCAAGATCGTCACCAGCCTCACGACCTACGGGGCCATCGCCCGCGAGATCGTCGGCGACAAGGCCACCGTCACCTCGATTGCGCAGGGGAACGAAGATCCCCACTTCGTACAGCCCAAGCCTAGCTTCGTGGCGGTGCTGCGCGATGCGGATCTGTTCGTGACGACCGGGCTCGACCTGGAGCTCTGGGTCCCACCACTCCTCGATCGGGCCGGCAACCGCAAGGTGTCCGAGGGTGGGCCGGGCTACGTCACGGCCTACACCGGCATTCAGCTCCTCGAAGTTCCGACCTCGCTCAGCCGCTCGGAAGGCGACATCCACGCCGACGGCAACCCGCACATTCACACCGACCCGGTGAACGGGATCATCATCGCCCGGAACATCCTCACCGGGCTCAAGCGGGTGTCTCCCGAGAACGCCGCCTTCTTCGAAGGGCGGGAACAGGATTTCGAGAAGCGGGTCCTGGAGGCCACTATGGGGGCCGAGCTGGTGGCGATTCTCACCCCGCCGGTCGCCTGGGACCTGCTCCGGACCGACAAGCTCTACGATTTCCTGGGGCAGAAGAGCTACCAGGGCAAGCCGCTGCTCGACCGGCTGGGCGGCTGGCTCAAGCAGGGCCAGGTGTTCCGCGGCAAGGAGATCGCCTGCTATCACAAGGAGTGGGCCTACTTCAGCAACCGCTACAAGGTCACCTGCGCGGAGTACATCGAGGCTAAGCCGGGCATCCCGCCGACTCCGGGCCACGTCCAGGAGGTCATCGCGCTGATGAAGCAGCGGAAGATCCCCGTGCTGTTCGCGTCGAACTATTTCGACCGGCATCAGATCCAGCAGGTGGCGGAGCGGACCGGGGCCAAGGCGGTGATCGTGCCGGAGAACACGGGAGGGGCGCCGGGAGTCAACACCTACTTCGACCTGATGAACGCCTGGGTCGGCGGGCTCGCCGCGGCCTTCGGCGGGGGAGCCACCTGATGGACCTCAGCCTCTTTCTGCCGCCGCTGGTGGCGTGTCTGGTCATCGTGGCGATTCACTCGTATCTGGGCCTGCATGTCATCGCCCGGGAAGTGATCTTCGTCGATCTCTCGCTGGCCCAGATGGCCGCGCTCGGCTCCGCGGTGGCGATCCTGGCCGGAAGCGAGTCGGATTCGACAGCGGCGCTCATCTATGCCCTCGGCTTCACCACGCTCGGGGCGGCGGTCTTCGCCCTCACCCGCAGTGACGAGCGCGGCCGGGTGCCGCAGGAAGCGATCATCGGCATCGTATACGTGGTGGCGTCCGCTGCGGCCATTCTGGTGGCCGACCGCACTCCCCGCGGCGGCGAGGCGATCAAGGACATTCTGGTCGGGAGCCTGCTCTGGGTGACCTGGCCTACCATCATCCGGCTGGCCGCGATCTATGCGGCGATCGGTCTCTTCCACTGGTTCATGAGGAGGCGCTTCCTGACCATCTCCTTCCAGCCGGCCACCGCGCTGGCCAAGGGCTGGAGTATCCGGTGGTGGGATTTCTGGTTCTATCTCTCCTTCGGGATCGTCATCACCTTTTCGGTGCCGATCGCGGGGGTGCTGCTGGTGTTCTCATTCCTGGTCGTGCCGGCGGCGATCGCATTCCAGTTCTCCGACCGGCAGGGCGTGCTCGCCGTCATCGCCTGGCTGACCGGCGCTCTCGCCTCGGCGTCGGGGCTGCTGATCTCCTTTCACTACGACCTGCCCACCGGCCCCATCGTGGTGTGCATGTTCGGTGTGCTGCTGCTGATCGCGTTCGGGGTGCGGAAGGCCTTGGGAATTCAAGCGGCCGTGACCGAGGATCAGGTGGTGGAGGCCGCGTAGCACCTCGGCTCGTTCCACCGTTCTCGGCTAGTTCTGGCCGCCTACTTCACCTTCTTCCACCCCGGCATGTACGGCGGCGGCAGGAGCGCCGCCCGGCGCAGCAGCTCCAGGTGAGGCGCCACCACGTCCGCCAGCCGTTGCGCGGCGTGCACGTGCACTTCGCGCAGGACGGCTGGAGGCGCCCCGGTGAGCACCAGCGCTCCATGCACCCTGGCTCCCACTCTGAGCGGTACGATCAGCCGCGCCTCCCCTTCCACCAGTGCGAAGGCGCTCGCCAGCGCGCCCGACAGCACCTGCGCCAGCGAAGTTCCTGCCACCGGGACCAGGGGAAGATCAGGCAGCGGCCGTCGCTCACCCGGCTCGAGCAGCACTACCCGGTCTCCCTCGCGCAAGCGGATGGCGTAGCGGATCACATCGAATGGAATCAGCCTGCCGGCGAGCTCCGCGACCCGGGACATTGCCTCACCCATGTCACTGCACTGGGCCAGGACTTCCGCGGCTTCACCCACCAGGAGTCCGCAGCCAGCCTCACCGGCCGGCGCCGGCCGGCGCTCCGCCTCGCCGGCCCACGCGAAGAGCGCCACCTGCGCGGTGATGAGCGCGCTCAGGCGGACCAGTAGCGCCGCATCCTCCTCCTCGTACAGATCGGGCCCGACGCTTCCCGCCAGCAGAAATGCAGAGAGTCCCTTGGGCCCGGCAATCCGGGCTCCGACGATCGAGCGCGGCTCCGCACCGGGCGGATCAGCCAGAGTGAGATAACCCCGAGGCCACCGTGGCTCGCGGTAGCTATCGGGGAGAAGCAGGCGGTCATGTGGGCCGAAGAGCTGTTCCACGTCGAGATCCTGCCGTCCGACGACGAGCGATGGATCGCTCCACGTCGGCCCACCCGAGTGCTCACCCAGCCGGAAGAAGCGCGTTGCTGGAGAATCGGCCAGAAGAAGCTCGAGATGGTCGTGCGGCAGCAACCGCTCCAGCCCGCGGCTCAGCGCCACAATGAATCGATCCGGGGTAGCGGCATCCCCGGCGGCCTGGCCGACGATGTCGAGCAGCGCGGCGATTCGCTCGAGCTGTCGTGACGTCGCGCCTGCCGCGTCCCACTGCCGGGCCAGGCGGCCGAAGAGGGGTGCCAGCCGGTGGGTCACCAGCCGGAGTGTGACCAGGGCGGTGGCATCGTAGCGCGAAGGCTGAAGGTCCCCCACCAGCATGAGGCCGACATCCCGCCGGCCGAAGCGTATGGGCACCGTCGCCACCGAGCGGTACCCGGCGTCCCGCACGATCTCCTCCAGGAAGGCGAGCTGCGTTTCGTCGATTTGGGGAGAGGGCACCGGCACGGAAAGATCGTCCTGGGCCAGCGCCTCGGGACCGAGGAGCACGGACCCGCCTCGGCTGGGATAGAGCCAGAGCGCCAGGAGGTCGTGCGGGACGTCGACCGAGAGCGCGCTGGAGAGCGCCTCGTGCCAGGTCGCCAGCGCCACTGGATCGCCCAGCCCTTCCTCGACTCGGAGGATGGGCACGAGCGGATCCGCCGCCGTTTCGGGCAGCGTTCGCTCGTCGGGCTCGGGGGCGGCTGGGAAAAACATATTCTGCCTTGGAGGCAGGAGGTATGCCGAGGCGGAGGGCCGGGCTAGTCGTTGCGCCTGCAGGCGGTTGGCGTGTCGCACACGGCACGGGGGAGCGCCCACCCCGCCACGGCGTCGCGTCCTGCCGCGTTCGTTGCAGGCTGCTGGCGCGGGAAGTAGCCGAAACATCGTGAGTTGACATACCCCTCCCCCCTATATAGGATCCTCCTGGCTTCGAGTCTCGCCTATCCCTGAGGAGGAACCCATGCGGAGCCTGACGCTTCATATCGAAGGCATGAGCTGCGGTCATTGCCTCAACGCAGTAAACGGTGCCCTCGCCGCATTGCCTGGTGTCCAGGTCGATTCGGTCCGAATCGGCCGAGCGGAGCTGCGCTACGACGAGTCGACCACCGCGCCGGCTCGCATCGAGGCGGCCGTGTCCGACGCCGGCTATCGCGCGACATCGGTATGAGCACCGCTCAGATCATCGTGACCCTGCTGGGTATCTTCGCCATCGGGTGGATCAACTGGTACTTCTTTCTGGCACGCTCGCCGGCCGTTACCGTCGGTCCCGAGGGAGTCGGTCCTCAACGCGCCCGGATCGAGGTCAAGGGAGGGTATTCGCCGGCCGTCGTGCGGGTCCGCGCGGGCCAGCCGGTGAGGCTCGAGTTCTATCGGAACGAAACCAGCGGATGCACCGAGGAGGTCGTCCTGCCCGACTTCGGCATTCGGACGTTCCTGCC
>JBJMOX010000120.1:0-2611 GCA_045803515.1 Gemmatimonadales bacterium
CCTGGTCACCAAGCTCGTCGCCGAGGCGACGCTGCTCCGGACCCCCGGGGTGTCGGTCTTCGGGGACTGGTTCCAGCTCCGGCTGGTGTACAACCAGGGTGCGGCCTTCGGACTGCACGTCGGGCCCTATTCGCGGTGGATCTTCTTCACGGTCGCGCTGGTCGCCGTGTTCGTGCTCGCGCGCATGTCCAAGAGCGGCCCGGCCGGCGACCGCTTTCGCCAGCTCGCCCTGGGCCTGGTGGCCGGCGGCGCGGCGGGCAACCTGCTCGACCGGATACGCAGCTCCCGCGGCGTGGTCGACTTCCTCGACGTCGGCGTCGGTGCCCTTCGCTGGCCGACCTTCAACGTCGCCGACATCGCCGTGAGCTGCGGCGCGATCGCGCTGGCGATCTCCCTCTGGCGGGAGGATGCCCGCCGCCCCGAACCAGAGTCCGCCTCGGCTGCCTGAGCTGAGCTTCACGGTGGCTGTCGCGGCCACCGAGCGGCTGGACCGATTCCTGGCCGACCAGCTGGGACTCTCCCGAACCCAGGCGGCACGGCTGGTGGCCAATCGCGCCGTCGAGGTCGACGGGAAGCCGGCCCGCGCCTCCCGAGTGCTCGCCCGTGGCGAGCGCGTCACCGTCCGCTTTCCCGAGCACGAGCCTCCCCGCACTCTCCAGCCCGCCCAGATTCCTCTCGCCGTCGTGTTCGAGGACGAACACCTGGCGGTAATCGACAAGCCCGCCGGCCTGGTGGTGCATCCGGCGCCCGGCCACTGGGACGACACGCTGGTAAACGCGCTGGTGGCCCGGGGAACCACTTTGTCCGGCGGCGCCGAAGGACGACCCGGCATCGTGCACCGCCTGGACCGTGACACCTCCGGGCTGATGGTCGTGGCGAAGACCGATCTGGCCCACCGGCGCCTGGGCGCCGCCATCGCGGCGCGTCGAATTCGTCGGATGTACGCGGCGCTGGCCTGGGGCCATCTCGACGCGAGCCCGACCGTCATCGAGGCGCCAGTCGCCCGGCACCCGCAGGACCGGAAGCGGATGGCCATTCTCCCGGCCGGAAGGCTGGCGCGCACCGATGCCCATGTCGTGGCGCGATTCGGAGTGGCGGACCTCCTGCGCCTGGAGCTGCATACCGGACGGACCCATCAGATCCGGGTGCATCTCGAGCATCTGGGCCATCCCGTGGTTGGCGATCCGATCTATGGCGGAGGGGGCAGCCGGCGGATCTCGGGTCCGCCCCGGCGGTCCGCCGAGGCGCTCGAGCGGGCGACTCCCCGGCAGGCGCTCCATGCGGCCGCTCTGGCATTCCGCCACCCCGCTAGTGCCGAACCACTCGAATTCCGTTCCGAGTGGCCCTCGGATTTGCGACCGGCACTCCTTGCACTGGGTGGCGAAGATCTGGTTGCTCGCCCAGACCCCCTTAGCTATCTTCTTTTCTTCAATAGAGATGGCTGACTCCCCTACGCTACACGCCGTCGTTTTTCGGATCGGTGCGCTTATTTGCGCGGCCCCGGCAGGGATCGTGCGGGAGATCCTGCCGCGCCTCCCGGCCACCCGGATACCCGGTGTGGCCGAGGCGATCGAAGGACTGGTCAACGTCCGGGGCACCCTCCTCACCGTTCTCGACGGCCACGTCCTCCTGCAGCAGGCTCGGCGGGAGGAGGACGAGGGCGCGATCGTGGTGTTGGAAGTCGCGGGCAAGCGGTACGGGCTCGGGGTGGGGCAGGTCCTCGACTTTCTCGAGGTGCCCGAGCATTCGGTCGCCCCGCGCGCGGATCTGCCGGGAGTCGATCCCCGGCTGGTGCGCGCGGTCGGGCTGCAGGACGACCGGCACTTCATTCTGCTCGACGTCGCAGCGCTCTTCGCGCCGATCATCGGCGGCTAGTTATTCCGGAGTTGCACGGAGGAATCTGTGAGCCATACGGTGCTCGTCTGCGACGATGCCATCTTCATGCGCACCATGATCAGCGACATCCTGAGCCAGGCTGGCTTCGAGGTCGTCGGCGAGGCGGAGTCGGGCAGCCAGGCCGTGGCCAAGTACCGGCAGCTCAAGCCCGATCTCGTCACCATGGACATCGTGATGCCGGACATGGGCGGGATCGAGGCGGTGCGGGAGATCTGCAAGACGGACCCGGAGGCCAAGATCCTCATGTGCAGCGCCATGGGACAGCAGGCGCTGGTGGTGGAGGCCATTCAAGCCGGCGCCAAGGATTTCGTGGTCAAGCCATTCCAACCTTCCCGCGTACTCGAGGCGGTACAGCGCGTCCTGGGCTGACGCGATGGACGTCTCGAAGTATGCTGCCCTGTTTCTGGATGAGAGCCGCGAGCATCTGAGCGGCTGCAACCAGTTGCTGCTGGAGTGGGAGCGGGATCCCGCGGCCAACGAACCGGTCGCAGGCTTGTTCCGGTCCATCCACACAATCAAGGGGATGGCGGCCACGATGGGCTACGCCGGCGTGGCCCAGCTGGCTCACCGGATGGAGAGCCTGCTCGACCTGCTCCGTCGGGCCAAGGTTCCCGCGGGACCCGCGACGTTCCAGCTTCTTTTCCGCGCCGTGGACGCGCTCGGCGGGGCGGTGGAGGATGCGGCCGGCGGGAAGGACACCTCGGCCGAAGAGCTC
>JBJMOX010000121.1:0-5527 GCA_045803515.1 Gemmatimonadales bacterium
AAGGAGTGGACGGCGGACGAGGGGAGGTGTTCCTGGACGAACTGCTCTGCCGTGGTGGCGACGCGGACGCCGATAACCCTGCCGGCCAGGTCGGCCTGACGCTGGATCGGCGGCCCCGCTGCGCGCCCGACGATCGCCAACGGAAAATCCAAATAGGGGATGCTGAAGTCCACGAGCTGCCGTCGTTCTTCGGTAATGGTCGCGGCACTGCAGATCATATCGAGCTCATGATGAACCAGCTTATCCACGATCTGCCGCCACAACGCACTCTCATACCGGATACTGACGCCGATGCGATCCGCGATGGCCTGGAGCAGGTCGACCTCGAACCCCTCCCCAGGATGCCCGGAATGCAGCGGAGGTGGGGGCGACGCATCGAGACCGACGGTAAGGACCCGCGGCCGCACGGTGCTCCGCGACAATTCGACCTCTACTCGACCGTGACCGACTTGGCCAGATTCCTCGGCTGGTCCACGTTGCATCCCCGCGCCACCGCCACGTAGTACGACAGCAGCTGCAGCGGGATGCTGGTGAGCATCGGCGTCAGTGTGTCCAGCGTCTCCGGAATGGTGAACGTGGCATCCGCCAGCCGCTGGATCTCGGTGTCCCCCGCGTTGATCAGCGCGAGCACCTTGCCGCCCCGTGCCTTCACCTCCTCGATGTTCGACACGATCTTCGAGTGCACCGCGTCCCTCGGGGCGATGAACACCACCGGCATGTTCTCGTCGATCAGCGCGATCGGCCCGTGCTTCATCTCCGCCGCCGGGTATCCCTCGGCATGGATGTAGGAGATCTCCTTGAGCTTGAGCGCGCCTTCCAGGGCCACCGGGAAGTTGACGCCTCGGCCAAGGTAGAGAGCGTTGGTGGCGGTGCCCAGGAAGCGGTGGGCCAGCTTCTCGATCTCGGAGGTGCGCTCCAGGATCTCGCCGATCTGGTCGGGCACCTTCCGGAGCGCCTGAATGAACTGCCGGCCCTGCAGAATGCTGAGGTTCCGGAGCCGCGCCATCCGGAGCGTCACCAGGGACAGCGCCGCCACCTGGCTGGTGAACGCCTTGGTGCTCGCCACGCCCACCTCGGGGCCGGCGTGGAGATAGATGCCGCCGTCCACCTCGCGGGCGATGGTGGAGCCCACCACGTTCACCAGTCCGACGGTTCGCGCCCCGCGCCGCTTGGCCTCGCGGACGGCGGCGAGCGTGTCGGCGGTCTCGCCCGACTGGGAGATCCCGATCACCAGCGTGTGCTGGTCCACCACCGGGTTGCGGTAGCGGAACTCGGAGGCGTATTCGACCTCCACCGGCACCCGGGCCATCTCTTCCAGCATGTACTCGCCGATCAGGGCCGAGTGCCAGGAGGTACCGCAGGCGGTGATGATGATCCGCTGGATCTGCTTGAGATCGTCGTCGCTCAGGTTGAGGCCGCTGACACGGGCGGTGCCCTCCTCCTCCAGGAGGTGGCCCCGAAGCGTATTGCAGAGACTCTCCGGCTGCTCGCAGATCTCCTTCAGCATGAAGTGCGGGTAGCCGTTCCGCTCGATGGTGGCCAGGTCCCAGTCGAGCTGGTTCACCGGCTTCTCGATGCGGGTGGTCTCGAGATTCCGGACCCGGTAGCCGTCGCGGGTCAGCACCACCAGCTCGCCATCGTCGAGGTAGACCACCGAGCGGGTGTACTGCAGCAGCGGTGAGGCGTCGGAAGCGACGAAGAACTCGTCCTCTCCCACGCCCACCAGGAGGGGCGAGCCCTTGCGGGCGGCCACCAGCACGTCGGGCTCGTCCGAGGAGATGAAGGCCAGACCGTACGCGCCGTCCACGTCCCGAAGCGCGTTGGCCACGGCTTCTTCCAGGTCCCCGTGGTAGAACTCACCCACGAGATGGGCCAGGACCTCGGTGTCGGTCTCGGAATTGAAGGTGTGACCGCGCTGCTGCAGCGCCTTCCGGATGGCGTTGGAGTTCTCGATGATCCCGTTGTGGATGACGGCGATGCGGCCCGACTGATCGGTGTGGGGATGGGCGTTCGGCGTGGTGGGGGCGCCATGCGTGGCCCAGCGGGTGTGGCCGATGCCGATGGTGCCCAAGGGCATGGCCTGCTCGAGCTCCTGCTCCAGGACCGACAGCTTGCCCGCGGCCTTCATGATCTTGAGGCCGTTGCCGTTCACTACGGCGATCCCGGAGGAGTCGTAGCCCCGATACTCCAGCCGCCGCAGCCCTTCCAGCAGCAGCGCGGCCGCCGGCCGCGGTCCGATGTACCCTACGATCCCACACATCGAGCCATGAACCTCAGTGCAAGAGTGACCGGGCTGCCTCAATCAGGGCATCGGCGTCGGCTTTGGTGGGAGCTTCGGCGATGAAACGGACGATCGGCTCGGTGCCCGACGGCCGGACGTGAAGCCACCGGTCCCGCCACGACAACCGCAGTCCATCCCGCTCATCCAGCTCCGCATCTGGGAAATGCCGCTGCAGACGGCCGTACAGTGGCCGGAGCTCCGACCCGCGTGGACCCTTCGCCTTGACGATCGTGTACCGGGGCGAGGCCATGACCAGCTTCGACACCGTAGCCCCAGTCGAGGCAAGGAGATGCAAGATCAAGGCCAGCCCCAGGGGAGCATCGCGTCCGATGTGCAGCGCCGGAAGCATGACCCCACCATTGCCCTCGCCCCCGATGACGGCCCCCTGGTCCCGAATGGTACGGGCCACGTTGGCCTCGCCCACCGGGGCACGCACCAGGCGCGCCCCGCCCGCCCGCGCCGCATCTTCCACCACCAGACTAGTCGAAAGGTTCGCAACGACCGTGGGTGTTTCCGCCGCACTGGTGCGTCCATCCAACACCGCTCGCACGGCGAACGCGAGAGTATAGTCCTCGCCGATCGGCTGGCCGGTCTCATCGACCAATGCCAGACGGTCCACGTCGGGATCGACCGCGAAACCGACGGCCGCGCCACTCTCGCGCACCAGGCGTCCCAGGTCGCCGAGATTCTCGGGGATCGGCTCGGGTGCGCGGGGGAATCGTCCGTCAGCCTCCAGGTTGATCGCGCTCATCCGGCATCCCAGCCGCTCGAGCAGGGCCGGAATGGCCGTGGCCCCGGCGCCTCGAACACAGTCGAGTGCAACATGGAACCGCCGATCGCGGATGGCGGTGACGCCGATCATAGGCAAGGCGAGAATCGCCTCCAGGTGCCGCTCCACCGCCCGCGGATCCTCCCGCACCTGGCCGACGCCCTCCCAGCCCATCCTCGGCGGTCCCTCCTCGGCCAGGGTCCGGACCCGCTCGCCTGCAACGGCATCCAGGAAGATTCCGTCGGGACCCACGAACTTGAGAGCGTTCCATTCGATCGGATTGTGACTCGCCGACAGGATCAAGCCCGCCCCCGCGCGATGATGCTCGACGGCCATCTGCACGGTGGGAGTCGGCACCACCCCGAGATCGATCACGTCGACCCCGACCGACATCAGCCCCGCCGCCGCGGCCCTCGCGAACATCGACCCGCTGGTCCGCGAATCCCGGCCCAGCACCACGGCGGGCCGCTCACTCAGGCGATCCGCGCTGGCCACCTGTCCGGTCGCGGAGGTGCGCACCCATGCGCCGAGCGCCGCGGCATGGCGGGTCACCAGCTCGGGAGTGAGGTCGGTGCCCACGTGGCCCCGCATCCCGGAGACGCTGATCATGAGCGTGTCTGATGGCGGCACCGGCGGTGACTCGGATGTCAGAGGGTAATCGGGAGAGCCGCGACGTCGCTGAATGCCCGCAGGAACGCGTCCACCACCGGGGGGGAGAAGTGGGTGCCGGCACACTGCCGGAGCTCCGCGACGGCGTCGGCCGGCGTGCGCGAAGGCCGGTATGCCCGGTTGGTGGTCATGGCATCGAACGCATCCACCACCGCGACGATGCGTGCTTCCGACGGGATGTCATCGCCCCGGAGCCCGTCGGGAAATCCACCGCCATCCAGCCGCTCGTGATGCGAGCGGACGATCCGGAGCACGATCGGCGACTCGCTCAGGAACGGCGCCAGGATGCGCTCGCCCAATGACACGTGTCCCTTGATGTGCTGAAACTCCTCCGGACTCAATGGGCCGGGCTTGTTCAGAATATCCTCCCGGGTGCCGATCTTCCCGATGTCGTGCAGCTCCCCGCCCAGGCGGATATGCTCCAGCCGCTCGCCGGTGTAGCCAAGCTGGACGGCGGTCTTGACCGCGTAGCGGCTCACCCGGCTCGAGTGGCCGCTGGTATACGCGTCCTTGGCCTCCAGCGCGTGGACCAGCATCTGCACTCCATTGATCAGCGACTGCTTGTTGCGCCGGTCGAGCTCCTTGACCCGGCTCTCCAGGTTCTGCTGATAGAACCGGTTCTGCAGCACCAGATCGCGCTTTTCCAGGGCCTTGTCGACCCGCGCCCGCACCTCTTCGATCAGCACCGGCTTGGAGATGTAGTCCAGCGCGCCGAGCTGCAGGCACTCGACGGCGGTAGTCACCTCGGCCACCCCGGTGAGCATGATGATGGCCATGTCGGGGTAGAGCCGCAGCGCCTCCCGCAGGAAGGTCACCCCGTCCATTTCCGGCATGTAGATGTCGCTGATACAGATGGGGACCTCGCCGTCGCGCTGCAGCAGAGCGAGCGCTTCGGCCCCCGACGAGGCCTCCTGGGTGGCCAGGCCGTGGGATTCGACGACGCGGGCCAGCGCGCGGCGCACCTGCGCATCGTCGTCCACGACGAGGCAGCGCGCGGTCGCAACGCTGGGAGACGGGGAGATCACGCTCCGAAGGTAACCGCGACCCACCCCCTCTTCAACCGAGCGGCCAGCGACATTACGCTTCTGCCACCCTCATCCTTGCCGGCTCCCATGACGCGGATCCTCCCGACAGATCACGAGCACCGATTCGGCACCCGGTCGGTCCATGCCGGCCAGGTGCCCGAGCCCCTGTCCGGCGCGGTCATGACGCCGATCTACCAGACCTCGACCTACGTGCAGTCCGCCCTCGGCGTGCACAAGGGTTACGAGTACGCCCGGACCCAGAACCCGACCCGGGAGGCACTGGAGCGCAACGTGGCGAGCCTGGAGGGCGGCACTCATGGATTCGCCTTCGGCTCCGGGCTGGCCGCGCTCGACAGCGTGCTCAAGCTGCTCCGCTCCGGGGACCACGTGGTCTGCGGAGACAATGTGTACGGCGGCACCCATCGCCTGATGGAGCGGGTCTACACCGAGTTCGGGGTGCGCTTCAGCTTCGTAGATATGCGGGAGATCGGCGCCATCGAAGCCGCGCTCACTCCCGCGACGCGAATGGTCTACTGCGAGACGCCGACCAACCCGATGATGAACCTGGTCGACCTCGCCGCGGTGGGAGACCTGACCCAGGCCCGCGGCTATCTCTGCGTGGTCGACAACACCTTTGCCACGCCCTTCTTTCAGCGTCCGCTGGCGAGCGGTGCGGACATCGTGCTGCACTCCACCACCAAGTACCTCAACGGGCACAGCGACATGGTCGGCGGCCTCCTGGTGACTCCGCGGGACGACCTGGCCGAACGACTCGGGTTCCTG
>JBJMOX010000122.1:0-5737 GCA_045803515.1 Gemmatimonadales bacterium
CTGACGCGCCCCTGCGCTCCTCCGCTCCCCTTGGTCGATCTACCTGAGCCTGTACCCCTTCTCCCGCACCGTCACGACCCTCCCCCGCCCGTCCCGGTCGATCTTCGCCCGCAACTTCGCGATGGGCGTGTCCACGGTCCGCGACTCCCCGTCCGGCCGGTATCCCCTCCAACGCGTTGATCCGCCGCGCCTTGGGCTCGGTGACTACGAGGTGATTGCTGGGTGAGCGCGCGCCATATACTGGGCTCGTTCCTCCGGCCGCCGAGCCGGGCTCGTCCGACCACTTCGATCGGGACCGCACATCCTGAGGAGGCCCAATGTACCGCCTGATGATCGCCGCCAGCGTCACCCTCGCCGCCTGCAACGCGGGCGACACCACCGCTCCCGCGACCCCGGGCGCCGACGACGCGCCCGTCTCCCAGTCGCGCGGCCCGACCGGCCAGGCCTGCGTCGGCTGTCCGGTGGTGTCGAGCCACATTCTCTTCTCCCGTCTGACGGCCACAGGGAACCGGGATATCTACATCATGAATACCGACGGGACCGGCCGCACGGCCGTCGCCGCGACGATCGCCCAGGAGAGAGAGCCGGCGTGGTCGCCCAACTACACCCGGCTCGTGTTCAGCCGGGAGAAGATCGGGGCGGGAGGCGGCCAGCTCAACGGCCTGTGGACCATCGGTTGGGACGGCAGCTCGCCGGTCCGGGTCACCACCCACCCCGCCGACCGCGCCGCGTCCTGGGGCAAGACCAACCGGATCGCGTTCCACAGCACCCGGGACAACGCGCTTACGACCGCCAACGAGATCTACACCATCAACCCGGACGGCACCGGGCTGGTCCGGCTCACCAACGGCGCGGCCGACGACCGCGATCCGGCCTGGTCGCCCGACGGTACCAGGATCGTGTTCGCGAGCGACCGGCAGCTCTACACCCGCACCCGGGGCCACATGCACCTGTGGGTGATGACCGCCAATGGCACCGGCCTCACGCAGCTCACCTCGGGCAGCGAGGACGAGAGCCAGCCCGCCTGGTCGCCCGACGGCACCCGGATCGTGTATCACTACACCACCGGCATCGCCGCCATCTTCGCGGACGGGACCAAGGACAACTCGATCAACATGCCGTCGACCGACAATGGCAAGACGTGGTACTACGGCGAGCCCACCTGGTCGCCGGACGGGCAGTCGATCGCGTTTACGTCGACCTATGACGGGCTGTACCGGGTGTCCACCTGGACGCCCGGCTTCGCCCTGAGGCTCACGCCGCAGGCGGAGCAGGATCAGTTCCCGGCGTGGTCGCGCTGAGAAAAGACGCTCGCGAGTCACCCTGAGCGAGGCGAAGGGGGCGTGCCACGGCGCTGCCGAGCCCCCCTCGGCGCTGCTTCACGGATCTCGTGGTGAAGATCAAGGTGAACTGAGGGGGGCGGTCTGCGGGGTGTACGGGCGAGCACCGGCGGCGAGGGGCCCTCCGGGGCGCTGCAGACCGCTCTGGTCCGGAGCCCGCGCAAACTGCCGCGCGGTCTCCTCCCCGGCGCGTTCTGACGCGCCCCTCCGGACCTCCCGTCGCCGGTGCTCGCCCAGAAGATCGGAGGCTCGAGGGGCGCGTGCCCGTGGCTCTGCGATCTCCTCGGCCGGAGCGAGCGGGGCAGGGGTAGTGACGTACCGCTTCGCGTATCCTGGATCCGAGTGCCAACGCTGCCCTCGAGCAGGTTCTCGGGATGCAGTTCGATGTCGTGGGCCCGATCAGGGACGAGCGGACCATCGCGACCGGCCGTCGGATACGGCGTCTCGCGGCCCTCATCCGGCGGCACGGTCCCGGGCGTTGGCGAAAGAAGTCCGGCTGCGCCTGGGTTCGGCTCCACGATGGTACCATGCGTCTGGCCGAACTACATTGGTATGAGGCCACTGGGATCGGCAGGCGCAACATGAAGATCAAACGCTATCTCGAACAATGAGAAAGAAAGTGCCCCCTCCAAAGGCCCGCCGGTACGCGCTCTGTATCGATGCGGGCGAATACGAAGACGTCGACCTCGTCCGGCGCAAGGTGTACGAGGTGTGGCCCGACCCTGACGCCGAGATGCACGGTCAGATGCGTGTGGTCGACGAGAGCGGCGAGGATTATCTCTTTCCCGCCGAGTACTTCCAACTGCTCACTCTGCCCGCAGGCGCCGAGCGACTCTTCCGCCGGCGGCCGATACGCTCTCTGCCCCGTCCTCGTCGGACTGCTTCCAAGACACGGCGGTAGCCCCGCCGCGGGAACGGAAGGGCGCGAGCCCCGCGAGCCGACCGGCATCACCGCGCCGCATCTTCGACCCAACGCGGCGATCTTGGGATCCACCTCCTCAGCGGGCCGCCAGGCCGTTCGCCCCAGCCGGGATCCCCGACACACCCTCGAGGGCCGCGAGGCTGCCGTCGCTCTCGACCCGGAACGCGCTGATCGTGGCTGAGCCCGAGTTGAGCGAGTACAAGTATCGGTCCCCCTGAGTCAGTGCGAGGTCGATGGGGGCAGCTCCCGTCACACCGGTGACGCCGCCCGCGTTCAGCAAGGAGAGGCTGCCATCCTTGCCGATCAGGTAGCCACTGATGTTGCCACTGCCGGTGTTCGACGTGTAGGCGAAGCGCCCGTTGCCCGTGATCACCACCCAGCAGGCCGCGGTCTGGGTGGTACCGACCGACTCGCTGATCACTTGTAGCGTTCCGTTGCCAGCCAGCCGATAGGACGAGAGCGCGCTCGCGCCTGGGGCACCGCCGAATGCCTCGGACACGACGAGCGTTCCGTGGCGATCGAACGCGAACCCGAACGGCGTGGCACCCGCCGACGGCTGCGCGTTTGGCCCACTGGGGAGGCCGTCCTCGCTCACGTCGTACGTACTGATCCTGTTGGTGGCCTTCTCGGTCACTGCCAGGGTCGTGCCGTCAGGGCCGAACGCGACCTGGGCCGGGTCCGACGCGGAGGTGCTGAGCGGTCTGGTGGAGCTCGGCAGCGGATGGAGCCCCCCATGCACGTCCAGCCGGAAGCCGCTGATGTTACCGGACCCCCCGGCGTTCAAGACGTACACCAGACCCCGGAATACGGTCACACTGATCGGCCGCTCGCCACCCGACGGCACCCGGTCCAGCAACTCGACGCCGTTGGACGTCAACGCGAACACCGAGATGTCGTTGCTGCCGGCGTTGACC
This sequence comes from Gemmatimonadales bacterium, assembly GCA_045803515.1. Lineage (GTDB taxonomy): Bacteria > Gemmatimonadota > Gemmatimonadetes > Gemmatimonadales > GWC2-71-9 > CAVVWJ01. The sequence goes on from JBJMOX010000122.1 coordinate 3,177, forward strand.
ACGAGCAGCCGGCGGTTCTCGTGCGCCAGCACGACGCCTCCCTGACTGCCCAGACCGCCGCCGGTACCCGTGCCCCCGGTGGAGAAGGCCTGGGGTGCCGAGAGGCCTCCATCGCCGGCGCGCGCCAGGACCAGAACCTGATTGCCGTTCGTAGCGTTGGTTGCCAGATAGACCGCCCCGGCGGCCGCCTGACCACGTGATGCGGCAAGTTCAGGGCTTTCGCCCGGCGCAGTGACTCGGTCGGTGTCCGAGCATGCGCCCACGGTTACTACGAGCGCTGCGGTACGCAGAGCCTTCAACGTCTCTCTCATGGCTGTGACCTCCCTGATCGGGCTCGTGTGGGGTCCATGCCAGGCACGCGAGTGACGATGAGATCACATCACCCGTCGTTCCGGCAGCGACGGCGCCCTGGCGGAGCGGACCGGCAATTCGGGATCCGCTACGATGGCGCCTATTGTTGATGAACAGCGGGTGCGGCCAGAAAATTCTCGGCGAGCGCACATGCTTTCCAAGCACGGCTCGGATGTCGAAGGGAAACGCGCGGCGTTCGAGGCCGCGGCGGTGCCGTTCATGCGGTCGCTGCACAACACGGCGTTGCGGCTGGTCCACCGGACCGAGGACGCCGCGGACCTGGTCCAGGAGACCTACCTGCGGGCCTACCGCACCTTCGAGAACTTCACCCCCGGAAGTAATTGCAAGGCCTGGCTGTTAACCATTCTGTATTCGATCTTCATCAACCAATACCGTCAGGCCAAGCGGCGGCCGCCGATGGAATCGCTGGATGGCCTGGAAGAGCGATTCTATCGTGTAGCCCAGCACGGTGATGCGGCACTGGACGCCACCATGGTCGAAGGGTGGGGATCGCGCTGGAGCCCCGAGGTGGAGCGCGTCCTGCGGCAGTTGCCGGAGGACTTGCGCGCGCCGCTGTTGTTGGTGGACATCGAAGGCTTGTCGTACGAGGAGGCCGCGTCTGCCCTGGGCTGCGCGGTCGGCACCGTCGGGTCGCGCCTCTTTCGTGGTCGCAAGTCGCTCTTCGTCATGTTGCAGGAATACGCGCACCAGGCCGGCTACGGCAAAGGCGGCTCGGACTCATGACCGACGCGGCGGATCACCTCGGCCTCACGCTGCAGGACTTCCTCGACGACCGGCTCGACGCCGCGCGCCAGGCGGAGGTCCGGGCGCACCTCCAGGGCTGTCCGCAATGCCGCCGTGAGTTGGAGGCCCTCCGGTGGGTGCGGGATACCGCGCTCAAACGGCTCCCGGCTGAGGCGGTGCCGCCTGCGCTCAGCGGCCGAGTCGCGAGCGCACTCGACGAGGCCGACCGGCGAGCTCGGCCGGCCACGAGGGCGAGCGTTGGGCCGGAGTGGCGCAAATGGGCAGGTGCCGGTGTCGCTGCCCTGCTCGCGGCCGCCGCCGTGGTGCTGCTCGTCCTGTCTCGGTCGAGGACCGATCTCCCGGGATCCGTCGCCCGTGACTTCGCCGAGTACTCCAGTGGCAGACTCGCGCTCGATCTGCGGAGCTCCGATGCCACGGCGGTCGAGAGCCTGTTTGCCGCGCGCGGGATCGATTTCAGGACGCGGGTGTTCGACCTCGGGATGATGCAGTACCAGCTGGTCGGCGGCAGGATCCATCGCCTCGGCAACCGCCCCAGCGCGTTGTTCGCCTATCGAGGACCGGAGGGTCGGGCCCTGGTGTGTCAGATGTACGAGGGACGCCTCGACGCCCTGCCCCGGCCCGACGACGTGCGGAGCCAGGACGGCATCAGGTTCCAGGTCTACCGCATGGGGAAGCTCACGCTGGTGTTCTGGCAGGAAGGCGCGGTGGTCTGCGTGCTCACCTCTGATGCAGAATCCGAAACCGTGGTCCAGCTCGCGTATGCCAAGGCGAAGAAGGTATAGCGGTTCCGCCCGGATGGAATCCGGCCCGTGCGGACCACCATGCTCGGTCTCGTCGACCTCACATCCTTCCGTCTGACGCGCCTGGCCATGCTCGACACCGTCGTCGGCAGCCGTGCGCTCGCGATGAGCTGGCTCGGTGCCGGCATCTTTCTGGGCCGCTGGCGCGCCGCCGATTCCCTGCCGAGCGTCTGGCGGGTGCCAGCGAGTGGAGGCAACCTGCGGCTGGTCGCCATGATTCCTGCCCCCTGCAGCGCCAGCTCCTTCGCGATCGGAGACCAGGGCCGGAAGGCGATCTGCACCGTCGTCCAGTCCCGGAGCGACATCTGGACGGTCGAGGGGATCGGCAAGTAGCGTCCCTTCTCGGCAGCCCGTCTTCCGGACGGCTTCTATACCCCGGATTCACTCATCCGGGATGGGAATGGAATGGGCGCGGGGCGTAGAGGACGTCTGGGTCCAAATCGAGATCGCCGGGCCAGGCCACGGTGTCGGCCTCTGGATGAATGTAGGGCTTGGCAAACTCGTTTGGATCGCGGAGGGCCGCGAAAACGCCAGGATCCGCTCTGAGCACGAGATGTGAGCAGTCTACCACCCCGTTGGTCCCGTCGGCGAACCTGAGGTTCAGGGTGTACGGTGCGATCACCTCTACGCCGGTGATTCGAGGAA
>JBJMOX010000123.1:0-8277 GCA_045803515.1 Gemmatimonadales bacterium
CGCCCCGGTGCGGGTGTACCACCTGCCTGCCGCGGTGCTCGTGGCCGCTCCCACCGCTCCGGCAAGCCGCGGCCTGGTGGGCGCGGTGGGAAAGAAGTTCCTCAAGGTGCTCGTGTTTCCTCTGATCGAGCCCGGGATCGGCGCGGTCAGCGACAGCTTCGCGCAACTCTGGGAGCAGAAGCACCGCCCCTATCGTGTGCGCGGCTTCGGCCCCGACGACTACTCGGTCGAGGCGGCGCCGGAGATCGGTGGCGACGAATGGAAACGGCTCGGCGCCGGGCGCGCGCTCCTGATGGTACACGGCACGTTCAGCCGGGCGCACGCGGCGTTCGGCGGGCTGCCCAAGGAGTTCGTGGAGGCGCTGCACCGAAAGTACGAAGGCCGGGTCTTCGCCTACGATCACTTCAGCCTGTCGCACGACCCGAAGCAGAACGTCAACTGGCTGCTCGACCGGATGCCGGACGGCACCACGCTCGACCTGGACATCATCTGCCACTCGCGCGGCGGGCTGGTGAGCCGGCTCCTGGCCGAGAAGCAGGGCGAGCTGATGATGGGCGGCCGGAAGATCCGGCTGGGGAAGATCGTCTTCGTCGGCGCGCCCAACGCGGGGACCATCCTGGCCGATGCGACCCACCTGGGCGACATGATCGATACCTACACCAACCTGCTCAACTTCCTCCCCGATAACGGGGTGACCGAGATCCTGAGCGGTGTCGTGACCGTCGCGAAGATGCTGGCGGTGGGCGCGGCGAAGGGGCTGCCGGGACTGCAGTCCATGCGGCCGGGCGGCGACTTCGGCAACTGGCTCAACACCGGGCCCAAGGGAGAGACACGCTACTTCGCGCTCGCCTCGAACTTCACGCCCGGCGAGCCCGGGCTCCGGCAGCTCGCGATGGACCGGCTGATGGACCACGTCTTCAAGGCGGCGAACGATCTGGTGGTGCCGACGGACGGGGTCTTCGCGGAGAACGGCTCGAAGTGCTTTCCGATCGAGGAGCGGGTGGTCTTCACGGGAAGCGACGCGGTGGCGCACACCGGGTTTTTCGCCAGCCGGGGAGCGCGGGAGAAAATCATGGAGTGGCTGAACGCATAGCGCCGACCACACTGAGGGGGGACCGATGGAGTACCTCGATTTCGAGCTGCGCATCGCGCCGGGCACCGGACGCGATTACCCGGTGACGGTCCTGCAGTCGCCGGCCGGCGAGACCACCGCGACGATGAGCTTCCCGTTCGATACGCTGGCGCTGCAGAACCACCTCCAGGGCGTCGAGATCGCCGTGCTCAAGTCGGCGAGCACGCGCCGGGACGTGGTCAGCGAGGAGCATGTGAGCGTGAGCGATTTCGGGCGCGGGCTCTTCGAGGCGCTGATGGCGACCACGGTGCGCGAGACCTTCCGCCGCAGCCAGGACCGGGCGAGGGCCTCGGGCAAGGGGCTCCGGGTGCGGCTCCGGATCGAGGCGCCGGAGCTGGCCTCGCTCCCGTGGGAGTACCTCTACGACGCGGCGGAGGGGGATTACATCTGCCTCTCGAGCGACACGCCACTGGTCCGCTACCTGGAGTTCGACCGGCCGCCGGAGCCGCTCATCATCCAGCCTCCGCTCTCGATCCTGGGCGTCATCGCGAGCCCGAGCGACCGGCCGCCGCTCGACGTCGACCGCGAGAAGCAGCGGGTGGAAGCCGCCACCGCTCCGCTCCGGAACGCGGGGCTGCTCAAGCTCACCTGGCTCCAGGGCTCCACTTGGCGCGACCTGCAGAAGGCGATGCGCCAGGGACCGTACCACATCTTCCACTTCGTGGGGCACGGCGGGTTCGACGTGCCTTCGGGCGAAGGGGTGATCGCCCTGACGGACGACGAGGGCAAGATGGCGCTCATGAGCGCTACCCAGCTCGGGCGACTCCTGGCGGACCACAATTCGCTCCGGATGGTCGTGCTCAACTCCTGCCTCGGCGCCAAGGGAAGCGCCACCGACATCTTCTCCAGCACCGCCTCGATCCTGGTTCGCCGCGGCGTCTCCGCTGTAGTGGCGATGCAATACGAGATCAGCGACCGCGCGGCGGTGGAGTTCGCCCGCGCGCTGTACGAGGCGCTGGCCGACGGGATGCCGGTCGACGCGGCGGTGGCGGAGGCGCGGAAGGCGATCAGTCTCTCGGCCAGCAACACGGTCGAGTGGGGCACCCCGGTGCTGCACATGCGGTCGCCGGACGGGGCGCTGTTCCGGATCGACGGGATGACCACGTCGGTCGCGAGGGCGTCGGGCGTGTATCACGCCGTCCCGGCCTCGGAGCTGGACGCGCTGGCCGCCAAGCCGGCGGCACCGCCGGTTCAAGCGGCACCAACGCTTGCAGCGGCACCGGCACCGGCACCGACGGCGTCCATCGTGATACCGGCGCCCCCCGCGGCGCCCAGGAGCGGCTCGAAACGTCCGCGCTGGCTCGTGGCGGGCGCGGCGGGGGTGCTCGTCATCGGCGCGCTGATCTGGTTCCGCCCCGGCTCAGGTGACGCGCCGGCTCAGGGCCTCGCGGCTCCGGGTCCGAACGAAGAGGCGGCCGCTCCTGGCGCCGCAGCAACGGCACCGACCTGGCTCTCCACCGAGGCGAAGATCAACGACGTCACGGCCGAGTTCGTGAGCCCGGGTCTCTGGAACCTCATCGTCGCGGTGGACTACACCCGGCCGGCTGTCGCGGGGGAGGCGCTGGTCACCTGCTCCCTGCGGGAGGGCACGTCACAGGAGCAGGACGTGCCGGTGCCGGTCGCGCTGTCGCCCGACTCGAGCGGAGGCCAGTACCAGGCGGAGTTCAACATTCCTCGCCGGTGGGCCGACGGGCAATACCCGGTGGTGTGCACCGTGGGCGACGCGACCGCCTACGAGGGCAACGTCGCGTGGAGCCGGGGGAACTGAGCGGCGGGACTACGGGGCCGAGGTGTCGATGATGATTGGTTCTCGACGGCCACCGGGCTCCCGCCCGTCGACTAGGCGCGCCCGCGAGACTCCCGCAGGACGATCGCCTGGCCGATGAGATGGGCCACCCGGAGCGGCTCTGGGAGTCGCGCCTTCCCCAGCGTGGCCAAGCCCAGCCGCTCCGCCTCGACCCGCGTCGCCCCAGCATGAGCGAGATAGAGTCCGTTGGCGATCCCGAATGCGCGAGGAACCCGCTCGAGGATCTCGAGCCGGTGGGACAGGCCGGCTGCCCGCAGGGCATCGGCGAGATCGGAGCCCGCAGGATTGTGACGGGTCACGACAAGGACGGGGAGCACGAGTCGCGCGGAGAGCGCGGCCAGGTCGACGACGCCGAGACCGGCGATGGTGATGCCCCCCAGGATCACAGCCTGCAACATCGGCCGGGTGCGGAGCCCGCCGATCCAGGCCGCGAGGTACTCGGCGGCATCCTCGCCGTCCACCGGGAACTCACCGATCGCCACCGCCTCCACGACGTCGTGCCCTTCCATCGCCACGGCGACGATCGCCACCGGCCCCGGCTGCCGCTTGTCGAACGGCGCATCGTCCACGCCGAGCGTGTGGGGCCGTTCAGTCCTGGTAGGGATCGAGCTCCTCCGCTCCGGCCATCACCACGATCAGCGGCCTGAGGGTGTGCAGCACCTCGATGGTTCCACCCTGGGCCGCCAGCACTTCCGGAAGCCGGCGGTACACGTGCGGGCTCTCGTCCAGGCCGCCGCCCCGAAGGATGACCCCCTTCCGGCGGATCCATTCCTGCATCATCTCGGGGCTCACCCGACCCGTGCTCAGCACCCGCCCTGTCCTCCGGTTTCGCTTGCCTGCCGCGGCGGTCCGGCTCATCACCCGTCCCGCCCCGTGCACCGTCGAGAAGAGCGCGTCACGCTGCCATTCGCCGGTTTCTGGATCGGCGGTCGCTGCTGCCTGGACGATCACGGCATCGTCACCCATCGAGCCGCCGATGAACCCTTTCTGTCCCGGAAACGCCGGTGTCGCCCCCTTTCGCACCACAATCATCTCCTCGCCATCGTGAGTCTCCTTCCAGGCGAAGTTGTGGTGGTTGTGGACCAGCTCCATCTCCTGGCCGCCGAGGATCCGGACGACTTTGCGCGCCACCCACTCGCGCCCAGCGTAGGCGTACGCTCCCGCCAGGGTCATCAGGTGCCAGTAGTCGTGTCCCAGCGGTGCCGCGAGCCGGAGCCGCAGGTCCATCTCCGGGGCGCGCTCGCCCCAGCTCTTTCCCTGCCCCAGCGCCAGGAAGTTGGAGGCCACCGTGTGTCCCAAACCGCGGCTCCCGAAATGCACGCCGACCCAGAGCCTGCCGGTCTCATCGGCGAGCACGTCCACGTAGTGATTCCCGCTGCCCACCGTACCGAGCTGGCCGCGGGCCTTGGCCTGGAGCGCCTGGCGATGTTTGGCAGGGATGGCCTCCCACGCCGGGGCCTCGAACAGGGGGTGCGCCACCGGCGCGTCTTCCGCCTGGTTCTTCCGCCCGATCCCGAAGCTCACCGCATCGGCGATCTCGTCGGCCACGAGTCCGAGCGTCTCTCGAACCTCCGCCTCATCGCCGCCGAGGTCGGTGAGATATCGGTCGGTGAGGATGGCGGCGTTGCCGCAGGCGATGTCGAACCCGACGCCCACCACCGAAACCTCGTTGTCGTATGCCGCCACCCCGCCGATCGGCATGACGTAGCCCACGTGGCCGTCCGCCATGAGCGCCACCTTGCGGGCGTGCTGGGCGACTTCGGCGAGCTGCGCCAGCGTGGCGTCGTCGTGGGTGCCGAAGATGCGCACGGCTCAGCGCATCATTGCCTGCAGGAAGTCTTCGCGTGGGCCCTCGCCTTGGCCGACATGTCGGACATGGCGCTCTCGATATCCGAGCGCGCGTAGTAGTCCGAGTCGAACGTCCAATTGAAGAACCCACAGGCATGCCCCTGGGCCAGGAGCGCGGACCCGTAGCTCCGGATCTCGCTCGGGCTCATGGCGTACTTCCCCCGGGTATAGCCCGCGATCCGGCTGGAGCCGTTGCCGCCATCGAGCACGTTCATCCCCACGACCAGCCCCAGGCCTTTCCCCTTGGCCGCGCTCACCTCGGCGGCGATCCAGTCGGCCGCACCGCCCTTGTTGCTGGTGTACTGCGCCCAGGCGGCGTCCAGATAGGCATAGGCGACGCTGGAGTTGGCGAGCCACCTGGGCTCCTCCCCGACCATCGTCGTCATGCTCGGCCAGAGCTGTCGGCTGTATTTCGCCATCGCCTCGAGGGTCGCCGGCGAAATCGCCGTCCCTCCCCAGCGGTCGGCGCGGTGCGGCTCGTCGATCAGGAAATGGCCCAGGATAGTGCCGTCGGAGATGTACGGGCCCAGGTTCACGCTCTGGTAGCGGCTCACCAGCGTCTTCCACTTGGAGAGGCTGAAGGTGCCGTCGGAGTTCTTCACGTAGCTGTCACTGCCCTTGCACAGCTTGATCACCACACGCGCGCCTTTGGCCCGCGCCCCGGAGAGCCAGGACAAGATGTTGGATGGGTCGAGCGGTCCCCCAGCGAGCCAGCCGGTGTGCACGCTGTTGAGATACGAGTTCGCCATGCTCCACGTCCCGAACACGATCCCGGGAGAAGCCGATCTCGTATCCAGGACGGTCGAGGTCGCCCCGAGCGGGACGGTCTGAGGCGCCGCGGAGTCGGCCGGAGGGGTCGCGGAGTCGGCCGGAGGCGTCGCGGAGTCACCTGGAGGCGTCGCGGAGTCAGCCGGAGGCGTAGCTGGCGCCGAGGGTGGCATGGCGGGGGCCGACGGCGGGGCCGAATCGTCGCCGCAGGCGGCCAAGGCGATGAACGCTATGCTGCAGGCGAACACCTGGATGCTCGCGGCCAGGCGAGACAAAGTCAAAGCACGACTCATGCGCGGGGCTTCCCTCTACTGAGGAATGTGGGAGCTGACTTGTCGCAGCGGGCACCAGGATCGGGCGGAAGGGGCTAGAAAGGTAGCAGCCGACCGAACGGGCGTCAGAAAGCGACGACGGTGATTCTACGCTGGGAGTTCCGCGCCGGGGAGGCGACGGCCGCGAGGAATGCGCGCCGGGCGGCGGCATCTCGTCTTCGAACGCTCGCGCCCGGAATATCGGAACCAGGGGGGAGTCTGTCAATCGCGCTCGAGGAGGGCGGTGGGACTCGAATCCGCGACCTAGGGATTAGAGTCGGTGTTGGAGCGTTCGGCCCCGAGTGGGCAGTATCATCACTGGCGGCGGCGCCGGCGGATCGCGGTGAGGGCGGCAGTGGAGGTGACGACCCCGAACGATCGATGAGCGGATTGAGCCTCCTTCCCCCTGTCATTCATCGCTACTGGTGGCCGTGTCGATGATGGATGTCCGGATAATGGGGATGCGTGTGGGTCAGAGGCTCGTGCGTGTGGGCGTGAGTGTGCGGCTCCCCAAATGGATCCTCCGGGCCGTGGGCATGCTGATGATGCGCGTCGTGGGTATGAGGGTGACTATGGGACAACCGATCATGGGTGTGCTCGTGGAGGTGGCGCTCGGTGAGGTGCAGCCAGACGCCGAACGCCATGAGCCCGCCTGCCGCGAGCAGGGTCACGGTGACAGGCTCATGCCAGAGCAGCACCGAGAGGATCGCGCCAAGGAACGGGGCCGTGGAGAAGTACGCCCCGGTGCGTGCCGTCCCTAGACTGCGGAGCGCCAGCACGAACAGCATCAGGCTCAGCCCATAGCCGAAGAAGCCCAGCACCAGGGCTTCGCCGATCCTTGCCAAGCTGGGAAACGATCGGGCCATGAACAGGCCGATCACCAGGTTGACCGTCCCGGCGGTGCCTCCCTTGAGGGCCGCGATCTGGATCGGGTCGCTGGCGGATACCTGTTGGGTGAGGTTGTTGTCGATCGCCCAGCAGAGGCAGGCCCCGCCAATCGCGAGAGGGCCCAGGAGACCACCCCACTCGAGCCGCCCCTGCCAGGCGAGCAGCGCTCCGCCCGCCACGATCGCCGCCATACCCAGCGCGATCCTCCGGTCCACGTTCTCTCGAAACACGACCCAGGCCAGGATCGCCGTGAGCACGCCCTCGAGATTGAGAAAGAGAGAGGCAGCGGAGGCCGGGGTATGCGACAGCCCGACGAGGAGAAGCAGGGGCCCGAGGAAGCCGCCGAAGCCGATTGCACCAAGGAGCCAGGGCAGATCCGAACGGACAAGAGCTGCTTCTCCCGCCGTGCCTGTTCGACGCCGCCGAAGCCACAGCATTCCGAGGCCCAGACCGGAGCCGAGGTAGAGGAGACCGGCGAGAACCTGCGGTGGAACACCTGCCAGGAGACCTTTGGCGAGCGGTGTGCTGGCGCCGAAGAGGAGGGCAGCGAGGAGGGCCGACTGGACGCCTCCACGGGATTGCGTTTGCATTGCGGGAATCCGTCGGGATCGTTTTCGCTGATCAGCTCGCCGGCTTCACGTTCATCTTATCAAGCGCTGCCCGGATCCCCTTGGCGAGCTTCAGCGCGTCATCGTTCGCCCAGAAGTGCATGAAGAAGAGCCGGGGCGACTCATCGAGCATGTGACTGTGGAGCGCGGTGGCCTCGATGCCATTCTGCTCCAGGATCTCGATGACCGGGTTGACCTCACTGCCGATCAGGACGAAGTCCCCGGTGATCGCGGCCTTCCTCCCGCCGGTGGGCTGGAAGTTGAGTGCGGTTGCCACGCCCATCGCCGGCGGCACTTCCATCCCACCCTCTGTGACCGCTTCGGCTCGCGGCACGTTGACCTGGTAGACCCCACCGGTCACCTTGCCGGTCCGGCCCAGGATTCCGCTGATCTCCGCGGTGTCGAGGTCGAGACGCTCGGGCTTTCCGGGTGCGGTGCCGAGAGGCGTCCTGGTCAGCGTCACCGCGGAGTGGATCGCCGAGGCGACCTTGACCGGGTCACCCTGACCGCGGATGTGCATGTAGATCACCTGGGGCACTTCGTGCAGCAGGTGATTGTGGATCGCGGTCTCTTCGATGCCGCCCTCGCGCAGCTTCGCCATGACCGCAGCGACCTCGCGGTCGAGTAGTACCAGGTCGCCCATTGCCGTCACCTGGTTATCGCCGGTCTGCCTGAAGCCGACCCAGGAACCGAGGGCCAGCGCTGGCTTGATCTGGACACCTGCCACGGTCACGTGCAAGTCGCCGCGCGGCATGCCCACCTTATACACATCGCCTGGCTGGATCGTTCCGGCCTTCCCCAGCGCTTCCGCAACCTTGGCCCAGTCGATCGGCTGCCTCGCCCGGTCCCCGTCCCGTCTGCGCTCGCTCGCCTTCGATGCGCACCCGGTCAAGGTGAGAAGAATCGAGAGGCCCA
>JBJMOX010000124.1:0-3388 GCA_045803515.1 Gemmatimonadales bacterium
ACGTAGGAATTCGCGGCGCGATTGCGATTGGAGTTGTTCACGGGATGCATTGACTCATTGTACGGGTTTGGACCTACTCGTCAAGCCAACCCGGCCTGACCCGTGGCCCGACCGCTGCCGGCGACGTCTCCACCACTGTCAGCGCCGAAGCAGCCGGGATCACCTGCCCCGGGCGACGAAAATGTGATATTTTCCATGCAGAGGTCGGGGTGCACCGTACCGCCCCCGCGCCACGGCCCAGATCCCGCTCGAGTAGATATCGATTCGTCCGCGCCGCCACCTGGTCGCGCGCTGCTCATGGTCTGGTGCAGTGGAAGGGTCCGGCGCGGAGTCGGGCGCGATGGCGTGAAAACGCTCCTGAGATCCCGAGTTGCGCCGTTCACGATCGGAGTGCACCTTGGCAAGTCCCCAACTCCCCCTAACACAGAGGCTCGAGCGTGGACCTTAAGTCCACCTTTGTGAAGCGCTTCGGCGATCTCGTCGCGCTCCTCCGGGCGGATCCGGGGAACGACGCGGCGCAAGATCTTGCGCTCACCGCCGCCGCCGCCGCTGTCGCCGAGCACCCGCTCGAGGTGGAGGCCGGGGTGGAGTGGAGCGTCATTCCGGACGACTTGACGCTCAAGGGGCGGCTGCTCGCCCGCTCGGTCGATCATGTCCGGATCGCCGCAGGCGCCGACCCGAGCGAGCTGCTGGCGCTGGCCCGGGCGCTGGCTCACGACGTGACCCCCCTGCCCAGCACGCCCAACGTGCAGGTCGAGCTGATCCCGCTGGCCGCCCAGCTCGCCTCGGTCCACGCCGAGGCTGGAAGTCCCGATCGCGGGGCCGAGCTGGCGACGGCGCTGCAACCCCGCTCCGGGGAGCGGCGCCGTTGGGAAGATCGTCGCCACTCGGCCCGACCCCGCTGGACCGGGAACGAGCGGCGGCTGGGTGGCGACCGGCGCCTCACCGGCGAGCGCCGGCTCTACGCCATCGCGGAGCAGCGTGTCGCGATCGCCCAGTTGGAGGAGTCGCTCACCCGGAGCGTCCGAAACGTCGCCTGGGAGACCCTGCTGCACACCGTCTACGATCTGGTGCGCTTGGCGCCGAAGGTTCCCGCCGTCGAGCGTCGCACCTTTGGAATCCAGGTGCGGCGGGGGATTTCCCGAAATGCCGTGGAGGCGGTGGTGGACCTGGCCGAACGCAACGCCGAGGTCCGGGGACGTGCCACCGAGGTGCTCCGCTGGCTTGGCCTGGACGCGGGAGAGGTGATCCTCGATCGGCTGCGCCAGGGCGAGGCGATCGGCGTCCGGGCCTTCTTGTACGATGTGCTGGGCAGCATGCCGGAGGTCTACCCGATGGTGACGCCCCTCCTCCAGGGGCACCACGCCCACGAGATCCGCCATGGCGCCGCGCTGCTCGGCCGGCTGGGACGGCCGGAAGCGGTGGAGGCGCTCACGCCGCTGCTGAGTCACCGGGACGAGCGCATCAGGGCCGCCGCGGTCCGAGCGCTGGGGGAGATTCACCGCGGCTCCTCGGCCGAAGCCCTGCGTGACGCGCTCCACCACGCCGATCCCAAGACCCGGGCCGCGGCCGCCGATGCCATCGGCGTCTGGCGAGGCGGGGCCCTGGCACTGCTCCTGGTCGGCGCCCTGGAGACCGAGCGCGACAGCGACGCCTGGCATGCCATCGTCTCGGCCTTGGGACGGATGGGTACGCCGGAAACCTGCGGCGCTCTTTCGAACGTGGCGCTCACCCGGCGCAGCATCCTCCGCCGCCAGGGGTACACCACGGGTCAGCGCCTCGCCGCGGTCAACGCCCTGGGACTCTCCGATACGCCCGCCGCCCGCACCACGCTGGAGCGCCTGGCCCGCGAGGCGGAGGGGGTAGTGCGCTACGCGGCCGACCGGGTTCTCCAGGCGGATCGTCAGCGCGCAGGATGAGCCGGCGACGGGAGTTGCGGCCGCGGCCCTTCACCGGCTAACCTACGCCGCTGCCGAACCGCGAACCCGACCGGAGACACCCATGCTGTATTGGCTCGGAGTCCTGCTGGCCACCATCGGCGCCGCCCTCATCCTCGGCGCATTGACCTTCGTTTCCGCCCTGATCGGCGGGGTGGTCAACGCCATGATCCTGCTCATGGCGGGTCCCCTCATCGACAACATCGTGGCCCGCCGAGGCGGCGCCAAGCGCTGACCGGGCTGATCAATCCGGCGCTTTGGGACTTTCGGGCGTCGTCTTAGCGCTCTCCGGCGTCGTCGCCTGACGCAGCGCCGCCTCGTAGTTGATCTTGAGACTGCCGAGCAGCTCCCGCAGACCCCGCACCTTGACCTGTAGGCCCCCGCCCCGGCGTGCCATCGTCCCCATCAGGCCGGCCGTATCGGCCAGACCACCCAGACTCAACGCCCCCGAATTGCCCTTGATGTCGTCCAGCAGGCGGGCCAGGCCGCGTACCGTCACGTCATCCGCCTGCAGCGCCGACATCTGCTCGATCACTGAAAAGATCCGCTGGAACTTGGGCGGGAGGGTCTCCAGATAGGCGAGCTGGGCCTGTTGGCGGGACGAAAGCTTGAGGGCCATGACTGAATCTCTCTCCAGGGTCGTTCGTAGGGCAACAGGTCGCCGGCCAGGGGGTCGGTCGAGCGGAAGCGCAGTCGCTCTTACCAGCAGGAACCATCATATGAAGCTCTCCGACCTGTCGATTCAGAGGCCGGTGCTCGCCAGCATGGTCAGTCTGGCGCTGGTGCTGTTCGGGGCCATCGGATACACCCGGCTGGCCGTACGCGAGTTCCCCGACGTGGACCCACCCATCGTGTCGGTCACCACGGAGCTGCCGGGCGCCAATCCCCAGGTGGTCGAATCCGCCGTGACCGACATCCTGGAAGAGGAGCTTAGTACGGTGGAGGGACTCCGCACACTCAACAGCTCGAGCGCGGAGGGGTTCAGCAATATCACCCTGGAGTTCAACCTGGAGCGCGGGGTCGAAGCCGCCGCCCAGGACGTGCGGGACAAGGTCGCCCGGGTGCGGGGCCGGCTGCCGGAAGACGTCCGCGAGCCGGTGGTCGCCAAGCAGGAGGCCGACGCACAGCCGTTCTTCTGGCTGGCACTCTCCGGTGAGAACTACGACCTGCTCCAGCTCTCCGACCTGGGCGACCGGCTGGTCAAGAGCCGCCTGCAGACCCTGCCCGGCGTGGGGCAGGCCCGGATCTTCGGCGAGCGTCGGTTCTCCATGCGGGTCTGGCTCTCCGCCGCGGAGCTCTCGGCCCGCGGGCTCACGGTGCAGGACGTCCAGCAGGCCATTCGCACGCGGAACGTGGAGGTGCCGGCCGGCCGCATCGAGTCGGACCGCCGCGAGTTCACCGTGCGCTCGCTGGGCGAGCTCAAGACCCCGGAAGAGTTCTCCAGCCTGGTC
>JBJMOX010000125.1:0-24873 GCA_045803515.1 Gemmatimonadales bacterium
ATCGGAACGGGACCAGCAACCCGGCGGTGGACACCCTGGCCCTCAACGGGACCGTCACGTGGACCTGGGGCCCCGCCGCGGGATCGCACAGCGTGGAGTCGACCGGATCGCCGAGTTTCGTCAGCAGCCTGGTGAAGACCGGGGCTGGCCAGACCTATTCGGTGACCTTCACTCAGGCCGGGACCTATACCTACAACTGCTCCATTCATGGCAATGCGATGACCGGGCAGATCGTGGTGCAGTAGCGCCGCTCAGAGGAATCGCCTCAGCCGGTCGCCCAGCTCCGCCAGCCGGGCGACCGGCTCGTTGCTGAAGACCAGCCGGACGAAGCGGTCGCCATTCACCTCGCCCCAGTCCCGCATCGGCGTTGCCGCCACACGCCCCCGCTCCAGCAGCAGCCGGGACGCGGTGAAGGAATCGTGGCCCATCGCCCGAACATCGAGCAGCATCGACCACCCTCCGGCCGGGCGCGTGACGGGGAATCCCCTGAGGGAGAGCAGCACGGCATCGCGCCGGCGCTCCCATTCGGCCACCGCGGCGGCGAGCTCCGTGGGCGGCCCCCGGAGCGCCGCGGCCGCCCCGGACTGCGCGATACCAGTCGGGGTCACCACGTTGTAGAGATGCACCCGGGCAATGTCGGCCATGATCGCCCCGGGCCCCGCCACCCAGCCCACCCGCCAGCCGATCATCCGGTACTCCTTGGAGACCGATCCGACTACGATCGTCCGCTCACCCATGCCGGCGAGGCTCGCCGGGTGGATGGCTCCCCGTCCGTCGAACACGATCCGCTCCATCGCCGCGTTGTAGAGCAGCCAGCAGTCGTGTTTCCGGCACAGCTCGGCGACGGCTTCCCACTCGGTGCGATCCAGCACCGCGCCCGAGGGCATCGACGGATTCATCAGGAACACCACCCGGGTCGCCGACGTGACCGCGACGCTCAGCGCATCGAGGTCGAGACGCCATTCGCCGATTTCCCGCACCAGGGGGACCAGACGGGGGACGCCGCCCGCCAGGCGCACCCGGTTGGTCATCCCGGCATAGGTGGGATCGGTGAGGACGACTTCGTCTCCCGGATCGATGATGGCGAGCAACGCGTCCAGCATGCCCTCGGTGCCGCCCGCCGTGATCACGACCTCGTGATCCGGATCGTACGCCCGGCCGGTCTGCCGCTCGAGCCGCTCCGCCACGGCGGCGCGGAGGTCGAGCGTGCCGGTGAACGGGAGATAGCTGTTGGCGTCGTCGGTGCCGACCGCGGCACGAGTCGCCTGAACGGCCGCGGCGGGCGGGGGCACGTCGGTGTCGAGATTCTCCAGCCGGAGAACGTGGGGATCCCCGCCGGCTCGCGCTGCGACCTCGTCGATGGCGAACCCGGGGATCCCGACGAGCCGGTGGACACTCACCGGGCGGCGAACTCCAGATAGCGGGCCATCTCCGCCCCGATGCGTTCCTCGTCCCAGGAGCGCTCCCGGCCCATCAGCTCCGCCACCCGGCGGGCTGCCTCCACCCCGTGCTGGGCCGCCTCGTAGTACAGGTGGGTGCGGCGGACCATCACGTCCTCCACCGTCTGGGCCAGCTCGCGGCGCGCCGCGTGGATCACTTCGGCCTCGATGGCCGGGTGGGGAGGCGCCAGCCGCCGAAGCAGCGGCCGCTCACCGGTGCCCAGGTTGTAGATGCCTGCGGCCTCGGTGCCGTAATGCCGGAGCAGGTGCTCCACGCTCTCGGCGGTGACACCGAGCTCGAGCCCACCCTCGCGGAACGAGCTCAGGTCGGCCGCTTCACCGCCGGGCAGCGGCTCCAGGTCGGTGCGCGAGTCGGTCGGCCGTTTCCGTCCGTCGCGGAAGCGCAGCTCGCGCACCGCCCGGTCCACCACCTCCCGGGCCATGGACCGGTAGGTGGTGAGCTTCCCGCCCACGACGGTGAGCATCCCTCCGGAGCCCTGGACGATGCGGTGTTCCCGGGACCGGCTGGACGCGCTCCGCCGCTCGCGGTCGACCACCAGCGGCCGGAGCCCGGCCCAGGACGCCCGCACGTCTTCCACCGCCAGCCGGGCATTGGGGAAGCGGGCATTGGCCGAGCGGAGGAGATAGACCACGTCGTCGGGGGAAATCGTCAATCGTTCCGGAGGCTCGGTGGTGTCGGTGTCGGTGGTGCCGATGTAGGAGAGATCCCGCCAGGGCAGGATGAAGAGGACTCGCCCGTCGATCGGGCTGGTGAAGATGATGGCCTCCCGGTGGTCGAGCCGAGC
The DNA here is from genome assembly GCA_045803515.1 of Gemmatimonadales bacterium. GTDB lineage: Bacteria > Gemmatimonadota > Gemmatimonadetes > Gemmatimonadales > GWC2-71-9 > CAVVWJ01. The sequence continues at coordinate 2,246 of JBJMOX010000125.1, forward strand.
GCGCTCCACCACGATGTGGATGCCCTTGGTGGCCTGGAGCAGCGGGGCGGCCCCGCCGTCTTCCAGGGTGCGCACCCGGTCGGCCCAGGGGCCGGTGGCGTTCACCACCACGCTCGCGCGGATCACGCCCCGCTCTCCGGTGATCAGGTCCTCGAGCTGGGCACCGACCACCCGGCCGGCGGTGCGATCGAGGGTGCGGACGGCCGTGTAGTTCGCGACCAGGGCGCCGTGGTGGATGGCGGAACGGGCAGTCGCGAGCACCAGGCGGGCGTCGTCACACTGGGCGTCATAGAACCGGGCGCCACCCAGCAGGCCACGCTCCCGCAGCATCGGCTCGGCTTCGAGCAGCGCCCGCTTGCCCAGCATGCGGTGGCCCCGCACATTGCGGAACAGCGCCAGGGCATCGTAGAGCCACATCCCGGCCGCCAGGCGCCAGGGCGAAAGCCGGTCGCCGCGGTGGAGCGGGAAGATGAAGGGCAGCGGCCAGACCAGGTGCGGTGCAATGCGAAGGAGGATTCGCCGCTCCCGGTTGGCCTCGAGCACCAGCCGGAGGTCGCCGGTCTCGAGATAGCGCAGCCCGCCGTGAATCAGCCGGCTGGAGCGGGAGCTGGTGCCCGAGCCCAGGTCATTCTGCTCGACCAGCACGGTGCGGAGCCCCCGCATGGCCGCGTCCCGCGCCACGCCCGCCCCGGTGATGCCACCGCCGATCACCAGCACGTCGGCCGGTTGCGCGGTGAGCTGGTCCATCGTCGCCCGCTCTGAGGAACGCGCCCCGTGACCCTGCCGCCCGTCTCGCGGATGCCCCGCCCCAGCACCTGGTTTCTCTGGCACGCTCATCGGCTTCGCCCCGGCGCGCGGGTGCTCGATCTGGCCTGCGGCGAGGGCCGGCACAGCCTGGCCGCGGCGGCCTTGGGCGCGCGCGTCACCGGGGTGGACCGGGATGAGACCCGGATCGCCACCGCGCGCGAGCTGGCGGAGGCGCAGGGCCTCTCGATCGAGTGGCGCATCGTGGACCTCGAGGGACCGTGGCCCGACTTCGGCCGCTTTGATGCGATTCTGGTGTTCAATTATCTTGACCGGGCACGGATGCCCCAGATTCGCGAGCTGGTGGCTCCCGGCGGTCTGCTGATGATGGAGACGTTCCTCACCACCCAGCGCGAGCTCGGCTGGGGTCCGACCTCGGACGATCATCTCCTCCGCCCGGGGGAGCTGGCAGGGCTGGTGAGCCCGCTCAAGATTCTCCACGGGCGAGAGGTGCTGGAGCCGATCGACGCCGAGCGGTGGCGGGCACTGGCGAGCGTCGTGGCTCAGAAATCGTCGTAAAGTATCGACCGATCTTCATCCCGAGGCAACATGCCGGACGCCCGATCGGATCGGCGGGTCGCGATCGTCGCCGGTCTGCGCACTCCCTTCGCTAAAAGCGGGACGGTCTTTCGCGACGTGCCCGCGGTGGCCCTGGCCCGGCACGTCGCCCGCGAGCTCATCTACCGGACCAATGTCGACGGCCGGGAGATCGACCAGGTCATCTTCAGCCAGGTCGTCCCCTCGGTGCTCACGCCCAATGTCGCCCGGGAGGTGAGCCTGCTTCCGCAACTGCTGCCCAGTGTCCCCGCCTACACCCTCAACCGCGCCTGCGCCTCCGCCGCCCAGGCCATCAGCAACGGCGCCGATCAGATCGTCCTGGGCCACGCCGATGTGGTGCTCGCGGGGGGCGTCGAGTCGCTCTCCGACATTCCCATCCTGCATTCCCGACGGATGAGCCGTATCCTGGTGGACGCCGGGAAGGCGCGGTCCTTCGCCGCCCGGGCGGCCGCGCTCGGCCGGATCCGTCCCCGCGACCTCATTCCACTGACTCCCGCCATCGCCGAGCCCTCGACCGGCGAGAGCATGGGGCAGTCGGCCGAAAAGATGGCCAAGGAGAACGGCATCACCCGGGAGGCGCAGGACCGCCTGGCCCTGACCAGCCATCAGCGGGCCGCTGCCGGCACCCGGGACGGCCGCCTCACGGCCGAGATTGCGCCCTGGTTCGGCGGGCCGCAGATGGACGCGATCGTGGCGTCCGATAACGGAATCCGCGCCGATACCTCGCTCGAGCTCCTGGCCAGCCTCCCGCCCGTGTTCGATCGCCGCTACGGCTCGGTCACGGCGGGGAACTCCTCCCCGCTGACCGACGGCGCCTCCGCGGTGCTGCTCATGGCGGAGGAGAAGGCCCGCGCACTGGGCTACCAGCCGCTGGCCTATCTCCGTAGCTACGCCGTGAGCGCGGTGGACCCCCGGTGGCAACTGCTGATGGGTCCGGTGTACGCAGTGCCGGAAGCGCTCGGACGGGCGGGGCTGCCCTGGTCCGAGCTCGGACTGGTCGAGATCCACGAGGCGTTCGCGGCGCAGGTACTCTCGAACGTCCAGGCATGGGGCTCCACGGCGTGGGCCGAGCGGCTGGGGCTGGGCCAACCGGTGGGGGAGGTGGACTGGGAGCGGACCAACGTGATGGGCGGCTCGATCGCCATCGGCCACCCGTTCGCGGCCACCGGCGCGCGACTGGTCACCACGCTGGCCAACGAGATGCGCCGGCGGGACGTCCAGTTCGGGCTGATCTCGATCTGCGCCCAGGGCGGAATGGGGTACGCCATGGTCCTGGAGCGCGAGTAGTGTCCGCGTTCTCGATCTCCAACGAAGACGGGATCGCGGTCATCACCTTCGATCTGCCCGGCGAGCCGGTCAACAAGCTGAATGCTCCGGTGCGGGTGGAGTTCGAGGCCCTTCTCATCACCCTGCGCGACGACCCGGCGGTGCGCGCGGCGGTGCTCATCTCGGGCAAGGCCGACAGCTTCATCGCCGGCGCCGACATCGAGGAGTTCACGGCGCTCACCACCCAGACGGCGGCAGAGCGGCTCAGCTTCGAAGGCCAGGAGATGCTGAGTCGGGTGGAGACGCTGGCCAAGCCGGTCGTTGCCGCGATCCATGGTGCCTGCCTCGGCGGCGGCCTCGAGCTGGCACTCGCCTGCCACTATCGCATCGCCACGGATCATCCCAAGACCCAACTCGGCCTCCCCGAGGTGCAGTTCGGCCTCATCCCCGGCGCCGGGGGCACCCAGCGTCTGCCCCGGCTCATCGGGCTCCGCGCCGGGCTCGACATCATCCTGGCCGGGAAGAGCGAACGGGGCCAGAAGGCGTACCGTCTCGGCCTGATCGACGAACTGGTTCCGCCGAGTATCCTCCGCACCGTCGCGGTCGCGGCGGCGGACCGGCTGATGCGGGAGGGACCGCCCCGTCGGGGCCCGAGGGGCGGCCTGCCGGGCTTCCTGCTCGAGCGCACCGCGGCTGGCCGGCGCATGGTCTACCGGACTGCCGCGAGACAGGTCCAAGAGAAGACCGGGGGACACTATCCCGCGCCGCTCGCCGCGCTGGAGGTGGTACGGATCGGCCTGGAGCACGGCATCACGGCGGGCCTGGCGGAGGAGCACCGGACCTTCGGGGAGCTGGCGGTGGGAGACGTCTCCCGCAAGCTGGTGCAGATCTTCTTCGCGACCAGCGCGCTCAAGAAGGATGACGGAATCCCGCCCGGGAGCGCCGCCCCGCGGCAGGTACGCCGCCTCGGCATTGTCGGTGCGGGTTTCATGGGCGCCGGGATCGCCGGGACGGCGGTGCTCAATGTGGAGGTCGATACCCGGCTCAAGGATGCCGAGCTCGCGCGCGTGGGGCAGGGCATCAAGGCGGCGACGGCTGTGCTGGAGCAGCGGCTCAAGCGCCGGCGGCTCACCCGGCCGCAATTCGAGCGGCTGAGCGCCCTGATCTCGGGCGGCACGGACTACAGCGGCTTCGCCCGGTCCGATCTGGTCATCGAGGCGGTCTTCGAGGACCTCGAGCTCAAGCGGCGGGTCCTGGCGGAGGTCGAGGCGGCGGGAGGGCCGGACACTATCTTCGCGAGCAACACCTCGACCATCCCGATTCGCGACATCGCCGCGCAGGCAAAGCGTCCGCAGTGCGTGCTGGGGATGCACTTCTTCTCGCCGGTCGAGAAGATGCCGCTGCTGGAGGTGATCCCCACCGGGCTCACCGGTCCCGAGGCGATCGTCACCGCCGTGCGTTTCGGGCGCCGGATGGGCAAGACGGTCATCGTGGTGGCGGATCACCCGGGGTTCTGGGTCAACCGGATCCTGTCGCCATACCTGAACGAAGCCGGATTCCTGCTGCGGGAAGGCCTGTCGATCGAGCTGATCGATCACACCATGACCGCCTGGGGCTTTCCAGTGGGACCGGTGACGCTGCTCGACGAGGTGGGACTCGACGTGGCCGCGAAGGCCGGCGGCGTGATGCATCACGCGTTCGGAGACCGCCTGCGGCCGGCGGAAACTGTCGGCCGGATGATCGAGACCGGCCGGCTGGGCCGAAAGAACGGGCGGGGCTTCTACCGCTATCGCGATGGACACAAGAGCGGGCCGGACGAGTCGGTGTATCGGCTTCTCGGAGTGCGCCCGGTGGACGGGGCCGACAGCAGCAGGGTCGAGCGCCGCCTAGTCTATGCGATGCTCAATGAGGCGGCCATGGCCTTCGCCGACGGCGTCGTCCGCAGCGCGCGCGATGGTGACGTCGGCGCCCTCTTCGGCATCGGCTTTCCCGCGTTCCGCGGGGGCCCTCTCCGGATGATCGACGATCTCGGCGCCGCCCACGTGGTGGAAGTGCTCCACGATCTCAGGGACCAGCACGGCAGCCGCTTCGCTCCCTGCGAGAGCCTGATCGAGATGGCGCGCCAGGCCGAGCGGTACTTCCCGGCCTGAGGCGGTGCGTGCGCTGCCGCCTCTGCCGGTAGCCCGGGATGTTTCAACCTGCCGCTCATGCTGTCAGCGGACCCGGGAGGAACATTGCCATGCGCTCCCGCCTTGTGCGGAAGGGGACGGAGGATTCCCTTAGAGCACGCACATTACCTGCTTCCGCGTTGATTTTTGCGGCTGGAGCCCGATCTCGACGTGTCCGACATCACCGACCGCCTTCGCAGCGCCCTGGAGGACCGCTACCTGATCGAGGAAGAGATCGGTCGGGGCGGGACCGCCACCGTCTACCTGGCCGAGGACGTGAAGCACGCCCGGAAAGTCGCCATCAAGGTGCTCCGCCCGGACGCCCGGCCGGGGGCGTATGAGCCCCAGCGGTTCCTGCGGGAGATCCGGATCGCCGCCCGGCTCTCCCACCCGCAGATCCTCCCGCTGCACGACTCGGGCGAGTGTGACGGACTGCTCTACTTCGTGATGCCCTACGCGGGATGCGAAACGCTCCGCGACCGGCTCGCCCGGGAGGGGCCGCTCCCGGTCGACGTGGCGCTTCGGATCACCCGCGCCGTGGGGGCCGCCCTCACCTATGCCCACCGCCTGAACGTGATCCACCGCGACATCAAGCCGGAGAACATCCTGCTGCAGGAGGGCGAGCCGGTCGTGGCGGATTTCGGCGTCGCCACGGCACTCACGGCCGCCGCGGGAGACAGTGTCTACGTCACCGACCGCGGGCTGGCGGTCGGCACGCCGGCCTACATGAGTCCGGAGCAGGCGAGCGCGGAGTCGGGCATCGATGGTAGAAGCGACCAGTACAGCCTGGCCTGCGTGCTGTACGAGATGCTCGCGGGGGAGCCCCCGTTCGCGGGAAGCGGGCCCCGGGCCACCATGGCACGCCACGCCATCGAGGCCCCCGCACCGGTCGGCACCCGGAGACCCAATGCACCCGCGGCGATCGAGCGGGCCCTGGCCCGGGCGCTCGCCAAATCGCCTGACGAGCGCTTCCCGACGATGGCCGACTTCATGGCCGCCCTGGTCGACCCGGCTCCCGAGGCGGTGGCGGCGGTGACGGCGGGCGCCGCGGTGGCGGCCCCGGCCATCGCCGTGCTCCCCTTCGTCAACGCCAGCGCGGACCCCGAGAACGAATATTTCAGCGACGGCATGACGGAAGAGATCATCACCGCCCTCGCCAAGGTCGAAGGCCTGCAGGTGGCCTCCCGCACCTCGGTCTTCGCGCTCAAGGGCCTCAAGGAGGATGTGCGCACGCTCGCCGCCCGCCTCAACGTCACGTCCGTGCTGGAAGGCGTGGTGCGGAAGTCGGGGAATCGGCTCCGCATCTCGGTGCAGCTCACCCGCGCGAGCGATGGTCGCGCCCTCTGGTCGGAGCGCTATGACCGGGAGATGGCCGACGTGTTCGTCATCCAGGACGAGATTGCCCGGACCATCGTTTCCACCCTCCGGTCGACCCTGCTCGGGGACGTGGCCGATCCGGTGCCGGTCCGCTACACGACGAACATCCGCGCCTACAATCACTACCTCAAGGGCCGGTTCTGGTGGAACCGGAGGACCCAGGCGGCGATCGCGGAGGGGATCAAGTATTTCGAGCTGGCCATCCAGGAAGACCCCGAGTACGCCCTGGCGTATACCGGGTTGTCCGATTCGTACGCCCTGCAGGTGGACTATCGCGGAGCCCCGGTGCACGAGGGCCTGGAGCGGGCCAAGGTCGAGGCCCAGCAGGCGCTGGCGCTGGACGACAGCCTCGCCGAAGCCCACACCTCGCTCGCCTGGGTCACCTTCATCTACGAGTGGGACTGGGCGACGGCCGCCCGCGAGTTCCAGCGGGCACTGGAGCTCAATCCGCGCTATTCGGTCGCCCGCCAATGGCACTCCTGGTTCCTCATCGCCATGGGGCGGACCGACGCGGCGCTGGCGGAGGGACGGCTGGCGCTGGAGCTGGATCCGGGCTCGGTCTCCATCCGGCGCAGCATGGGATGGCTGCTCTACTACGCGCGTCGGCCGGAAGACGCGCTGGAGCAGCTGCGCCGCGCGCTGGCGATGAATCCGACGGCCGAGGAGAACCACCGCCTCCTGGGGCTCGCCTACCTGCAGCTCCGTATGTTCGATGAGGCCGCGGCCGCCTTTCGGGAGGCGATCGCCTCGTCCGAGAGTCCGGCGCTCGCCACCGCGGGCCTGGGAGCGGTGGCGGCCACCCGGGGCCGGCCGGACGAGGCGCACGCCGTCCTCGAAGGGCTCGCGGCCACGGCGCGGGAGCGCTACGTCTCGCCCGTGGCGTTCGCGATGGTGCACGCCGCGCTGGGCGAGGCGGATGCCGCCTTCGAGTGGCTCGAGCGGTCCTTTACCGAGCGGCGGGGCTGGCTCGCGTATCTCAAGGTGGAGCCGATGCTCGACCCGCTTCGCGGGGACCCCCGGTTCCTCCGGCTGCTCGAGCGCGTGCGGCTCGCGTAGCCACCCCCGGGCCAGCCATCGTGTCCACGCTGCAGTCGATCGCCAGCGAGGCGGAGCTGGCGGAGGTCCTCGCGGCTCCCATCGCCCTGCTCTACAAGCACAGCCCGATCTGCCCGACCAGCAGCATGGCCTACGAGGAGGTCCGCGCGCTCCGGCGGCAGCGGGACGTGCCGGTCTTCCTGATCGACGTGGTAGGGAGCAGGCCGCTCTCGCGCCGGATCGCGGAGCGCGTCGGAGTGCTGCATGCCTCACCCCAGGTGATCATTCTGCGGGCGGGGGTCGCCGCGTGGTACGCATCCCACTTCGAGGTGGAGGCGGAGACCATGCTTCGCGCGCTCGACCGGGTCAGGAGCGGGGAGCCGGCTCCGGAGTAGCGCCAGCCCGTTGAGGCCGAGCACTCCCGTGAGGACGAGACCGGCGGACCGGCTCAGGAGGTCCGGACCGAGCGGCGGAAGGATGAGGGCGACATCCCAGTCTGCCGCCGGAAGACATTGGAGAAGTGGCTCTGGTCGGCGAAGCCGGCGGCCAGCGCGATCTCGGCCAGTGGCGTCTCGGAGTCCGCCAACTGGCGAGCGGCCCGGCCGATCCTGAGGCGGCGAAGGTACTCCCCCATGCTGCACCCGTACGCCTTGCGGAATGCCCTGGCGAGCGTCACCGGATGCACCCCCGCCGCCTGGGCCATCACTCCGAGACTGCGGTGGCAGGCCGGATCGGCATGGATCATCTCCCGGGTCCGGCGGAGCCACGCGGGCTCGGTGCCCGTGAGCTGCATTTCCTGCTCCCGCGAGGCCGCGGCCAGGAGCTCCAGCAGCATCCCCTCCATCGCGAGGGGTGCGGCGGAGTCCATCTGTCGGAACTCGTGGTGAATGCGCTGGGCGATGGCCGCCAGCCGGCCGCCCTGGAACGTCAGCCGCTCCTCCAGCACGGCGGAGTACGGCCGGATGGCTTCCATGCGAGGAGGCTCGGTCTCGATCAGCAGTCCCCTGGCGTCTCCGCGATCGAACCGGTCGCAGTGCCGCTCGCCCGCGGGCGTGAACTTCAATGTCGCCGGCACGCAGAGCAGGGCCGAGCCCGCCATGACCTCGGTGAAGCTCCCCTCCAGCACGAAACAGATGGTGGAGCCGTCATGGGTGTGCCAGGGGAGGCTGCTGCCGTCGGCGTGGATTCCTTCGGTCAGAGTGAACCCCGCCACCCGAGCCGTTCTGAGCTTCCGCGGTGCCGGCGGACCGGGGCGTCTTCGGACCATGGTGACCTCGCTGGAGGACCGTTCTTCAAAGATGGTGACGTCGCGCGAGGCTGCCAGTCCACGGCGTGGTGGCCACGCTGGCTGGCCGCTCCTGCTCAGCCCTGGCGGAGCAGGCGGACCAGCCCCTGCTCCTCCGGCCGGAGCCCGTGGTCCAGCGTGGCCGCTGCCCTGTTTCCGTTGGACATCATCTGGAGCAGATTGCCCGCCAGATAGGTCTCGAAAATGACCGGATGGACATAGTACTTCCGGCAGATCGCCCGGGTGTTGTTGAGCCGCGCTGCGACCCGGTCGATCGCTTCCACGATGGTCGACTTGGCCTCACGCTCCGAGGCGGCGGGCCCGAGCTCCTCCAGGGCTCCCGTGGCCAGCAAGGTCCCGGACCAGGTCCGGAAGTCCTTCGCGGTGAAGTCCTCCCCCGCGATCTCCCGGAGATAGTCGTTCACGTCGCTCGACCCGATCGCCTGGTGGACCCCCTCGTCATCCACGTACTGAAACAGCTCCTCCCCGGGAAGTGATTGGCAGCGCGCCACGATGCGGGCCACGCGCCGGTCGCTGAGCGAGACCCGGTGGACCTTCCGGCTCTTGCCCCGGAACTCGAAGCGCATGGTCGAGCCCGAGACTTCCACGTGGTCGTCCCGTAAGGTCGTCAGACCGAACGAACGGTTGTTGCGGGCATACTCGTCGTTGCCCACCCGGATGCCGGTCAGCTCGAGGAGACGGACCACGGTGGCGAGTACCTTCTCCCGCGGCAGGCCGGGACGGCTCAGGTCCTGCTCGACCCGTGTCCGGATCCGGGGCAGCGCCTCGCTGAACGCCAGCATGCGGCCGAACTTGGTTTCGTCGCGGACCTCGCGCCACCGCGGATGATAGCGGTACTGCTTCCGGCCCCGGGCGTCACGCCCGGTCGCCTGGATATGGCCGTTCGGGTGCGGAGAAATCCAGACGTCGGAATAGGCCGGCGGGACTGCGAGCGAGCGGATCCTGGCGAGCGTCGCGTGATCGGTGATCCGCCGGCCATTCGAGTCCAGATAGGTGAACCCCTTTCCGGCACGCCTGCGGTGGATGCCGGGCATCGAGTCGTTCACATAGCGAAGCCCCGCCTCCTCGGCCGATTCGGACGGATCGACCGCCACCACGCGCTTTCGTTGCCCACGTGTCGTCATCGACCCAGGTCCTTTATCAGGAGCTCTGCAGACGATACCCGCAACCTGGCCTTGGCAAGGTGACGTAAGTCACACCAGTGCATAAAGATTCACGATTGCAGACCGCCTGACTCCGCCTCTACACTCCGCCCTGTCGTGGGGCTAGCTTCGGAAGCCATTTCGGGCGGCCGAGCCGCCCTTCACCGGCTTCGACGGGGTATCCAAGGGTGATCGTGCGTCAGGGACTGCTCTGGCTCTCCGAGCGTCGCGGGGTCTTCAACTTCGTGCGTCGGAACGGGCTCGCTCGCAGGTTCGCCTCCCGTTTCGTCGCCGGCGAGACCATCGAGCAGGCGGTCGACGCCGCCAAGGCGCTGACGCAGCGGGGCATCACCGCCTCGCTCGATCTCCTCGGCGAGAGCGTGACGGCAGACGCCGAGGCGACGGCGGCCCGGGATCAGTACCTGCGGATGCTCGACAGCATGGCCGCGAGCGGGGTCGAGGTGAACGTCTCCGTCAAGCTGACGCAGATGGGTCTGGACATCGATGAAGAGTTGTGCGCGGCCAACATGACGATGATCCTGGAGAAGGCGAAAGCGCTCCGCGGATTCGTGCGGCTCGACATGGAGGGCTCGGCCTACACCCAGCGGACGCTGGACTTCTTCGCCAACCGCCTGTTCTCCGCCTATGCCGGGCACTGCGGGGTGGTGATTCAGGCCATGCTGCGCCGCTCTGAGCGAGACATCGAGAGCCTGATCGCGATGAATGCCCGGGTGCGCCTCTGCAAAGGCGCGTACCTGGAATCGCCTACGGTCGCTTTTCCCGAGAAGGCGGATGTGGACCGGAACTACGTGAGCTTGATGGAGCGGCTGCTTCAGCGGGGCAACTACCCGGGACTCGCCACCCATGACGAGGCGATCATCGGCCACGCCCGGGAGTTCGTCCGCCGCCAGGGCATTGCCAACGCGCGCTATGAGTTCCAGATGCTCTACGGGGTCCGGCGCGACCTCCAGGAGCGGCTCCGCCGGGCCGGGCACAACCTGCGGGTCTACATCCCCTTCGGGACCCAATGGTATCCTTACCTCATGCGGCGGCTGGCCGAGCGGCCCGCCAATATCGCGTTCCTGCTGGGAAACGTCGTACGGGAGTCGGTGCCGGGACGGTGAGCGAGCTGACGCTGGGCGGATACATGGAGAAGCATGAGCGCGCGGCCGCCTTCGGCGGGAGCGACGGCCAGCCGTACTCCGTGGCGATCTACGTGGAGGACGAGCCCGACCTCCGCGGGCTCTATGGCGCCGCGCTGCTCTTCGTCCGCTGGTCGCCCGCCGGCGACCGACCCACCGGCCACCTGGAGTCCGAGACGCTCGCGTGGGGCCGCACCCCGGACGAGGCGGGGGACCGTCTCAAGGGGCTGTCGCTCTTCGATGTGAAGGCGGCGCTGGAGGAGGCCATCGCCCGCGCGCCCTCGGAGTGGTGACCGAGCTCATCGGGACCGTGCTCGAGCGGGACGGTGCAGTCTACCGGGTCGCCACCGAGGGTGGAGTGGTCCGCGCGGTGCTCACCGGCCGGGCCAAGCGCGGCCTCCCGCACGTGGTGGTCGGCGATCGCGTCCACCTCGAGCCCGATCCCGGCGGCGCGCTCCAGTCGATTGTCGGCCTCGACACCCGGACCACCCTGCTGGAGCGCCGGGTACCCGAAGGCCGGGGTTCACGGCCGGTCGCCGCCAACATCGACCAGGTGTTCGTGGTCACCGCCGCGGCGGACCCCGCGCCCATTCCCCAGCTGATCGACCGCCTCCTGGTGGTGGCCGAGGCCAATGAGATCCCCGCATCCGTCGTGGTGAACAAGGTGGACCTCGCTGGCGCGGAGGCCCTGACCGAGCGATGCCGCCGCGCCGGCTATCCGGTCTACCGCACCAGCGTCAAGACTGGCGAGGGAATCGACGCGCTCCGCGCCGCCCTGGCCGGCCGGACTTCGGTGGTGACCGGACCTTCGGGCGCGGGGAAATCGACCCTGCTCAATCAGGTCCAGCCTGGTCTCAAGCTGCGGATCGGGGAGATCAGCGCCAAGGGACGCCGCGGCAAGAACACCACTGTTTCCGCCGTGATGGTTCCGCTCGACGGCGGAGGCTACCTGGTGGATACGCCAGGGTTCAGCGAGGTGGGACTCTGGGGGATCGATCCCAAGCAGCTGGATACCTGCTTCCCGGACTTTCGGCCCTATTTGGGGGAGTGCAGGTATGCCGACTGCCGGCACCGCTCCGAGCCGGGCTGCCGGGTCCATGCGGCGGTCGCGGCAGGAGCCATCGACGCGGACCGGCTGGTGAGCTATCTCGTGCTGCTGGAGGAGCTCGAATCCGCGCCGGAGGAATGGGAGTAGGATCTGCCCACTAGGGTTTCCGGGTCCATCGCTCCGCGTCCCGCCGCTCCACCTTCTCCATCATCTGGTCGAAGGCCCCCTGAAGGTCGATCCCCTCGCGATTGGCCATGCAGATGATGACGAAGAGGACGTCCGCCATCTCCATGGCGAGGTCCCCCTCGGCTTCGTCCTTCTTCTTGGTCTTCTGCCCGAAGCGGTGGTTCACCTCACGGGCCAGCTCCCCGACCTCCTCGGTGAGGCGGGCGAGGTTGGTCAGCGGGTCGAAGTAGCCCTCTTCGAACTGCGCGATCCAGCCGTCGACCCGTCGCTGGGCATCGCCGAGCGACATCTCAGTGGCCGCCGAGAGCCTGGATCAAGGCCCGCATGAACTGGGGCAGATCGGCCGGCGTGCGCGACGAGATCAGGTTGCCGTCGACCACCACGGGGCTGTCTTCCCACAGCATCCCCGCGTTGACCAGATCGTCCTTGATGGCGCCGACGCTGGTGCCCCGCTTCCCGCGCACGATCCCGGCCGAGATCGGTACCCAACCCGCGTGACAGATGAACGCGACCGGCTTGCCCGCCTCGTAGATCTCCCGGGTGAGCTGCAGCAGCTTCTGCGACCGGCGCATGATGTCCGGGGCGTACCCGCCGGGAATGACGAGACCATCGAACTCCGCCGCGGAGACCGCATCGACGCTGGTGTCCACCGTGAGAGGATACCCGCGCTTCCCCTGATAGGTCTTCTCGCCGGTTCCCGCCACGACCGTGCGGGCGCCCTCCTCCTCCAGCCGGATCTTGGGATACCAGAGCTCGAGATCCTCGTACAATGGACCGGCGAAGAAGAGCACCGTCTTGCCAGTGAGTGCCATGGGATGCCCGGAACGAGGATCGAGATATCAGAACAGGGCGAAGTATATCGCCGGGTGGTGGGAAAGACACCGGCGGCCATCGATCGGAATCGATGGCCGCCGGTGTGTCGCCCGTCGATGTCGCCCCGGGTCTACGGCAGAATCCTGACCTCGCCGGCCTTGGTCATGAGGACCCGCCGGGCATACCCGCCGCTGGAGATCGTCACGGTGTCCGCGGACGAGGCGGTCCCGGAAGGAAAGATGTCGACCGGAGTGGCCGAAAAGGCGAGGTCCTCCACGGCGTAGCTGCTGTCGACGGTCAGCCCGCGCGCAACGCGGACCGTGCCGCCCGGCCGGTCCGTCAACTGGTAGCCGCCGCTCTCGCAGCTGCAGCTCAGCCGGATTGCCTTCCCCTCCCGGTGAGCGGTGGCGAAGGCGTTCTCCAGATCGGACGCCACGAGAGCCGCCGCCAGGTCGACCCGATGGCGCGCCATATTCTGCGCCACTCTTGGCATGCCGAGCAGCGCGAGCACACCGAGCACGATCAGGGCGATGCTGACCTCGATCAAGCCGAGGCCCAAACGAGATGGTGAGGCTGAATGAGGGTAGTTTCGCATGGATGGGCAACTTTGCAGGCCGTGTGCCAGCGGTCACGAAGCCGGCAAACTGCTATCCTGTATCGCCTTGAACAGCGGTCCAAGGTGGTGGTCTCGGAACGTTCGCCGAGGGCGGACCACATGTGCGGTACCGGTACCGCAGTCCACCCAACCGTTCCGGATCGGCACCAGCGACCGGGACTGCGCCATCGCGGTACCCGCGCCCGAATCGGGACATTACTATAGGGCACGCTGCTAGGGCACGCTGCACGAAGCCTACCCACACTCGGGACTCCACCCCATGCGGCCGCGCGAACGCATTCTCGCCAACCTCGAATCCATCTACCGTGAATCGTACGATCGCGCCAAGGCCACCGAGGACGCCGGACGCATGATCGATCTCGAGAGCGCCTATATGCGGGACCAGCTGATGCTGGAGATCCTGCTCGACATCCGCGATCTGTTCTCGGTCGCACCGGCGGCCTCGGGCGGCAGCGCCCTGGAGCAGCTCGAGGCCATCCGACGTCTCACCCGACTCCGCTGAGAGGCGCCATGCTCCGGACCTTCCTGTTGTTCCGGTTCTCCCTCGTCGGATTGATCGGGCTCATCGCCTGGCGCAGGGGGCCGTCGACGACTCCTCCCGATCTGATCGTGTACGGCCGGGTCTGGACCGGAGATTCCGTCACGCCCTGGGCGGGTGCCGTAGCAGTCGCGGGAGACACGGTCGTAGCTGTCGGGGACAGCGCCAGGGTCGCTCGGATGGCGGGTCCCGCCACTCGGGCGCTGTTCAGCGGGAATGGGATGGTGGTGCCCGGGTTCATGGATGGGCACGTACACTTTCTGAGCGGGGGGTTCCAGCTCATCAGCGTGGACCTGCGGAGTGCCACGTCGCCGGCGGAGTTTATTGCGCGGCTCAAGGCCTACGCGGCCAAGCTGCATCCGGGGGAATGGATCCTCGGCGGCGATTGGGATCACGAACGGTGGCCCGGCGCCCCGCTGCCGGAGCGCAGGTGGATCGATTCGGTGACGCCGAACAATCCGGTCTACGTCAACCGGCTCGACGGCCACATGGGGCTCGCCAACAGCGCCGCGCTCAAGCTCGCCGGCATCACCCGGGCCACCGGTGACATCGCCGGGGGCACCATCGTGCGCGATTCGCGGGGCGAGCCCACGGGGATTCTGAAAGACGAGGCCCAGACCCCGATGTACGCCGCGATCCCTACGCCATCTCCCAGCCAGTGCGACTCGGCCATATCACGGGCGATGGCCTGGGCCGCGAGCAAGGGCGTCACCGCCGTGGCGGATGTGTCAGTGCCCTGGTACGAGGTGGCGGCACTCAAGCGCGCCCGCACCAACGGAAAGTTCATTACCCGGGTCGCGGTCTACCTGCCCCTGGAGGACTGGCGGGCCATGGCGGACACCGTCCGAGCCGACGGGATCGGGGACGACTGGCTGCGGGTGGACGGGGTCAAAGGCTATGTCGACGGGTCCCTGGGGTCGACCACGGCGCTTTTCTATGATCCCTACGTCGACGCGCCGGCCACCAGGGGGCTGATGGTAACGCCAGAGGACTCGCTGCGGGCGCGGATCGGGGCCGCCGATTCCGTCGGCCTGCAGGTGGCGGTACACGCCATCGGCGAGCGGGCCAACGGACTCCTGCTCGCCATCTACGATAGCGTGGCCCGGGCGCACGGCCCCCGCGACCGCCGCTTTCGCATCGAGCACGCGCAGCATCTTCGGCCTCAGGACGTCCCCCGGGTGGCCCGGAACGGCATCGTCGCCTCCATGCAGCCGTACCATGCCATCGACGACGGCCGCTGGGCCGAGAAGCGGGTCGGACCGGACCGGATCAAGCACATGTACGTGTTCCGGTCGCTGCTGCTCGCTGGGGCACATCTGGGCTTCGGCTCCGACTGGACCGTGGCTCCCATCGATCCGCTCCTGGGCATCTATGCTGCCGTGACCCGGCGGACCCTCGACGGCAAGCACCCGGAGGGCTGGGTGCCCGAGCAGAAGATCACCGTCGAGCAGGCACTCCGGGCCTATACTGCCGGGGATGCGTACGGTGTCTTCGCGGAACGGACCCGCGGCCGGCTCGCCCCCGGCTACAAGGCCGACCTGGTACTGCTCGACCAGGACTTGACCCGCATCCTGCCGGAGGCCATCGAGCGAGTGTCGGTGCGGGCGACGGTAGTCGGCGGGCGTGTCGTATACCAGGCGAAGTAGATGCAATTGCGACACTGGACCGGCTCCCCCCGGCTCCCCAAGGGGTGAGCTGTCGCATTTCATGGAGGTTCGCCCTCCGCCTCGGAGTCCCGTCGTAAGCCGTGACGCTGTCGCATTTCTAGCGGCTTGACCCCGACCTTGCCGCTCTCCATCCTTCCCCTACTCCCTCTCCACACCAATCAGTAGCGCCACGCAACCGGCCTCTCGCGGGCGCGTGCGCACGAAGCCCATCCGAACACGGAGGCTGGTGTGTCGAACCGCATCGCCGGTTTGTTGGCCATCGTGTCCCTGCTGTTCGCCGGCTCCGGGCTTCGGGCACAGGGAAGTCCTTCCGTCGCCCTCTCCTACCCTGATCGGTTCGCCGAGGTCTTGGCGCTGAACGCGGCGCCGGGAGGCGTGGCCGATGTCAGCAATCTCGTCCTCCAGCGGGACGTTGCGCGGTTCACCTTGGCGAGCGGGAAACTGTATCTCCTGACACCGATCGGCGGCCGCACGGTGGGGGCGCTCTTTCGGGGCACCGGAACATTCTTCTTCGCGCCCAGCTCGAAGATCGAACAGGGCCGGCTGGCCCGCTACGAGAAGAAGCCGGCGCTGGAGGCGCCGCTCACCGACCTGCTCCTGCTGTTCGCCGACACGACGCTCGCGGAGCTCCGCGCCCATCTCACCTTTCGGGCGGAGCCGGCGCCCAGCGACGTAATGAGCCGGGTCCACGAGGGGCTCAAGTACCTGAGCGATGAAGACTCGAAGACCTTCGATCCCGACCTGATGAGCGCCCTGTTGAACGGTGACAGCACCGACCTCTTCTACGCCCACATCAGGCGGCCAGGGGCTGATCCGCTCATGTTCACCCTCAATCCCCACGAGGTCGAGGCCGTCAGCCTCAGCGGGAAGGCCACCCGCTGGTGGGCGGGCGATCGGGAGGTGATGTCGCAATTCCCCCGGGCGGGGCAGCCGCGCGATCCGCAAGTCACCGGCGAGCGCGTCGACCGGGCCGAGATCCGGCGCTATGTCATGAACGTCAACCTTCCCGAGAGCGGCATCGGAGAGATCGGCTTCGGCGCGACCGCCCGGCTCGACATCGTCGCCACCGGCGCCGTGGGCCCATGGGTCGCCTTTGAGCTCTTCGACAAGCTGCAGGTCGACTCGGCCCGCTGGTCGACCGGGGAGCCGGCGACGGTCTTCAAGGGCAAGGACAGCGGTCTGCTGTGGGTGCATCTCGGTTCCCGTCTCGAGCCGGGTCAGGCTCGGACTCTCATGCTGTCTTATCACGGAGACCTGATCGACCGGATCGTGGATTTCTTTCGGATCAAGGCGTCGGTGGCCTGGTATCCGCTGTCGCTGGAGGGCCGGACCCTGGCGACCTTCGATCTCACCTTCAACACCCCGAAGGCGTATCTCCTCGCCAGCGTAGGCGATCGGGTGGATTCCAGCACCGCAGGCCGGGTCACCACCACGCGCTGGGTAACGCCGGGGCCCATCAGGAACGCCTCGTTCAACCTGGGGTTGTTCGAGGACTATACCACCAGCGCGACCGATGGGCCGGTGGTCACCGTGATGATCTCCGAGGAGGCCCACAAGAAGATTTCCAGGTTTCATCAGAAGAACATGCGCCAGGTGGTGGGCGGAGACGTCAGCCAGAGCCTGCACTTCTTTCAGACGGTCTACGGGCCGACTCAGCTCAAGCATTTCTACGCGACTGAGATCCCCGAGTTCCACGGCGAGGCCTTCCCCGGGATGCTGCACCTCTCATGGGTCACCTTTCAACAGACCAGCGATCAAGGCACCGACGAGGTGTTTCGCGCGCACGAGGTGGCGCATCAGTGGTGGGGGATCGGCGTGGACTTCATGACCTACCACGACCGCTGGCTGAGCGAAGGCTTCGCGGAGTTCTCGGGTCTGTGGTACATGCAGACCGTCCGGCACAGCAACGACAAATACTTCAAGCTTCTGCGGGACTACCGAAGCTCCATTTTCCTCCGCAAGGACGTGCCGGGCCCGATCTCGCTGGGCCAGCGCGTCCAGTCCTCTCGGGATCACGACGTGGACGACTACAGCACCATCGTGTACAAGAAGGGTGCCTGGGTGGTCCACATGCTGCGCATTCTGATGCTCGACCTCAAGACCATGAAGGAGGACCGCTTCACCGAGACCATGCAGGATTTCTACCGGATCTACGAGGGGAAACGGGCATCGACAGCCGACTTCCGCCAGGTCGTGGAGCGTCACATGGGGATGGACATGGGCTGGTTCTTCGACCAGTGGATCGACGGGTCTGCCCTTCCCAGCTACCGGGTGGCCTATCGCTCCGAGCCCATGGAAGACGGGCAGTTCCGGGTGCGGCTGCAGGTGCAGCAGGACGGCGTGCCCGACGGGTTCCTGGCATACGTCCCCGTGACCCTCGACCTGGGGAAGGACCGCGTAGCGCGGGTCCGGGTGAAGGTGACCGGACCGGGCTCCGATCTCGAGCTTCCCCCGATGCCCGCGGCGCCGAAAGGGATCAAGTTCAATGATCTCGAGGGGGTTCTCGCGGACGTGAAGATGGTGGACTGGCGCGATTGAGGGCTATCTTACTCCTTCGTTCACGGCAGTGATGACGCGACCCCTCTCCCCTGAGTGCATGGCCACACGAACCTCGACCCGCGCCCGAGCCTCCGCCAAGCTGGACAAGGCGGATCTGCTCGACATGTACCGCATCATGCTGCTCGCGCGGCGGATCGACGACAAGGAAATCCAGCTCAAGCGGCAGAACCGCATTTTCTTCCAGATCTCCGGCGCGGGTCACGAGGGCGTGCTCGCCGCGGCCTCCAGGATCTTCCGCCCGGCCTACGACTGGTTCTACACCTACTATCGCGATCGCGCGCTCTGCCTCGGTCTCGGCATGACCGCCACCGAGCAGCTGCTCTCTGCGGTGGGTGCGGCGGAAGACCCCAATTCCGGCGGCCGGCAGATGCCGTCGCATTGGGGCCACAAGGACCTCAACATCGTGAGCGCGTCGAGTCCGACCGGGACCCAGTTTCTCCAGGCGGTCGGCTGCGCGGAGGCGTGGCTGAGGTACTCGAACATCGAGGGCATTCCCGACCGGGATGATCTGATCCACGGCGACGAGGTGGTCCTCTGCACCACCGGCGACGGCACCACCAGCGAGGGCGAGTTCTGGGAGGCGCTCAACACGGCCACCAATCTCAAGCTGCCGGTGGTGTTCCTGGTCGAGGACAACGGCTACGCCATCTCCGTCCCGGTCGAGGTGAACACCGCGGGCGGCTCGATTTCGCGGCTGCTGACCGGATTTCCCGGACTTCTCATTCAGGAAGTGGACGGCTGCGACGTGCTCGCGTCGTACGACGTCGTCACCAAGGCCGTGGAATACGTCCGCGCCCGCAAGGGACCGGCCCTGGTCCATGCCCACGTGATCCGTCCCTACAGCCATTCGCTCTCCGACGACGAGGTCCAGTATCGCACGCCGGCGGAGCGCAAGGCGGACGCCGAGCGCGATCCCCTGACCCGCTTCCCCAAATACCTCCTGGAGCAAGGCATCGCCTCGGAGGCCGAGCTCGATCTGGTGGTGCAGCAGGTGACGGAGGAGGTGCAGGTGGCGGCCGACGTCGCGCTGGCCTCGCCTCAGCCCGGCACCGACACGGTCTACCACTACGTCTACTCACCCGACGTAGATCCCGCCTCGGAGCAGTTCGACACCGAAGACGATCCCCGGTTCACCGGCGACCCGACCACCATGGTCGATCTCCTCAACGTGTGTCTGCGGGACGAGATGGCGCGCGATCCCCGGATCGTCGTGTTCGGCGAGGACGTCGCGGATTGCAGCCGGGAGACTAGTCTGGCGGACGTGAAGGGCAAGGGTGGCGTGTTCAAGGTGACCTGGGGGCTGCAACGCGCCTTCGGGAGCGACCGGGTCTACAACTCGCCGTTGGCCGAGGCCAACATCATCGGCCGCGCCATCGGGCTCGCCACCCGCGGGCTCAAGCCGGTGGTCGAGATCCAATTCTTCGACTACATCTGGCCGGCGTACATGCAGCTCCGGAACGAGCTGGCCCTGATCCGCTGGCGCTCAAACAATGCGTTTTCGGCCCCGGTGGTGGTGCGGGTCACCTACGGTGGCTATCTCAGAGGCGGGTCGGTCTACCACTCACAGACCGGCGCCGCGGTCTTTACCGGGGTACCCGGATTCCGGGTGGTCTGCCCCTCCAACGCGCTCGACGCCAATGGCCTCCTGCGCACCGCCATCCGGGCGGACGACCCGGTGCTCTTCCTGGAGCACAAGCACCTCTATCGCCAGACCTACAACAAGGCTCCCAATCCGGGGCCCAACTTCATGGTCCCGTTCGGCAAGGCGAAGGTGGTGCGGGAAGGATCCGATCTGACGGTGGTCACCTACGGTGCCCTGGTCCAGCGGGCGCTCACGGCGGCCAAGCAGGTGGAGGAGCGCAGCGGGATCAGCGTCGAGGTGATCGATCTCCGCTCGCTCTCCCCGGTGGACTGGGATGCGGTCTACGCGTCGGTCAGGAAGACCAGCCGCGCCATCGTGGCCTACGAAGACTCGCTCTCCTGGGGCTACGGCGCGGAGATCGCCGCCCGGATCGCCGACGAGGCGTTCCCCTGGCTGGACGCTCCGGTCAAGCGGGTGGCGGCCACCGATACCTTCGTGGCCTACGCTCCCGAGCTCGAGGACGTGATCCTGCCGCAGGTCCATACCCTGCGGGCGGCGATGGAGGAGACGGCGAGGTTCTAGCGGGTCCCGCAACACTCAGCGATTCCCGATGATCTCCGGAGTGTCCCTCGCCGGAGCGAGCCGGATGAGGCCTACCGCGTAGACCACATAGGTCAGGAGCAGGGCGACCGCATTCACGGAGGTCAGCAGCAGCCACCCCAGCGAGTTGCGCTCGAGGCCGAGCTTCGCCAGCGCGCCCTCGGAAGCCAGGTAATTGGCGCCGAGCGCCAGCAGCAGGACCGCCAGCATGTGTCGCACTGCCGGGCTGAGCAGTGACCCGGCCGGTGGGCTCCGGGCCAGGACCACCGTGGGGAGGATCAGGAGGACCAGGTCGTAGGCCTGGTGATATCCGCTCAGCAGAATGGCCACGCAGACGAACCCCGCGATCAACCCGTCCGCGCCGGGCCCCAGGAGATCCCTGCCCGCCACAACCACCACGGCGCCCGCGGCCAGCACGGCGAGCGCGATCAGGACCTGAGTGCGGGACCTCAGCGGACGGCCCCGAACACGGCCCAGCAGCGAGGCTGCGTCGGTACGCAGGGAAGTCATCACCGGGTTGGCCGTTTCCACGATGCCCATACGCGCGGACTGGAGCGTCGCTGCCAGATGCGACCTGAATGGGGTAAGGCCGCCCGCGCGCGGTATCAGCACCCCCACCACGGCCAGGTTCACCACGATGCTCAGCGCGCCGCCGATCGCGACCGGCCGGACCTGCCGCCGCAGCAGCATGAGAAGCCCAAGGGGAACTCCGAACGTGGGCTTGATCAGGGCAAGCGAGAGACCCACTCCCCCGAGCCAGGGCGCCCGTCTTGCGAAATACAACGCCAGGTAGGTGCCGATGACCGGCTCGAAGCTGAGCTGCCCCAATCGGAGCGCCAGTCGCCCCGGACGACTGAGCAGGACCAGCGCGGCTACCGTGATGACGTCCGACGCGCCCGCCCGGCTCTCGGTGAACGCCAGCGCGAGTCGGGCGCTGGCGAATACCAGAACCAGGGTCATCAGAAAGTAAAGCGCACCGGCCAGCCCAGGCGGGAGCAGTCCGAACGGGAGGTGCAGGAGCAGGGTAGCCGGCAGGAAGGGCGGGAAGGGCGCGTCGATCGGGTAGCGCGCCAGGTATGCGTGCTGCTCGTAGGGATCGAG
Organism: Gemmatimonadales bacterium; assembly: GCA_045803515.1. GTDB lineage: Bacteria > Gemmatimonadota > Gemmatimonadetes > Gemmatimonadales > GWC2-71-9 > CAVVWJ01. The sequence continues at coordinate 23,754 of JBJMOX010000125.1, forward strand.
ACCGTCGAGAAAGGCCCGTGCCGGATAGTAGACGGCACGCTCAAAGTCGATCCGACTCTCGGTGAGGCCAGTGACCGGGAGCAACGCGAGTGCGAGGAGGTAGAGCAGGAGGGCCAGCGGGAGTCGCACCCGATGTGCCGTGAGGCGCTCCGCGATCCGGCCTGCCCATTGGCGCATACTCGCTCCCAGCTACTTCATGGCCTCCCGGATCTCCCCAGCGGCGGCGATGGCGTTGTCGACATCCCGGGAGAGCGCCTTGGCCTGCTGGGTGGCCTGGGTCAGATCGCTCAGGACCGCGGCCACACCCGCCGAGCGCAGGCGCAAGAGATCGAACCGCACGTTCTGCATGGCCAGGACGCAGGACTCGAGATGGCTCGCCACCTGGCTTCGCCGTCCCCGGAGATCGCTGATGGTCTGCCGCTGGCGCTCCAGCAGGTTGAGCCGGCGGGCGCGCTCCGGATCGTCGGGCTCCTTGGCCAGCGCGGCAATTCGCTCCTCGATCTGGGCCAGTCCCTGCACGTCGAGATTGCTGTCCATCGCGTGGAGCGTGCGGGCGAGATCCGTGGCGCGCTCGTACAGCCCGTTCACCGTCTGCTGAACCTCGGGCAGCATCTTCCGCTCCGACGCCGGCAGCCGCTCCATCAGCTTGAGAATGGCCTGCCGGTCGCTCTGCACCTGCTGGATCGCCCCGAGCTGAGCCCCGTACTCGTCCGCGCTGGGCGGCGGCAGCTGGCGCGGCACCTTCACACCCCTCACCATCGTCGTCTCGACCGCGTCCGGGGCCGGCGGCCGGCTCAGGACGTCGCGCCAGCTGTAGCCCGCCTGCCAGAGCTGAGCATAGTTGCGCAACAGACCGAGTCCCATGCCGAAGGTGGGAAACAGGAACCACGGATGATCGATGCCGGTGGCGATGTTGATGCCCATACATCCCAGCGAAACGGCCGCCCAGCTGGCGAACTGGCCGCGTACTTTCTGCACGATCCGCGGCTCGCCGGTGTCGGGCACCGGGAGCTCGTCGGAGCGATCCCGCCGGGGCCGGTAGTCGCGCCGCCGCGCGTCGGCCGACCCGGGCCCTCGCGGAGCGGGCAGCGGTCTCCCCCCGCCCAGGGGTCTGCTCTCG
>JBJMOX010000126.1:0-6941 GCA_045803515.1 Gemmatimonadales bacterium
CCGAGCTGTCGAAGAGGGTACCAACGTTTATCGTAGTCGAGCGTCTGCAGCCGTGAGGACACATGTCTAGCGGCGGAGGGAAGGCTCGAGCCGGACCCAGTATCGAAAAGCCGAACGGTCGGCCGGTTCAGCCGAAGTACTGACTATGTGGAGAGTGAGAGTCGCCTAGTATAGCAGGTCGTGCGAAGCGAAGATAGTAGCGCTGCCATTGCGATCACTGCGGCTGGGCTCGCTCGGCTTCCTTGCCGTACTCGTCGTGGCGGCGCCACCACATGCCCGTCTCGTTGCGCCCCTTGGGGGCACGGTCGAGCCACTGGTACATGCCCCAGAGGCCGTCCAGCCCGCGCGCATAGGTGGAGTAGGAGTGGTAGACAATGCCGTCCTGGAGCACGAACGCGCTCATGCCTGGCCTCTCGCGCACGTAGGTGGCCACGTCGGTTCCGGTCATGGCCGCGTTCTCGGCGACAGGCCCCTCGCCGGCTTTCGTGAGTGAGTCGCCACCGCGTACCGTCCACCCGGCCTCGCGCCGGTAATTGTATTCGACGGCCCCCTCGCGCTGTTGCTCCTCGGTGAACGAGACATTGAAGTCGAAGTTGAAGTCCCCATCGAACGAGGATGCCCAGGGAAACCTCCACCCCATCCGCCGCTTGTACGCCTGCAGCTTCGCGAACGGCGCCCGCGACACCGCCGAAAGCGTGACGTCGTGGTTGGCCAGGTGGACGACGAAGCCGTCGAACCCGTCCGCGATCGTCGAGCAGGTCGCACATCCCGCCGTGTAGTCGGGCCCGAACATGTAGTGGTAGACGAGGAGCTGCGAGCGCCCTCGAAAGAGGTCTGCCAGTGAGGCGCGGCCCTCGTCGGTCTCGAAGTGGTACTTCTTGTCGATCCGGACCCAGGGCAGATCCTGCCGCTGCCGCGCCACCTCGTCGCTCCGCCGCGTCAGCGCCTTTTCGGCCTCGAGCAACTCCAGCCGGGCCGCGAGCCACTCTTCACGCGTTCCGGTCTTCTGATCGGTCATTGGCTCTCTCCTCTGATCGTTAGAACAGCTTGGCGTGGTTCGCGCGACCGATGACGTCACATCGCCGTCACCGCGGCTGCCTTTGCGGCTGTCCTGGCGCGCTTCATGGCTGATCCTCGACGAACGCCTTTAAGCGGTCGGCCGCCGCGTCCCACTGCGCAGCAATGTGATCGAGGTACTGTTTCGCCTTCTGCAGGCGCTTCCGGTCCAGTTCCCAGACCCGCTCGCGCCCGCGGCGGGCATTGCGCACCAGGCCTGCCTCACCGAGGGCGTAGAGGTGCCGGGTGATCGCCTGGCGCGTCACCCCGGTGCCCTCGCTCAGCCGGGTAATGGAGAGCGGCCCGTCGGCGGACAGGCGCCCCAGCAGGCGGAGCCGGGTCGGGTCTCCCAGCGCGGCGAACACCGGCACGGCTTCCGCCACCTTCAGAGCCGCCGCGCCCCGGCTACGAGACATACCGCTCGAGGCTCTTGATCTGCCCGGCCCACCCCTGGTCGTTCATGCGGAACGCCTCGGCCCGGCGGGCCAGCGGGATCCGATCAAACCCGGACTCGACGATCGTCAGGGCCGTGCCACCCTCGGCGTCCTCGAGGATGAACTCGACCAGCGTGGTGGGCTCGGCCGAGTAGTCCACCGTGGGGTCGATCGCGTACGGGTGCCAACGATAGGAGAAATACCGCTCGGGCTCGATCCGCTCGACCAGTATCTCCAGGGTCACGTGCTCGTAGCCCGGATGGGTGATCCTCCCGCGGACCGCTCCGCCCTCGGCGAACTCGCCCTCGAGCTTCATCCGGAACCAGGTCCCAAACTCTTCCGCGGTCGTAATCGCGCGCCACACGCGTGACCGCGAGGCGCGAAGCACGACCCGCTTTTCGATCCGGTCGGTGCTCGGCCTGTCGTGAGTCTCTTGGGCTTTGACGGGCATGGGCTCGTGTCTCCTCCGTGAGGTTTGCAATCGATCCGGCGGCTATGCAACGACGCTACTGCGTAGCATAACGCGAGGTCGTGGCATTATGCAACCCTGTTGTTGCGCGTTTTCAGGAGGCCCAGTTGCTCGCTTGACACGCGCGCGGTCCATCCTATAGTTAAGTATATGGTTAACCGTCCCCGGCTGGATCTCGTCTTTGGCGCGCTCGCTGATCCGTCGCGGCGGACCATGGTCGAGCGGCTCAGCCGCGGGCCGGCGTCCGTGAGCGATCTCGCGCGGCCGCTCGACATGTCGCTGCCGGCGGTGATGCAGCACCTCCACGTGCTCGAGGGGAGCGGGCTAGTGACGTCGGAGAAGACCGGGCGGGTGCGGAGGTGCCGGGTGGAGCCGAAGGTGCTCGAGGCGGCGGAGGGTTGGTTCGCCAGGCGGCGCACGCTGTGGGAACGCCGGCTCGACCGGCTCGGGGCGCTGCTCGAGGAGGAGGACGCCCGACAATCTAAGTCACGGAGGCGGACATGAGCGCTCGGGCCAGCCAGCACGACACCTTCACGATCGAGCGCCGATACCGCGCAGCGCCCGCGCGAGTGTTCGCGGCGTTCGCCGATCCCGCGCGAAAGTCGCGGTGGTTCGGGTGCGTGGAGGAATGGGAGGTAGCGGAGCACACGCTCGACTTCCGGGTCGGAGGCCGCGAGCTGTGGCGCGGCGGCCCACCTGGCGGCATGCCCCACCGGAACGACACGGTCTATCACGACATCGTGCCGAACGAGAGGATCGTCTGGAGCTACGCGATGCAGCTCGGCGAGCGGCGCATCTCGGTGTCGCTCGCCACGGTCGAGCTGCATCCAGACGGCTCCGGAACTCGGCTCCGGTTCACAGAACAGGGCGTGTACCTCGACGGATACGACGAGACGGCCGAGCGCGAACGCGGCACGCGCGCCCTGCTGGACAACCTCGAGCGCGCGTTGAGCGAGGAGGGCTGACATGCTGCGCCTACACCTGCTCCCCGTGGGCCTCGCGCTTCTCGCCGCCGCGACCCCGAACGCGGCACGCGGCCAGTCCGTCGGCGCCGAATCACCGCCGCCGAAGCCAGCACGCGCGGGGTACGCGGCTGTGAACGGGCTGCGCATGTACTACGAGATCCACGGCACCGGTGGAACGCCGCTCGTGCTCGTCCACGGCGGCGGATCGACGATCGGGACGAGCTTCGGCAGAGTGCTCCCGTTGCTCAGGCGATCGCGCCAGGTAATCGCGGTGGAGGTGCAGGCGCACGGGCACACGCGCGACGTCGACCGCCCCTTCACCTTCGAGCAAGATGCGGACGACGTCGCCGCGCTGCTCGACTCCCTGCACGTCGCGCGGGCGGACCTCCTCGGATTCAGCAACGGCGGCACCACCGCGCTGCAGGTTGCCATCCGGCATCCCGGGAAGGTGAATCGACTGATCATCGCGTCGGCGAACTTCACCCGCGACGGCATGCAGCCCGGATTCTGGGACGCGATGCGGAAGGGAACCTTCGCGGACATGCCACAGGCGTACAAGGACGCCTACCTGAAGATCAACCCGAGCCGCGAGGGGCTGCTCGCGATGTACCAGCGGGACAGCAAGCGGATGCTGGCCTTCGAGGACATCGCGGAGCGGGACATCCGCTCGATCCAGGCTCCGACGCTCGTGGTCGATGGCGATCGAGACGTCGTCCGGCCCGAGCATGCGCTGGAGCTGTCGCGCCTGCTGCCGCACGGGCGGCTCTGCATTCTCCCCGGCGGGCACGGCGAGTACCTCGGCGAGATCATGACGCCGAACGTGGACGCGCGCCTCCCACGGGCGTTCGCGGACCTGGTCAACGCATTCCTCGCGGCGCCGGCGCGCTGACGAGCGCCAGGCCGCGGCGGAGGCGTACACGAAGGTGCGGTTTGCGGGAGTGTTTGACGTGTAGTGAGCCCGCGTGGACGCGGGCGCCCTCGTAATCCTCACTCCTCGATAAGGTTGCCGAGGCGCTGGAGGTACAGCGGCCAGCCGTTCTCGGACACGACGCCGGCGCGCATGGGTTGATGTCCCAGATGATCACGACGCGATGGGGCGGCTCATAGGCGAGGACGCGCGCCCAGCGGCATTCGCTCCCCTCCACGCCATGGTCATAGACGTGGCGGCCCACGCGCGGCTCGAAGACCGTTTCGGCGATCTCCACACCGAGCAGGTTGTGCTCTGCGTCCGTACCGACGTTTCCTGCGCCTTCGTGTTCATGGCGCGTTCTCCGGTTGGCTGTCGACGACCTCCTTGTAGGTCGTCAGGGCTCGACTCCAGAACCGGTCGAGCTGGGCACGCAGGGCCTCCACGCCGACCGGGTTGACCTGGTAGATGCGGCGATTGCCCGCGAGCCGGTCGACCACCAGCCCCGCGTCCTTGAGCACCTTCAGGTGGTGCGAAACCGCCGGACGACTGATCGGGAGCCCGGCCGCGAGCTCACCCATGGCGCGGGGGCGGTCGGCGAGTCGCTGAAAGATCGCGCGTCGCGTCGGGTCACCGAGAGCCGTCACATTGGTTCAGTGAGGGCAGCAGGTTTGGCGCTCTGGAGGCTTGCGAGAACGCGCAAGCGGTGCCAACAGTGGGCCCGGCGCCGGCGCCAGCCAGCGCCGGCTCGTTTGTTACTGGGAACGTTACTGGCCGAGTGGGCGGGTGGCCCGTCGTTCCGGGCCGTCGCGCAAGGCGGGTGAAGAGTGTGTCGGTTGGCGCCCGGAAACTCCGCATACGGATAGAGAGAGCAGCACGTCCGTCCCAAACTCGGAGCCGTTTCCATGCGCACGACAACCCTGACCGCCGCCCTCGCCCTCCTTCTCGTCGGTTGCGGATTCGATTCCAGCCCGACGGCGCCGGACGACACGGGGCTCCCCGCGCCGGAGCCGGCGCTCGACTTTCCCGGACCGCAGTTTGCGACCGCGGTCACGAACTCCTGGGCTACGAAGGCCCCGCTACCGGCGGCGCGGTACTATGCCACGGCTGCCGCTCTGAACGGCCTGATGTACGTCGTGGGCGGCACCAGTAAGGACACACTCAGCAGGACGGTGTACGCCTACAACCCCGGCACCAACAGCTGGGGCACCAGGGCGTCGCTGCCCTCGGGCCGGTGGGCTCCGAGCGCCGGCGTCATCAATGGGGTGCTCTATGTCGCCGGCGGCACGGACCCGAACTTCAAGCCGACCACCTCGCTCTTCGCCTACACGCTCGCAACCAATACCTGGACGACCAGGGCGCCTATGCCGGTCGCGAGCGCGTGTGGCGCCGCCGACGTGATCGGAGGGAAGCTGTACCTGTTCGGCCAGTGCGAGACCGCGGCCGCATTCCAGCGTTACGATCCGGCAACCAACAGCTGGCAGCCGCTGCCACTCCCGGCCCACCCCCACCGCCACCCCGCCGCCGGCGTGATCGGTGGGAAGTTCTATCTGGCGGGCGGGTTGGACCTGAACGGAGGCTATCCCACGGCGGACATGGAGGCCTATGACCCCGCCACCAATGCCTGGACGCTGGGGCCCTCGATGCTGACGGGGCGGGCTGAGGGCACTGGCACCGTGATCGACGGTCTCCTCTACGTCGTGGGCGGGTACCAGACTGGGAGCCCTCAGGCGGTAGCGAGGGTGGATGTCTACGATCCCCGCACCAGGACCTGGCAGGCCAAGCCCGCCATGCGCACTCCCCGGCTCGGCCTGGCGAGTGGGACGGTGAAGGGGAAGCTCTATGCCGTCGGGGGTACCGATCTCGCCGATAACCGCTTCGCGAACAACGAGGTCTACACGCCCGGCGATGTGTGGGTGAACAAGGGCAACATGCCGACCGCCCGTGAGGCCTATGCCGCCGCCGTGGTGAGCGGGAAGCTCTTCGCCTTCGGCGGCCGCAAGAATTCGACCGCCCTCGCCACCGGCCACGTCTACGACCCCGGCAACAACACCTGGACCAGTCGCGCCGCCATGCCGCAACGGCGCGCCGCGAGCAATGGTGCCGGCGTGATCAACGGGATCGTCTACGTGCCGGGTGGGCACAACGGTGACGGGATCTACACCAGCAGCCTCTACGCCTATAACCCAGCGACCAATACCTGGAGCACGAAGGCCTCACTGCCGGCCGCGATCGGCTGCGGCGGGAGCGGCGTGCTGAACGGCAAGCTGTACGTCTACGGCACGTGCGGGCCCGACGGCAGCTCGCTGGGTGGGCTCTACGCGTACGACCCGAGCACCAACAGCTGGGGGAGCCGCAAGAACGCCCCGGTCCTGAAATATCCCGCGATGGCTGCCGTGAACGGGAAGCTCTACCTCGCTGGGGGCCAGGATCAGTTCGGCGCACCCAGCAATGCCCTGAACGTCTATGACCCGGCCACGGGCGAGTGGACCCCGCTTCCGTCGATGGGGACGTTTCGCTACTCGGCGGCAGCGACGAGCCTCAACGGGCTGCTGTATGTGATGGGTGGCTATAGCGGGATCGGGCCCGTTGTCTGGGCGGAGGTCTACAATCCCGCGACGGGGATCTGGCGGACGCTGACGGATGCGCCGACGGGGGGCGGGTCACCTGGCTCGGGGGCGATCAATGGGAAGATCTTCGTGATCGGGGGACAGGCGGACACCACCCTGGCAACGAACCAGGCGTACACGCCCTGAGCGGCTCGCCACCAGCCGGACGCGCTAGGCCCCCTCCTGCCGCCGCGCGTCTTGACGCGACACCGCTCTGATGTTGTGGAGTACCGAGTCGCCCAGCACCTTGAGGAGCTCGGTGATCGGCTGCGGCGCCTGGGATCTGTTACCGGGAACGTTACCGGCGGAGAGCAGCTGCTCGAGAAGGAAAGCCCCGCTGGTACCGGAGTCTCAGCGGGGGATGAACTTCCCAAGTGGGCCCGGCACGACCGTAAGCGTGCTGTTCAACCGTGGGCATCACCGTGGCGAGTCTTGGGGCCCTGCGGAGTGTCTGGTCGTGGAGACTCGCCCCGAAACTCAAAGTGTTCAGGTGGTAGGATA
>JBJMOX010000127.1:0-5731 GCA_045803515.1 Gemmatimonadales bacterium
ACGCTTCCAGACGTCGGCGAAGGGGATCTTTCTTGTCCGGCAATGCCGCGTCAAGTTTCAAGAGCTCGCCAACGTTCTGATAATCAAGAAATGTATTGTCCTGCACTCGTAGTGTTGGCAGAGCGCTGATTAGGAGTTCCTTGAGGCGTACCAGAGCCTTGGGGTGAAGGTCAAGCGGCATCAACGGCCTCCGCCGGTCAAACGATTAGTCGGCGACGAGTCCCCGAAAGTGGGGGCATGCGCAGTGAGGAATTGGTGTTCACGAGAGTAAACGGATGGTCCCCTTCAAGTCCAGCTTGGGATGAGAGTCGCCTCGTCCAAGTAGCGAAAGAGTAACGAGCGGTTGGAAAGTGCCCCTAAGTGCTGCAGTTACATCACACCGGGGCTGACTGTTAATCACCGGGTCGGGGGTTCGAGTCCCTCCTCGGGAGTTTTGCAGTAGAACTGGTGCTGAAGCAACAGTATGCTGCAACATGAAGGGCTCCTCGCGGAGCCCTTTCTGGTTTGATTCGAACCGCGCCGCGCGATCCCTTCAGGTCGGCTCCGGGACCTGCTTGACAGCCCTGGTACACCGCCCTAGCGTAGCATCGCACACTTCGACAAGAGCCAACCCGGCAAAAGCCGGGGGCGCAAAGCCACGGGTCCTCGCCTCCTCCGCGACGCCGCGCCGGTAGCGACAGACGCCACGAAGGACCCCAAGATCGCCGAGCTGCCGAAAGGTCGCTCGGCGCTTGCTTTCTCCGGAGGTGGCTATGACACGCAGCGCTTGCACCGCCCGCCTGCCTACGTCCCCACCACGATGGGGCGGGCAAGTACGCCGGCTCACCAGCCGGTTCGCTCCCGTGCTCCTTTCGGCCCTCGTCGTTGCCACCCTGGGCTGCCGGGAGGAGGGTGAGTCGCCCACTGCACCAGAGCCCGGGCCGGCGCTCAAGACCACACAGACCCAGGCGCTGTCGTTCCGTCAGGTGAGCACGGGAGGCGGTGCCCATACCTGCGGTGTGACCGCCGGCAATGTGGCCTACTGCTGGGGGCTCAACTCGGACGGCCAGCTCGGCGACGGCACGACCACCAATCATCTCACGCCGGTTCCAGTGGCAGGTGGACTCCGGTTCCACCAGCTGGTCGCGGGATTCTTCCAGACCTGTGGCGTGACCACGAACAATGTGGCCTACTGCTGGGGCCGCAACTCGGACGGTCAGCTCGGCGACGGCACGACAACCAATAGCCTCCTCCCTGTCCCGGTGGCCGGTGGGCTCCGGTTCCGCCAGGTGAGCGCTGGCGACTTCCACACTTGCGGGCTGACCACGCGATCGGCAGCGCACTGCTGGGGCCGCAATTTCGCCGGGCAGCTTGGTGACGGCACGACCACCGACAGCCCGACACCAGTCCAGGTGGTCGGTGGGCTCAGATTCCGCAGCGTTGGCCTGGGGAGCAATCACAGCTGCGGCGTGACCACGAGCCATGTAGCCCATTGCTGGGGCTTCAACGACGTGGGTCAGCTCGGCGACGGCACGGAGGACATCATCCGCCCGACGCCAGTCCCGGTAGCTGGCGGGCTCCGGTTCCGCCAGGTGATCTCAGGTGGTGATGGCAGCGCCACAACCTGCGGCGTCACCATGAGCCACGTGGCCTACTGCTGGGGCTTCAACAGCCATGGCCAGATCGGCGATGGCACGGGTACCAACCGCCTGGAGCCGGTTCCGGTGGCCGGCGGGCTCGCGTTTCGCCAGGTGAAGCCAGGCTCCATCCATACGTGCGGGGTGACGACGACTCACGTAGCCTACTGCTGGGGCTTCAACGCGTTCGGTGAGCTCGGCGACGGCACCACCATCATCAGCGTGCAGCCCGTCCCGGTGCTCGGCGAGCTCGCGTTCGGCGTGGTCGACGCGACCGGTCACCACACATGCGGCCTGACCACGAGCCATGTGGCCTACTGCTGGGGCCGCAACAATTTCGGCCAGCTCGGCGATGGCACGACCACCGACCGGCTGGAGCCGGTTCCGGTCGCCACTCCCGCCTCCTGAGGAAAGCCGGCGGCCGCTTCGGCTGCCTGCCCGGATCTAGGACCTCGGCGGAGCCTGCCGGATCAGCGCGAAAGGTGCTGCTGAGTCCCTCCTCGGGAGTGGTGTGAAAAAGAGGGGTTGGCCTTCCGGTCCAGCCCCTCTTTGTTGCTCCGCGCTTTCCGGTCCGACGTCGTGGTTTTCCTGGTCTATTTCCGGCCCACGACCGAACAGCGATACACCTCATCCGTCACCACGATCGTGATCTCCGGATTGGGCCCGGCGGCAGCGGCGAGGACCTCGTCTTCAGAGACGAACTGGTGCGGCGTGAACCCCGCATTGAACACGATGAGGTTTTGGTGCCACAAGGGATTGAAGCCCTCACCCTGGATGGCATCGATCACGGGAATGAAGTCCTGTTCCTCGTCCAAATCGTTCGACGCATAGATCTCGTTGATGCTCTTGTTGTGCGCGATGGTCGAGGCGGAGGCGTTCTCCGGGAGCTCCTTCATGTTGACGGTGAATAACTCACCCTCGTAGAAAGCGGGCATCTGACCCGCCGCGCCATTCACGCTTCCTTGAAGTGGGTGGGTAGCAGGCTCCAGCGCCATCGGGCGACTCGAGTCGTCGCAAGCATTCAGCAGCAGCGGTACCAGAACCGCGGCCGCCAAGGGGGTCAGTCGGTGCATGGCGATCCTCCTGGGGGTGGAGAGCGATCTCAGTAATTCAGGATGGGATCCGCCAGAGCCCCCGTCTTGTGCCTCCGAAGCTTTTTGTGTGGCCCTAGCCGACTATCTTCCTAGTCGGCGGGTGGCCCCGCCCGCCAACACGTCAGGGAGGTGTGATGTCCAAGCGTGAGGATCAGCGCATCGCCGCGCTCGCCAAGAAGAACGCGGAGAAGGTGGTGCAGCCCAAAGCCGATCGTGCGGTCCAGTTCGACCCCACGCTCCGGCAGCGGGCGGCCGAGGAAGACAGCGAGACCCGTCGCCTGTTCAAGGAAATGAAGAAGCGCGAATTCTGAGCGCTCACCGCCCGCGCGGCCGGCGAAACACGGGCCGCCGCTCGCCGTCGCTCGGCCCTTCGGGGGGCTCGGGCGGCGGCTTCCGCTTGGCGATGGGTCGCCGGCCGTCAGCAGCAGCGGCCGGCGCGGGTGTCGCCGCCTTCTCGGCGCCCGGCGGCGCCTGGACCGGCGTGGTGGCCGCGAGGACGCCGATGGCGGACTGGGCCGCCACCTTGATGGTCTGCAGCGAGGTCTCGATCGCCTCCCGCATCCGGGCATCGACCCGGAGAGCCTCCCGCTGGACGATGGCGCGTATCAGGGATCGGGCCGTGTCCGGGCCGATCTGGTGCCCGATCTCCCCCAGGCGCTCGCACACCAGCTCCACCGTCCCAAGGTCCGGCTCGTAGTCGGCCAGCACGGCCGTCATATCGGTCATCGGCTCCTCCGATCGTTGCCCGCGCTAAAGCTCCAGCGCCCGCCACATGTACCAGCTTGCTACGCTCCGGTAAGGACGCCAGCGCTCGGCCCGTCTGATCATGACGGCCGGGTTCTTGAGCGCGCGCCGCCCGAAGGTCCGGGCGAATCCGTTGCGGACCCCCAGGTCGCCGAGCGGCAGCACGTCGGGGCGGCCCAGGCGAAACAGGAGCAGCATCTCCACCGTCCACCGGCCCACGCCCCGCACCGTGGTGAGCCGCTCGACGATCTCATCGTCCGTCATCCTCCGCACCCGGAGCATGCTGGGGACCGTGCCGTCCATGGTCTTGGCCGCGAGGTCCTTGACCGCGAGCGTCTTGGCGTTGGAGAGCCCCGCTGCCCGGAGCCGCTCCGGCGGAGTGGCGAGAATGTCGGCGGGCCGGGGAAACCGGCGTGGATGGTAGAGCGCGCAGACCCGGCCCAGAATGGTCGCGGCCGCCTTGCCCGAGAGCTGCTGGTACACGATGGACTCGAGCAGCGCGGCGAACAGGCTCTGGGTCGGCTCGGGCTCGAGGCGAAACGGCCCGGCCCGCTCGATCAGCTCGCCGAGCCGGGGATCCGCGTCGGAAAGGTGCCGGCAGGCGACCTCCGGGTGATAGTCGAGGCCCGGTACCCTCAGCGCGGCCAAAGTCATGGAGCAAAGATAATCGGAGGCGCCACCACACACTGCTTGACGCGAGGCTCGGCGGGCGTTCGCTTTGGGCGCATGCAACCCGACGAATTCCGCCGCGAGGCTCACGCGCTGGTCGACTGGATGGCCGACTACCTGCGCGACGTGGGCACCCTTCCGGTGACGCCCGCAGCCTTGCCCGGAGACATCCGGAACCAGCTTCCGGCCGGTCCTCCTCAGATCGGTGAGCCATTCGAGGCGCTGTTCGACGATTTCAGGCGGATCGTGCTCCCCGGCATGACGCACTGGAATCACCCCGGCTGGTTTGCCTATTTCCCCTGCAACAATAGCCCTCCTTCGATTCTCGGCGAGATGCTCACGGCCGTGATGGGTGCGCAGGGCATGTCGTGGGCGACCTCACCCGCGGCCACCGAGCTCGAGCAGGTGGTCATGGACTGGCTGCGGCAGATGCTTGGCCTGCCGGAAGGATTCACTGGCGTAATTCAGGACACGGCCTCCACGGCGACGCTGGTGGCACTGCTCACCGCCCGAGAGCGCGTCACCGGGGGCCGTGCGGGAACCCTGGGTCTGGCCGAGGCGGGACCGGTGCTCACGGTCTACGCGTCGGCGGAAGCCCACTCTTCCGTCGACAAGGCGGTGAAGCTCGCGGGGTATGGGCTCGACCGTCTGCGGCACATCCCGACGGATAGCGCCTTCGCCCTCCGCCCGGAGGCGCTGGAGCAGGCCATTGCGGAGGACCGCTCCGCCGGTCGGGTCCCGGCCTGCGTGGTGGCGACCATCGGCACGACCTCGTCCACCGCGATCGATCCGGTGCCGGCCATCGCCGAGATCTGCCGGCGCGAAGGGATCTGGCTTCACGTCGACGCGGCCTACGCGGGCGCTGCCGCGATCGTACCCGAGCTGCGCTGGATGTTCGCTGGAGCCGAGCAGGCGGACAGCTTCGTCTTCAATCCGCACAAATGGCTCCTCACCAACTTCGACTGCACCGCCTACTTCGTCCGCGATCCGGACGCGCTCATCCGAAGCTTCCAGGCGACTCCCGAGTATCTGCGCACCACGCACGATGCCAAGGTGGTGAATTTCCGCGACTGGGGCATTCAGCTCGGGCGCCGGTTCCGGGCGCTCAAGCTCTGGTTCGTGATCCGGAGCTACGGGGTGGCGGGGCTGCAGGCGATGATCCGGCGCCACCTGGACCTCGCCCAGGAGTTCGCCGGCTGGGTGAGGGGAGACCCGGATTTCGAGGTTGTCGCGCCGGTGCCGCTCGGGCTGGTGTGCTTCCGGTACCGACCGTCAGGGCGCCCGGCCGAGGAGCTCGATGCGCTCAATCAGGAGCTGCTGGCCCGGATCAACGCTGCCCGGACGGTTCATCTGACCCATACGCGGCTGGGCGGGCAGTACGTGATCCGGCTGGTCGTGGGGCAGCGGGAAACTACAGGGGAGCACGTGAGGGCCGCGTGGGAGCTCATTCGGGCCTGCGCGACGAAGCGCTGAAGGAGCTATCGGTGAGCGACCGGAGGAACGCCAGCAGATCGCGCTTTTCCCGTCTGCTCAAGTGCAGCGGCTCGGCTGGAAGCGTCAGGTTCGGAAGGTCGATGCCGATGCCGCCCCCGCCCCCACGGTCATAGA
>JBJMOX010000128.1:0-10194 GCA_045803515.1 Gemmatimonadales bacterium
CCCGGAACGGGATCGGCCAGAGCACCTGTGTCGGCATCGGGGGCGATCCGATCATCGGCACCGATTTCATCGACTGCCTGCGGGCATTCCAGGCCGACGCCGGCACCGAGGCCATCGTCATGCTGGGTGAGATCGGCGGCACCGACGAGCAGCGCGCCGCCGCCTTCGTGCGGGAGCAGGTGACCAAGCCCGTGGTCGGGTTCATCGCCGGGCAGACCGCGCCCAAGGGGCGCCGGATGGGGCACGCGGGCGCCATCATCTCGGGCACCTCCGGCACCGCCGAGGAGAAGCTGGCCGCGTTCGCGGCGGCGGGGATCGGGGTAATGCGGCGGCCGGTCGACGTCGTCGAGCTGCTGGGAGCATGACGGGAAGGGCGGGAAGGACGGGAAGGACGGGAAAGCTCGTGGCGATAGGTTCGATGGCCTTACCGTCCATTACCGACTATACCGCCTTTACTGTCTTCCCGTCCTTCCCGTCCTTCCCGTCTTTTCGTTAACCTCAACCACCACCCTCGCGGAGGTCTCGTGGCTGTTTCGCTCACCCTCGGCATCGTCAAGCCGGACGGGATTGAATCCGGGAAGGCCGGGAAGATCGTCGCCCACCTCGAGCAGGCCGGGTTCACCCTCCGCGCCGCGCGGCTGGTCCGGCTCACCCAGGCGCAGGCCGGCGCGTTCTACGAGGTCCATCGGGAACGGCCGTTCTACACGGGCCTGGTGAGCTTCATGACCAGCGGTCCCTGCCTGGCGATGGCCCTGGAGCGAGAGGACGCGGTGCCGACGCTTCGCACCGTCATTGGCGCCACCGACCCCGCCGAGGCGGCCGCCGGCACCATCCGCAAGCTCTACGCGGAGTCCAAGGGCCGGAACGCGATTCACGCGTCCGACAGCCCGGAGAACGCCGCCCGGGAGGTGGGATTTTTCTTCCCGGAGGGCGAGCTGGCCGGACTTTGGGGCTGAGCCGCGGTCTTGCCCCAAGTTGTTGTCACAACTATGTTAAGCGGCTATGCTGCGAGTGGACATTCGGGATCTCCAACGGGGTCCCGTTCGGACGGACGGAGTGCTCCAGTCCGACGACCCCGCCCTGGCGGGTCTGGAGCTCGGCCTCGCCGGTCCGGTGTCGGTCAAGGGTCAGTTGCAGGCCGCCGGCGAGGGCACCTACCTCTGGCGCGGCGGCGTGCACGCGGTGGTCCGAGGTGAGTGCCGGCGGTGCCTCACCGAGGTGCTCGACGAGGTGGACATCCCGGTCGATGCGGCGGTGTTCAGCACCGACCCGGAGGCGGCTGACGACCCCGACTCCTATCCGCTGCCCGAGCGGCCGACCCATGTCGACGTGGCCGACGTGGTCCGGGAGGAGTTGGCCCTGGCCATCAAGACCGAGCTGCTCCTCTGCCGCGAAGACTGTGCTGGACTCTGTCCCAAGTGTGGGGCGGACCTGAACGCGGGGCCCTGCGCCTGCCGTACCCCCGCCGAACCCGTTTGAGGACATCATGGCAGTTCCGAAGCGTCGGACCTCGAAGTCACGGAAGCGTCTGCGGCGTGGGCACCACGTGGCCGCCAGCGTGGCCACCCAGGCGTGTCCCAGGTGCGGCTCGCCCAAACTGTCCCACCGGGTGTGCGACTCCTGTGGCTACTATCGGGGCAAGAAGCAGGTCGAGGTCGAGGACGCCTGAGCGTGATCCGCGTCGCGGTGGACGCCATGGGGGGCGACCGCGCCCCACAGGCGGAGATCGCCGGGGTGATCGAAGCACTGTCCAGCCTGCCTGACGAATTCATCGTGCAGCTGGTCGGGCGCCGGGACGTGATCGAAGCCGAGCTCGCCAATTATCCGCAGGCCGACAAGAGCCGCCTCGAGATCCACGAGGCGGCTGACGTTATCGGCATGGCGGAGAAGCCGCTGGCCGCGGTGCGGCGGAAGCCGAACTCGAGCGTCGTGGTGGGCCTGACGCTGCAGAAGAACGGGCAGTCCGATGCCCTCGTGTCCGCCGGTAATACCGGCGCCACGCTCGCCGCCTCCACGCTCCTGTTCGGGCTTCACGACGGGGTCGAGCGGGCCACGGTCGCCACGCTCTTTCCCACCGGCGGCGAGCCGGTGCTGGTGCTCGACGGCGGCGCCAACCTCGACTGTTCGGCGCGGGAGCTGGTCGGCTTCGCCTATCTCGGCACCGTCTACGTCCGGGACCTGCTCGGCCGGCCCAATCCGGTGGTCGGACTGCTCAACGTGGGCGAGGAAGAGGAGAAGGGCACCACGGTCGTCCGCGAAGCCCACCAGCTGCTCAAGCGCTCCCCCCGTCTCACCTACGCCGGGAACATCGAAGGTCGCGATATCCTCCCCGGGCCGCAGCGGCGCGTCGCGGTCGACGTGGTGGTCTGCGACGGGTTCGTGGGCAACGTGGTGCTCAAGTTCTACGAATCCGCCGCCCGGGTCTTCGTCGGCCTCATCCGGGAGCGCGCGCCCGACGTCTTCGACCGGCCGGCCATGCGCGAGCTGGTCAGCCACCTGGACTACTCCACCTATGGCGGGGCCCCGCTGCTCGGCGTGCGCGGGGTGGCCATCATCTGCCACGGGTCTTCCAGCCCCAACGCCATCAAGAATGCCATTCGCGTCGCGGTGCAGGCGGTCCGTGCCGGGCTGACCCAGCACATCGCGGCCGAGTTCGCCCTGCGCGAGCCCGCCGTCCGCTCATGATCGTGCGCCCATTCGCGGAGGTGGCGAGCGTGGGCATTGGCGTGCCGCCGGACGTGCTCACCAATGCCGACCTCACCCGGACGCTGGATACCTCGGACCAGTGGATCGTCGAGCGCACCGGCATCCGGGAGCGCCGCATCGCCCGCCCCGAGCAGAGCGTGGCCATGCTGAGCCAGGAGGCGAGCGAAAGCGCGATGCAGCGCGCCGGCATCACCGCGGCCGAGCTCGACGCCATCGTGCTCGCCACGGCCAGCCCGGATCGCCTGCTCCCCTCCACCGCCTGCGACCTCCAGGCCCTGATCGGGGCCGACCGCGCCGCCGCGTTCGACATCGGGGCCGCGTGCCCCGGCTACGTCTTCGCCCTCACCGTAGCCGAGGGACTCATCGCGTCGGGGCAGAGCGAGACGGTGCTCGTGGTCGGCGCCGAGAAGCTCTCGACCATCACCGATTTCCAGGATCGCTCCACCGGCATCCTGTTCGGCGACGGTGCTGGCGCCTCAGTCGTCCGCCGCTCCACCACGCCGGGACGCGGGCTCCTCGCCACCTACATCAAGTCCGACGGCCGGCTCGCGCCGCTGCTCTACCGGCCCGGGGGCGGCTCCGCCGATCCGATCAGCGAGAAGGTGGTCTGCGAGCGGTCGCACTACATGAAGATGGCGGGGCGGGAGGTCTTCAAGGCCGCCGTACTGGCCATGGCCGAGGCGTGCGACGCCGTGCTCCGGCGCGCCGGCATCTCCGCCGATGAGATCGATCTCCTGGTGCCCCACCAGGCGAATCTCCGGATCATCGAGTCCACCGCCAAGCACGCCGGCATTCCGATGTCCAAGGTGATGGTGAATGTCGACCGGTACGGCAACACCTCGTCCGCGTCCATTCCGCTGGCGCTGGATCAGGCGGTGGCGGAGGGCCGGGTCGAGCCGGGGTCGGTGGTTCTCCTGGTCGCGTTCGGGGCCGGATTCACCTGGGGCAGCGCCGTCATCCGATGGTGAGCGTGCCGTGACGAGCGTGCTGATGTGCCCGGGACAGGGGTCGCAGCGAGTCGGCATGGGACGGGACCTCGCCGAACGATTTCCCGCCGCGCGCGACACCTTCGCGGCGATCGATGACGCGCTGGGCATCCGCCTCTCCCGGATTCTGTGGGAGGGGCCTGAGGAGGAGCTGACGCTCACCCACAACAGCCAACCGGCCATCCTGGCCCATTCGGCTGCGGTCTGGGCGGTCGTGCGCGAACGGTTCACCGGTGTCCGCGCCGCCGCTGGGCACAGTCTCGGCGAGTACAGCGCCCATGTGGCGGCCGGGACGATGGCCGCCCCCGCGGCGGCGCGCCTGGTCCGGCGCCGGGGCGAGCTGATGTACGAGGCAGGGCGCGAACGGCCGGGCACGATGGCCGCCGTGCTCGGCCTCGACACCGAGGAGGTGGACCAGGCCTGCAATGCCGCCTCGGGGGCCGATGGGGTCGTGGTGGCGGCCAATCTGAACGCTCCGGATCAGACGGTCATCTCGGGCGATGCCGCGGCGGTCGGCCGCGCGGGCGAAGCCTGCAAGATGCGGGGCGCCAAGCGCGTGGTGCCCCTCAAGGTGAGCGGTGCGTTTCACTCTCCGCTCATGGCCCCCGCGGTCGACGGCCTCCACGACGCGCTCAGCGGGGTCGCCTTCGCCGATCCCGCGTTTCCGGTCATCGCCAACGCCAGCGGCGAGCCGGTGCGCACGGGGAACGACGCCAAGCGGCTGCTGATCGATCAGCTCACGGCACCGCTCCGCTGGGTGGCGTGCATGCGGCAGGCGGCGGCCCTGGCACCGGGCGCGACGTTTGTCGAGCTGGGTCCGGGCAACGTGCTGAGTGGTCTCGCCAAGCGGATCCTGCCCGGAGTGACGACCGTGACCCTCGGCACCGCGGCCGAGGTGGAGCGCTTCCTCGCATGAGCGAGACGGCGGCTCGCTCGATGAGTACCATCGACCTCGGTGGCCGGACCGCGGTCGTGACCGGAGGCACCCGGGGCATTGGCCTCGCCATCGCGCGGGCGCTCCGTGGGGCGGGGGCCAAGGTCGCGGTTGTCGGCCGGGACCTTGGCCGGGCGGAGGCGACGGCGGCGGAGCTGGGATCGGGTGCCTTCGGCGTCGCCTGCGACGTCGCGCACGCCGACCAGGTGGAGCGTGCCATCGCCGCGGCGGAATCCGCGCTTGGCCCGATCGACATCCTGGTCAACAATGCCGGCCTGACGCGGGACAACATCCTCCTTCGCCTGACCGACGCCGACTGGGACGCGGTGCTGGATGCCAACCTCAAGGGCGCGTTCCACACCACGCGCGCGGTCATCAAGGGCATGATGAAGCGGCGGGCCGGACGGATCGTGAACATCACCAGTGTGGTGGGCCTCACCGGCAACAAGGGGCAGGCCAACTATGCGGCCAGCAAGGCGGGACTGATCGGGTTCACCAAGTCGGTGGCCAAGGAGTACGCCAGCCGCGGAATCCTGGCCAACTGCATCGCACCCGGATTCATCGAGACCGACATGACGGCCGCCTTGCCCGAGGCGGCGAGGGCTACATTATTACAGGCCATAGCGCTCGGACGGCTGGGCCGGCCGGAGGAGGTCGCCGGGGCCGTGCTCTTTCTCGCCTCCGACCTGGCGGCGTACGTCACCGGTCAGGTGCTGGTAGTCGATGGTGGAATGGTCATCTGACGCGACTCTGAATCTCCAATCGAGGACCCCCATGAGCAACGTCGAAGAGAAGGTCAAGGACATCATCGTCGAGGAGCTGGGCGTCGAGCGCGAGAAGCTCACGAACGAGGCCAGCTTCATGGAGGACCTCGGCGCGGACAGCCTGGACACGGTCGAGCTCGTGATGGCGTTCGAGAAGGAGTTCGACATCGACATTCCGGACGAGGACGCGGAGAAGCTCCGCACGGTGGGTGACGCCATGAATTACCTGCACGAGAAGATCGGGAAGTAACTTGCCGCACCGTGTCGTCGTCACCGGGCTGGGCCTGGTGACCCCCGTGGGAACGGACGTCGAATCGACCTGGAACGCGCTGCTGGCTGGCACCCCTGGCGCGGCGCCGATCACGAAGTTCGATCCGGCCAAGCTCTCGGTCCGGTTCGCCTGCGAGGTGAAGGGCTTCGATCCGCTCAGGTACATCGACCGCAAGGAAGCGCGGCGGTACGATCTGTTCGCGCAGTTCGCCCTGGCCGCGGCGCATCAGGCCATAAGCCAGGCCGGCCTCGAAGGGCGGTTCCCCTCGCCCGAGCGTACCGGGGTGGTGATCGGCAGCGGCATCGGGGGCATGCAGACGTACGAGGACAACTGCACCGCGTACGTCCTCAAGGGACCGGACCGGGTCTCTCCCTTCTTCGTCCCGATGTTCATCCCGGACATCGCTCCCGGACTGGTCTCGATCCGCTACGGACTCAAGGGGCCCAACTTCGCCACGGTGTCGGCGTGCGCCTCGTCGGCCCACGCCATCGGTGAGTCCTACAACATGATCCGGTACGGCGCCGCGGACGCGATGGTCAGCGGCGGCTCGGAGGCGGCCATCACCGGCCTCACCGTGGCCGCGTTCGCGAACATGAAGGCGCTCTCCTTTCGCAACGACTCGCCCGCAACGGCCAGCCGGCCGTTCGACCAGGACCGGGACGGCTTCGTGCTGGGCGACGGCGGCGCGATGGTGATGCTGGAAAGCCAGGAGCATGCCGAGCGGCGGGGCGCGCGGATCCTGGGCGAGCTGGTCGGCTATGGGCTGAGCGCCGACGCATACCACATCACCTCGCCCGCAGAGCACGGGGAAGGTGCCCAACGGGCCATGCGGGCCTGCCTCGCCGACGGTGGGATCGACCTCAACGACGTGGGCTACATCAACGCCCACGGCACGTCCACCCAGCAGGGCGACGTGGCCGAGACCGAGGCGGTGAAGGCGGTCTTCGGTGAGCAGGCCCGCCGGCTCGTGTTCGGCTCCACCAAGTCGATGACGGGCCACCTGCTGGGCGGCGCCGGCGCGCTCGAGTTCGCCATCTCGCTGCTGGTCGTCCGCTGCGGCGTGATTCCACCGACCATCAATCAGTTCACCCCCGACCCCGAGTGCGATCTCGACTCGGCGCCGAATCAGAAGGTGGAGCGGCGGGTTGATGTCGCGATCTCCAACTCCTTCGGTTTCGGTGGACACAACGTCACGCTGGGAGTCAAGAGGTGGGAGCCGTAGGGTGACCACGGAGCGGCCGCCGGCCAGCTGGGCCGCCCTGATCGTCCTCGCCACGCTGGCCACCATCTGCGCGCTCTATTTCGGTCGCGAATTCCTCGTTCCCATCGCCCTCTCCGTCCTCTTCACCGGTCTGCTCCGCCCCCTGGTCCGCTCGCTCGAGGCGCTCCGCATCCCGACCGCCGCGGGGGCCACGGTGGTCCTGGTGGTCTTCCTCGGGGCCGTCGGCCTCGGCGCGAACGCGCTGGCGGATCCGGTGCGCGGGTGGATCGCCAAGGCGCCGCAGAGCCTCACCCAGGCCGAGGCTCGTCTGCGGAGACTGCGGCGGCCGTTGCAGCAGATCACCAGCGCGGCCGAGCGGGTCGAAAGCGGCGGCCAGCCCCAGAGCGGGCAACCGAGCTCGGGATCGCCACCGGACGGCCCCGGAATCGCGGCGCGGGTGTTCGGCACCACGACCTCACTCGTCGGCGGCATCGTGGAGGTGCTGCTGCTCACCTTCCTGCTGCTCGCCTCGGGCGATCTCTTCATGCAGAAGCTGGTGAAGGTGCTGCCGTTTCGGGGAGACAAGGTCACCGCGGTGCGGATCGCGAGCGAGGTGGAGGCGGCGGTCTCCCGGTATATGGGAGCGACTGCGCTCATCAACCTGGGGCAGGGGGTCGTCGTGGCGCTCGCGATGCTGCTGCTCCACATGCCGAGTCCCGTGCTCTGGGGGGTGCTCACCTTCTTTCTGGAGTTCATTCCGTATCTTGGCGCGGCCTTCATGCTCATCGCGCTGGGGGTGGTCGGGCTGGGCGCGTTCGACAACGTGGGGCACGCGCTCCTGGCTCCCGGGGCCTACCTGCTGATCACCACGCTGCAGAACAACCTGGTGAGCCCGGTCGCCTACGGCTGGCGGCTCCGGCTCAACCCGGTGGCGGTGCTGGTCGGCGTCCTGTTCTGGTGGTATCTCTGGGGCGTCCCCGGTGCCTTTTTGTCCGTGCCGATCATTGCCGCCGTCAAGATCATGGGCGATCACATCGAGAGCCTGAAGCCGCTGGGAGAGTTCCTGGCCGACTGATCCGGGGCCCGGCGGCCAATTATCTTTGCGGCACCCTCCAACAAGGAGAGACCCAGTGACGAAGCTCGTCACCTACCTTGTGAGGCAACCCGGGAAAACCGTCATTTCCGGCGGATCACCACAGTCCCCCGGTCAGCGGTGGATCGGCACTGAAATAGGATGATTGCGCTGTGGCTCGCGGCTTGGCGTGCGCGTGGCGAAAGTAGTTGAGGATACGGCAACCTTTGGAGAGAGAAATGACGAACGGAGAACAAAAGGTGCTATGGCGCGGAGTAGCTGCTGGCACGGTCATGGGAGTGGCCATCGGCCTCATGATCGCGTTGTTCATCGTGATGAAGCCGGAACTCTTTGCGGCGCTGGTCCGGTAATCAGGCTGCTTCTGCAGCGTAACCCTCCGCCGAAGGCCGAAGGCCGCGTACAAGTCGGCTTAACCGTTATCCCGGCGCGCCCGGGCAAGATAGCTACGAGAGGCAGATTCTCTCCATGCCGCCAAGGGGCGCAATTCGGCCGTGGGTAGTCGGACTATCATTGACCTCCCAGCGTTGCCGCCGGATGGCGAGGCCACCACGGGGTGTTTCACTGACGCCTCATATTAGCCCACTACCTATCTTTTCCCGCCCGAAAACCGTTAGAGTCAAAACCCGACACTACCCCGGCGCCCAGCATCCCTGGCACCAACCGACCGGGATGGTGTACCTTTAGGTGGTCTCTTACTCTCTGCGCCTCAAGGAGATACGATGGTTGGCGAGCTCGACCCCGCCCGGTTCCGGGATCCCGCGCTGCAACCGGTCGCCGAGAAAGTTCTCGGCGGTGTCCGACTCTCCGCCGCCGAGGGGCTGGCGCTCTACGCCACCAGCGATCTGCTGGGACTCGGGCGCCTGGCCGACGCCGCCAACCAGCGGAAGAACGGCGACCGGGTCTTCTTCTCCGCCAACCAGCACATCAATCCCACCAACGTCTGCGTGCTCCGCAACACCTGCGTGTTCTGCTCCTTCGCGCGGATGCCCAGGGAAGAAGGCGCCTACACCCGCTCGCTGGAGGAAGTCTTCCACGAGGCGGAGCAGGCGCGCGGGATGCCCACCCGCGAGTTCCACATCGTCGGCGGGCTGCACCCCAAGCTCCGCCTGAGCTACTACACCGATATGATCCGCGGGTTGAAGGAGCGCTTTCCGCAGGTGCACATCAAGGCGCTCACCGCGGTCGAGATCGCCCACCTCGCGCGGATCGAGAAGATCTCCGAGCGCGAGGTGTTGCTGGCGATGAAGGAGGCGGGGCTCACCAGCCTGCCGGGCGGCGGGGCCGAGGTGTTCAGCAGCGCCGTGCGCGCCACCATCGCCGAGCGGAAGCTCACCGGAGAAGAATGGCTGCGGGTGCACCGGGTGGCCCACGAGCTCGGCATCCCGACCAACTGCACCATGCTGTATGGCCACGTGGAAACAGCGGCGGATCGGATCGAGCATCTGGAGCGCCTGCGTGCCCTGCAGGACGACACCGGCGGGTTTCTCACTTACATCCCGCTGGCCTACCATCCCGACCACAACGAGCTGGGGGAGGAGATGGGGCGGGTGGGCACGGCCACGACCGGATACGAGGATCTCAAGAACATCGCCGTGGCGCGACTCTTTCTCGACAACGTTCCCCACGTGAAGACGCACTGGCCGATGGTGACGCCGTTTCTCTCCCAGATCGCGTTGAGCTTCGGCTGCGACGATGTGGAGGGCACCGTGGTCTATGAGCGGATCTACCACGAGGCGGGCGCGCACACCGACATGCACATGCCCTATCTCGACCTGGTGCGCCTCATCCGCGGGGCGGGACGGCGGCCGGTGGAGCGGGACAGCCTCTATCAGACGGTCCGGGAGCAGTTCGACGATCCACCGCCCGAGCCCGCGCTCCGTCGCGGCGCCGCGCTGCCGGTGGTGCACGCCGCATGAGGCTCGGCCGGATTCCCTGGATCAACTGCTACCCGGTCTACGGCGCCGTCGATCGCGGGCTGGTGCCGATGCCGGCCCAGATGGTCACGGGCACCGCGTCGGAGCTCAACGATCTGCTCGCCGCCGGCGAGCTGCAGGTGAGCGCCGTGTCGGCGGTGGAGTACGCCCGCAACGCGGCGGCGTATCATCTCCTGCCCGACCTCGCCATCACCTGCGACGGCCCGGTGCACAGCGTAGCGCTCTTCTCCCGCCGGCCGGTCGATGCGCTGGATGATTGCACGGTGCTGCTCACGGCGTCCTCGCGCACGTCCGTGCTGCTGCTC
>JBJMOX010000129.1:0-8551 GCA_045803515.1 Gemmatimonadales bacterium
CAGGTCCGCTCGCCCAATCCGCAGCTCTTCGCGCTCGGCGTGAAGGAGCTCTGGGAGGTGAAGCGTCCGCTCGACGCCGTGATTCACACCCTCGGCTGGCCGCTGCCTACGGACGCGTTCGGCGGGAGCTTCATGTACCCGCTGGGTCCGACCCAGGTGGCGCTCGGCCTCGTGGTCGGCCTCGACTACCACGACGCGAGCCTCGACGTCCACGAGCTGCTGCAGCGGCTCAAGCTGCACCCGCTCTTCCGCCGGCAGCTCGAGGGCGGGCAGCTTCTCGAGTGGGGCGCGAAGACGATCCCCGAGGGCGGCTACTACGCGCTCCCCGAGCGCCGGAGCGGCGACGGCGTCCTCTTCGCGGGCGACACGGTCGGTTTCGTGGACGTGCCGTCGCTCAAGGGGATTCACTACGCCATGCAGTCAGGGATATACGCGGCGCGCGCCGCCTTCGCCGCGCTCAAGGGCGGCGACGTCTCCGCCGCCGCGCTCTCGGCGTACGACCGGATGGTGGACGAGAGCTACATCATGACCGACATGCGCCGCACGCGGAACATGCGCCTGGCGTTCAAGGACGGCCTCTACGTGGGCGGCGTGAAGGCGGGACTGATGACCGTGACCGGCGGCCGCTTCCCAGGCGGCCGGATCGAGATGGCGGAAGACGCGCGGACGCCGCGTACAACGTCGCCCGCACGGCCCTTCACGCCCGACGGGAAGCTCACGTTCAGCAAGCTGGACGCCGTATTCAAGTCGGGGAACGCGACGCGCGACACCATCCCCTCACACCTCATCGTCGGCAAAGACGTCACTGGTGAGATGGCGGATTTCTACTCGCACGTCTGCCCCGCGGGCGTCTACGAGCGGGTGGGAGACGAGCTCCGCGTGAACGCGCCGAACTGCGTGGACTGCAAGGCCACCGATGTGCTTGGTCCCCGGTGGACGCCGCGGGAGGGTGGAAGCGGGCCCAAATACCGAGCGATGTGAGGGAGGACGCGTCCCGCTCTACGCCATCCTCCCGCACTCGCCGATCGGCCGCAGGCTCCTGAGGTCTGAGCGCCTCGAGCCCGCGATCGCTTTGGCGACGAGCTCCCTTACCTGCTCCCGCGCTTCAGCCCGCTGTCACCTCATCAACGCGCCGACCTTTCAGCCTTTCAGCCGCGACGGGCGGTCGCCGATCGGCTTGGCGATGCGTTGCAGTCGGGATCCGAAGAGTCCATGGCAGAAACTGAACGCCGTCTGGTTCCTGCGGATTGCGCAGCCTGGGGACGATCGTCAGACTGAGACCAGCCCGTGCTCCAGCCCGGAGGGACGGATGTACCCGGTTCGAAGCTTCGCCCCAGGCTCGCTGCTGGTCGTGGTCTCGCTTGCGATCTCCTCGCCCGTGCAGGGGCAGATCGCCAGCGCGGCCGCCTGGCAAGCGACCCCAGCCTCGATGCTCAAGAACACGCTCCGCGGCGTCGCCGCGGCGCAGGCCCGCTACTTCGTCGCCAATCGGACGTACGCCGCGGCCGCCGAGCGCCTCGATCTCAAGCCGGAGTCGGGCGTGCGGATCGAGATCCTGGGCGCGAGCGCGAACGGCTGGCGGGCGAAGGCGACGTATCAGGGTCAGCCAGGACAGAGCTGCGTGATCTTCACGGGATCGCTCGACGGGGCGGAGGCCCCGCGGACCGACGGAGACCACGAGATGGCGGGCGAGGAAGGTGTCCCGCTCTGCGACTGGATGCGCTAAACCTCCCCCAGCACCTTGATGATCACCCGCTTCCGCCGCTGACCGTCCCACTCGCCGTAGAACACCCGCTGCCAGGGACCCAGATCCAGCTTGCCTCCCGTGATGGGCACGATCACCTCGTGTCCCACCGTGAGACTCCGGAGATGGGCGGCCGCGTTGTCCTCCCCGGTCTCATTGTGCCGGTACCTTCCGGGCTCCCAGGGCGCGATTGTCTCCTCCAGCCAGGTGAGAATATCCTGCCACAAGCCCGACTCGTGGTCGTTCACGAAGACCGAGGCGCTGATGTGCATCGCGGAGACCAGGACGAACCCATCCCTGACGCGGCTCAGCGCCACCTGCGCGGCCACCTCCTCGGTGATGTCGATGATCTCCTGGCGCTTCTTGGTCTCAAACCAGAGATAGTGGGTGTGGGCAGGCATCAGCGGAGCAGCTCCTCCAGCCGCACCGCCATGTCGGTTCGCTCGTCCCGATACTTGATGATCACCGGTGCATAGAGCCCGATGCCGGCATCCCGCCCGGCCCCCGATCGGACCGGCCGGGTTCCCGGAACGACCACCGCGCCGGCGGGAATCTCGAGCGGGCGGTCGCCGTCGCGGCGGTACACCCGGTCGTGCACCAGGTCGAACACGGCGGTGCCTCCCGTCAGGATCGTGCCCGGCGCCAGCACCGCCCGCTCCCGCACGATCGTCCCCTCGTACACGCCGCAGTTGCCGCCCACCAGCACCTCGTCCTCGATGATCACCGGCAACGCTCCCGCGGGCTCCAGCACGCCGCCGATCTGCGCCGCAGCGGAGAGGTGCACCCGCCGCCCGATCTGGGCGCAGGAGCCGACCAGCGCGTGGGAGTCCACCATGGTGTCTTCGTCGACGTACGCCCCGACGTTGATGTACATCGGGGGCATGCAGATGACGCCGCGCGCCACGTAGCAGCCGTCCCGGATGGCGGAGCCGCCGGGCACGATGCGGATGCCGTCGCCGGCACCGACGGGCCGGAGCGTGAAAGTGTCCTTGTCGTAGAACGGAAACGGCCCCCCGGTTGCGGCCGGCACGATGTTGCCCAATCGGAAGCCGAGCAGGATGCCCGCCTTGACCCACGCGTTTGCCCGCCACGTTCCATTGCCGTCGCGCTCGGCCGCGCGCGCGCTGCCGGCGTTGAGCGCCGCCTTGAGCTGGTGGAATGCGACCCGCGCCGCCGGTTCTTCACCCGCGGGCACGCCCGCCGCGTAGCGCTCGAGGGTCTCACGCAACGTGGAGAGGTCAGACACCCGCGACACCCGCGACTCGGAGCGCCGCGGCCAGCGCGGCGCGGGTCTCGTCGCTCACCGGCAGCAGCGGCAGCCGGAGCGCGTTCCTGATCCGGCCCATCAGATGCAGGCCGGCCTTGGCCGGCGCCGGATTGGTCTCCAGGAAGTTGGCGTCCATCAGCGGGAGCAGCCGGTAGTGCCATTCGCGGGCCCACTCCAGCTCGCCCGAGAGCGAGAGGTGCACCAGGGCGGTCATCGATCCCGGCACCTCGTTCGAGGTCACCGAGATGAGGCCGTCGCCGCCCGCGGTGATCACGGAAAGCGCGAGCCAGTCGTCACCCGAGAGCACCGAGAAGTCGGCGGGCCGGCCGCGCAGGAGATCCATGATCTGCCTGAGATCGCCGCTCGCCTCCTTGATGCCCATCACGTTGACGTGCTCCGCCAGGCGGAGCGCCACCGACGGCTTCAGGTTCACCGCCGTGCGGCCGGGGACGTTGTAGAGACAGACCGGCCGGGTCGAAGCGTCGGCCACCGCCATGAAGTGACGGTAGAGCCCGTCCTGGGTGGGCTTGTTGTAGTAGGGAGTCGCGCTGAGGATGTAGTCGACGCCGAGCCCGCACATTCGCCGGGTCTCGCTCACCGCGCGTGCGGTGTCGTTGCTGGTGGCGCCGGCCATCACCGGAACCCGGCCCGCGGCCACCTCGACGACCAGCGCCACCACCCGCTCCCGCTCCCCCTCGTCCAGCGTCTGGGCCTCGCCGGTCGAGCCGCAGGGCACCAGAAAATCGATCCCGTCGGCAATCTGCCATTCGACCAGGGCGCGAAGGGCATCCAGGTCCACCTCGCCGCTGTCCGCGAAGGGGGTCACCAGCGCCGTGCCGCATCCCTGGAACCGCGTCATCCCGCCCCTCCGAACAGCATGTCCTCGAACGTGTGGACCCCGGGATGGCCCGGCAGCCACTCCGCCGCCGCGAGCGCGCCCGCCGCGAATCCCTCGCGGCTTCGGGCGACGTGGCTGAGCGACACCGTCTCGTACGCGCCGTCGTAACTCACGGAGTGGATGCCCGGGATGGCGCCCGCGCGCACCGAGGTGATCGGAAACGGCCGCGCCGGGTCGCTTTGCCGGAGCCCGTCCTGGAGCACGCGCGCCGTGCCCGACGGCGCGTCCAGCTTCGCCGCGTGGTGCTCCTCCAGTATAAAGGCATCGAACTCGGGGTGCCCGGCGAAACGGCGCGCCAGGTCGCGCGCCGCACGGAGGAAGAGATGCACGCCGACGGAGAAGTTGGCGGCATGAAGCAGCGCGCCGCCTCGGCCCTCGACCAGCCGCGCGATCCGGGGCAGCTCCCCGCTCCAGCCGGTGGTGCCGGCGACGGTCGGAATGCCCGCGTCGACCAGTCGCTCGAGGTTGGCC
This sequence comes from Gemmatimonadales bacterium, assembly GCA_045803515.1. Taxonomy (GTDB): domain Bacteria; phylum Gemmatimonadota; class Gemmatimonadetes; order Gemmatimonadales; family GWC2-71-9; genus CAVVWJ01. The sequence continues at coordinate 4,381 of JBJMOX010000129.1, forward strand.
GGCGCGGCGTCGGGCCGGGTGAACTCGACCGCCACATCGGCCCCGGCCAGCCGCGCCGGCGTGAGCGCGGCCCCACCCGTGTTCTCCCCTGAGGCGACCATGTCGTGGATGGTGTGCCCCCGCTGCTCCGCCAGCGCCGCCACTGCGCGCCCCATTCGTCCGTTGCCCACGATCACGATGCGCATCGACGTTCTTGGCTCCGCGGGAGGCTGGGTCAGCAGGTGCCGAAGAACTCCTGGTGCAGCCGCTGGACGACGCCGGGACCGTCCTCCTCCCGGACCACGAACGTCATGTTGATCGCGGAGGCGCCCTGGGAGATGACCTCCACGTTGGCGGGCTGCACCGCGCGAAAGAGCCGTGCGGCGAGACCAGGAGTGTGCCGGAGACCGATCCCCACCACCGCTACCACCGCGCGACCGTTGTCCACCGATACCTCGCCCAGCTCGGCGAGGTCGCGCATGACGGCACCGAGATGGGAGCGCTCCTCGATCGTGAGGGACACGCTGACTTCGCTGCTCGCCAGCACGTCCACCACGACCTCGTGCCGCTCGAACACCTCGAACAGCGCGCGCAGAAACCCGAAGGCACCGAGCATCCGGGGCGCACGGATGTTGACCACCGTGATGCCGCGTTTCCAGGAGATCGAGCGGACCGGCGAGTCGCCCATCCGCTCCAGGATGGCCGACGGCTCGATCGTCGTGCCGGGCTGTTCCGGATGGGTCGAGTTGAGCACCACGATCGGGATTCCCGCGCGCACCAGCGGCTGCGCGGTGGCCGGGTGAAGCACCTTGGCGCCGAAGGTGGCCAGCTCCGCGGCCTCCTCGTAGCTCGCCTCCGCCAGCGTACGCGCGGAAGGGACGATGCGCGGGTCCGCCGTCATCAGGCCGTTCACGTCGGTCCAGATCTCCACTCGGCTCACGTCGAGCGCGGCACCCAGCAGGGCGGCGGTGAAATCCGAGCCGCCCCGGCCCAGCGTGGTCGGGATGCCGTCCGCCGTGGCGCCGATGAAGCCCTGGGTGACCGGAATGCGGCCCGACTCCGCCAGCGGGCGGAGACAGGTCCTCGCGCGGTCGGTGACGACCCGGGCATCGGGTGTGGCGCGGGTGAACCGGTCGTCCGTGACCATGACGGTGCGCACATCGACCCAGGTGGCGGGAAGCCCCGCGCCCTCGAGCGCATCGGCCACCAGCCGGGAGCTCCAGAGCTCGCCCCGGCCGGCCACCAGGTCCAGCTCCTGCGACCGGAGCCTCCGGCCGAGGGCCCCCACCAGCTCGGCTCGGAGCGCGGCGACATCCTCCGCGATGGCGGGCAGCGCCGCTCCGGCTCCAGGAAGTCCCTGCATCGTTTCCTGATGCCGCGTCACCAGCCGGGCGAGCGCCGCGTCCAGCGCGGCGGCGTCCCCGGCGTGTACCGGCCGCTCCAGGGCGAGTAACGCGTCGGTGACTCCGGCCAGGGCGGAGACCACAACGACCGGGCGATCCTCACGGCGGGTCCGGATGATCTCAACCAGCCGTCCGATCGCGGACGCATTACCGACCGACGTGCCCCCGAACTTGGCGATGATCATGACCCGCGGACCACCCGCCCTTCGGCAACCAGAAGCTCGGCGATCTGCACTCCCTGACCCGCGGCTCCCCGGATGGTGTTGTGCCCCAGCACGATCATCCGGAGATCGAGAATGGGACAGGGCCGCACCCGGCCCACCGTCACGGCCATGCCCCGGCCACGCTCCAGATCGAGCCTCGGTTGCGGCCGGTCGTGGCGCAGGTCGACCTCGATCGGCAGCACCGGCGAGCTGGGCAGGCAGGCGACCCGTTCCGGAGCGCGGAATGCGCTGAGCACAGCGAGCGCCTCGTCCGGACTGACCCGTCTGCCGAATCCAACGCTCACCGCCTCCAGGTGGCCATCGACCACCGCCACCCGGTTGGTGTGCGCACTGACCGTGAACCCCGCGGGGGTGACGCCGCCCTTCTCCAGCGTGCCCAGTACCTTCCGGCTCTCCCGCTCGATCTTCTCCTCTTCTCCCCCGATGTACGGCACCACGTTGCCCACGATGTCGAGCGACGCGACGCCAGGGTAGCCGGCGCCGGACACGGCCTGCATGGTGGAGACGAAGAGCTTCTCGATCCCGAACGCCCGGTGCAGCGGCGAGAGTGCCAGCGCCAGTGCCGCGGTCGAGCAGTTGGGATTGGCCAGGACGGCGCCGGACCAGCCGCGGGTCTCCTGCTGCCGTTCCACCAGGCTGAGGTGATCGAGATTGGCCTCCGGGATGAGCAGCGGGACGTCCGGATCCATGCGGTGGTTCCGGGCGTTGGTCACCACGTGCGCGCCGGCTGCGGCAAACGACTCCTCGATCGGTCCCGCAACGTCGGCGTCGAGCGCCGAGAACGCGATCGGTCCCGCCAGGGGAGGGGTGCACTCCTGCACTGTCAACGCCGCGATCCGCTCGGGGAGCGGCGCCGCCTCGCGCCAGCGCACCACCTCCCCGTAGCGCCTGCCCGCGCTGGCGGAGGAGGCAGCCACCGCCGCCACCTCGAACCAGGGATGATCGGCCAGCAGGCGCACGAACTTCTGCCCCACCGTGCCGGTCGCGCCCAGAATGGTGACCGGGATCTTGGCTGTCATGCTGCCTCGGACGCGAGGAGATCGGTGGCCAGCTTCACGTACAGCTCCACCCCCCTCAACAGGTCGGCCTTCCGGATGTGCTCCTGCGCGGTGTGCGCCACCCGGATCGACCCGGGGCCCAGCTGATAGCCCTCACCCCAGGCCGCAAGAAACGGGAGATCGCTGGCGAAGCTCACGACCGTGGTTTCCCACCCGGGCGGAATCACCGCGGCCCGGTGGCTCGGCAGCTCGACCGGAAAGGTGATCGAGACTCCGGGAGCGGCAAGGCCGAGAATGGCCGCCTTGAGATGCTGAGTGGGCTCCACCGTGCGGATCAGGATCTGCGCGGCGGCGTGCGGTGCGAGCACGTTGGGCGCGACCCCGCCGCCGATCAGACCCACGTTGAGCGTGGACGGTCCGAGCAGCGGGTCGGTGGCCAGCGGCATCCGCCGGATTCGCTCGAGCGTGTCCAGCAGCGCGGCGGTGGCGCTGACCCCTTCGTCCGGATACGCCGAGTGGGCGGCCTTGCCGGTGGCGACGAGGTCGACGCGGAGCGAGCCCTTCTGGCCGATCGACAGGCGGTTCTCGGTCGGCTCGCCGTTGATGATGAAGCGGCCGCGTGGCTCCAGGTCACCTGCGGCGTGGGCGCCATCGGAGCCGTTCTCTTCGCCGACCAGGAAGAGGAGCCCGATCCGGCGCTCGCCGCCATCGGCCAGGCGCTCGGCGGCCGCCACCATCGCCGCGGCGATGCCCTTGGCGTCGCAGCTCCCCCGGCCGCGGATGGCCTGGTCGTCCTCCGTCAGGGGCAGGTATGGGGGCACCGTGTCCAGGTGGGTGGTCAAGACCAGCGCGGGGCTCTCGCGATAGGCCAGCAGATTGTCCCGGCCGGCGGACACCGGCTGTCGCACCACCCGGTACCCCGCACGCCGGAGCGCGCCATCGAGCAGATCGGTGGCGGGACCCTCGGCCCCGGTGGGGGTCTCGAGGGCGACGAGTGCGCGAGTCAGCTCGAGTGCGTCCATGGAATGAAAGCGCCCCGCCGGCGTGGTGCGCGGCGGGGCTCCCGGTCGAGTGATAGTCGAGACGTCCTTACGCCGACCGAGCTCCGCGCGGCCCGGGGCACGTCGTCAGCCCCCTGGTCATGGTGATCGCGTTGCCCCTGGTAGTCATCGCCGTCACTCTCGCCGTAGAATTGAGTGAGAGCGCAAGTTAGGATAGGGAGTATCGGCGGGCAAGTGGTTTGAGGAGGCATCCCATGACGCACGCATCGGTTCTGCTTCCGCTGCTCTGCCTCGCGGCAGCCGCGGGGTGTGAGTCGGCCTTCTCCATTTCCTCCGACGGCATCATCCACGTCCTGGTCACCAGCTCCGGCGCGGGCTCGGAATCGGACGGTTTTACCCTCACGGTGGACGGCGGTGACCCCCGGCCCGTTTCCGGTGCCGGAACCACTGCGCTCGACGGGCTGGCCCAGGGCACCCATACGGTGCTCCTCTCAGGTCTAGCCGCCAACTGCGCGGTGCAGGGGGACAACCCACGCTCCGTTCTGGTGGGGCCGGGCGGCGGGGCG
>JBJMOX010000130.1:0-3059 GCA_045803515.1 Gemmatimonadales bacterium
CGCCCTTTCCGCCTGCTCCCACGACTCCCGTACTCCTCTCGTCCTCTACTCCCCCCACGGCCGCGATCAGCTAGAGCTCCTGGAGCGCGACTTCGAGCGCCGGCGGCCCGACATCGACGTGCGCTGGCTCGACATGGGCTCCCAGGAGATTTTAGACCGGCTCCGCTTCGAGCGGGTGAACCCGCAGGCCGACGTCTGGTTTGGCGGTCCGTCCACCATCTTCGACCGGGGAATCCGGGATTCGGTCCTCCAGCCGTACCACCCGGTATGGGCCGAACATCTGGCTGAGCATGCGGAGCGGCGAACTGAGTTCTACCACCCGGCGTATCGAACCCCGGCAGTGATCGCCTTCAACAGCCGCGCCGTCCCCCGGTCCGAGGCGCCGCAGGATTGGGACGACGTGCTCGCCCCTCGCTGGAAGGACAAAGTCCTCATCCGAGATCCCGTGGCCAGCGGAACCATGCGGGCTATCTGGGGTCTCATCATCGTGCGGAGTCTGCGGGAGACTGGGGACACAACGAAGGCCATGTCCTGGCTGCGCCGGCTCGACGGCCAAACCAAGACCTACACCATCAGTCCCGCGCTCCTCTACGAAAAGCTGGCCCGCCAGGAAGGGCTGGTGAGTCTGTGGGATCTTCAGGACATCTTGATCAGTCAGGCCAAGGGCATGCCACTGGGGTATGTCTTTCCCAGGAGTGGGACGGTGGTGATCGATGACGCTGTCGGGCTGGTGCGGGGGAGCCGACATCCTGATGCAGCCCGAGCCTTCATCGACTACGTCGGCAGCACCGAGGCCCAGCTGCTCGCGGCCCGCAGGGTGTTCCGGCTGCCGGCCCGAACCGATCTGCCACTGGACTCGGTTCCGGCCTGGGTAGCCGAGGTGGAGCGCGAAATGGTGGTGGCTGATATGGACTGGGATCTCTTGTCGCGCCTCGGGCCGGCCTGGATGAGCTACTGGGATCAGCACGTTCGCGGAACCGGTAGGAAGTGACCTTTCTTCGCCTGGAAAACCTGACCAAGACCTTCGATGGCACCACGGCCGTCGATCGCCTCTCGCTCTCGCTGGAGCGGGGGGAGATGCTGGCCTTGCTGGGTCCCAGTGGCAGTGGCAAGACCACCACGCTGCGACTGCTCGCCGGCTTCGAAGTGCCCGACGGAGGCCGGGTCTGGGTGGAAGAAGATGATGTCACCGGGGTCGAACCGGTGGCTCGCCGCTTCGGGATGGTCTTCCAACACTACGCCTTGTTCCCTCATCTCGACGTAGGGGAGAACGTGGCGTTTGGACTGGAGTCGCTGGGCGTGCGGGGAGACGAGCTCGCGGGCCGGGTGGTGCGGGCGCTCTCCCTGGTGGATCTCGCGGGCTTCGAGCGCCGCCGCATCGGCCAGCTGTCCGGCGGCCAGCAACAGCGGGTGGCACTGGCCCGGGCGCTGGCCCCGGAGCCTCGGGTGCTTCTCCTGGACGAGCCCTTATCCAATCTGGATCCTTCTCTTCGGGAGCGGACCCGGCGGGAGATCCGGGAGCTGATTCGCCGGGTCGGGATCACCACAGTGTTCGTCACTCACGAGCAGGACGAGGCATTCGATCTCGGCGATCGGGTCGCGGTCCTCCGGGCCGGCCGGCTGGAGCAGGTCGGCTCACCGGAAGATCTGTACGCTGCGCCCGCCAACGAGTTCGTCGCCGAGTTCGTGGGCCGATCGAGCAACATCCCCGTGACTGTGCTCGGCCCGAGCGACCGCGGCATCCGAGTCTCGGTCGAAGGAGTCGAGTGGGATCTCACCGAGGGAGTGGCCAGTCAGCTCCGGGGTGCGGCACTCATGCTGGTCCGTCCCGAGGCGCTCCGGCTGTCGGCAGCGACACCGGGAGCCCTGATGGCAACGGTTGCGGAACGTCGCTTCACCGGCTCGGCCAGTCTCTATACCGTGGTGACCGAGGGCGGCGCGGCGCTCGAAGTGAGCGGGCCACCCCGGTCGGTAAAGCCGGGCGATCGAGTCGGGGTCATGCCCAGCCGGAGGGCAGGCGGTGGCATTCATCTCTTTCCCCCGCGTCCGGCATGATCCGCGGCCGGCGGGTCGGGGTCCTGGGTGGGGTGCTCCTCGTCCTCCTCATATGGCTCATCGTCTATCCGCTCCTACTCGTCCTGATCGAGGGGTTTCGCGGTCCCGGAGGATGGACCCTCGATTTCGTCCGGCTCTTCCTCCAGCGGCGGAACGAGGCCTCCGCGCTCTGGGGCAGTCTGTGGATCTCGCTTGCCACGGTGGCGCTGGCTGGGGTCATCGGCATTCCACTCGCCTTTCTGTTCTGGCGCTATGACTTTGCCGGACGCCGGATTCTCGGGGCCCTGGTGGCTCTCCCCGCCGTGCTTCCTCCGCTGGTCGGGGTCATCGCGTTTCTCTTCCTCTACGGCGAGAGCGGTTTCGCGTCGCTGCTGGTGCAGCGGCTGCTCCGCCTGGATCAGCCGCCGTGGCGGCTCCAGGGTGCGGGTGCCATTCTCCTGGTCCACGCCTACTCGATGTACGTGTACTTCTATCTCTTCACTCGGGCCGGACTCGCCTCGCTCGATGCTGCGGTGTTCGAGGCCGCGGCCAGCCTCGGAGCGGGGCGGCTGCGCACACTCAGGCGGGTCGTGCTGCCGCTCCTGTACCCGTCGCTCGCGGGCGGGGCCCTTCTCACCTTCATGACCGCGCTCGCCTCATTCAGCGCCCCTTACATCTTCGGTGGCGGCTTTCGGGTGATGACGACCCAGATCGTGGCCACCCGGCTCAACGGAGACGACCAGCTGGCAATGGTCGAGACCGTCTCCCTCACGCTCATGGCGCTAGCCGCGCTCTGGCTGTTGCGGGGAAACCGGGTGGCGGAGAACCCGGCAGGCGGTCGAAAGGGCGTGGCTCCAGCGTTGGTGCCCATTCGGCGCCCCGTAGTCCGGGTGGCGGTGGCCGTGGTAGGATGGAGCCTGGCTCTGGTGTTGCTGCTCCCGCATCTCACTCTCTTGCTGGTCTCCTTCGTGCCCGCCGGCACCTGGACCACCGAGCCGCTCCCGCCGGCATACACCTGGCGCAAC
>JBJMOX010000131.1:0-13512 GCA_045803515.1 Gemmatimonadales bacterium
CCATTCTGCTCCGCGAGGTGCAGCGGCGCCTGGGCGACGAGGTCAAGCTCACGCCCGCCGCCATCGACTTCCTGGTCAATCACGGCTACGACCAGAACTTCGGCGCCCGGCCCCTCAAGCGCTCCATTCAGCGCTATATCGAGGATCCGCTCAGCGAGAAGATCCTGATGGGGGACTTCGGCCGGGGCGACGAAATCGAGGTGGATGTGGCCCCCGACGGCGAGCGACTGGTGTTCCGCGCAATGACCCGCACGCCGGCGTAGGGCTCCGCACGCCGGGAGCTCGAGGGTGCCCGGCGTGCTCACCTCCCCCCCATTGCCGATGCACCGCTTTCTCCTGATCCCCGCCGCCGTCGCCTCCCTCGCGGGAGTGCCGGCGGCGCTTCACGCCCAGGAGGAGGCACCTCCCACCGTCGACAGCATCGCGGTCGAGGGCAACGCGCGACTCACCGCGGCCCAGATCATCGGCACCTCGGGAATCGTGCTGCACCAGCCCACCAACTATCGCGATATCCAGCGGGCGATCACCGCCCTGTTCCGTACCGGCCAGTTCGACGATGTCCTGGTGGAGCAGCGCTCGGCCGGGGAGCGGCTGGTGCTGGCCATCAAGGTCAAGGAGCGCCCCGTGCTCGAGAAGTGGGCCATCCGCGGGGTGCGGAAGCTGGCCGAGAGCGAGGTCAAGGGACGAGTGAAGCTGACCGAGAAGCGGCCCATCGACCGAAACGCCGTCGAGGAGTCCCGGGCAGCCATCGACTCGGTGTACAAGCACGACGGCTACTACGCGGCCGAGGTGAAGACGCTGGAGCTGGCCCAGGCCGCCGGCACCGTGCGGATCGTCTTCGACGTCAACGAGGGCGAGCGGGTGGCGATCAGCCAGGTGCAGGTCGAGGGCAACAAACGCTTCGCCGACAAGGCGGTGGTCAAGCACATGGCCACCAAGCCCGAAGGGTTCTGGTGGTTCCAGAAAGGTGAGTACGACGAGCGGAAGGTGGACCAGGACGTACGCGAACGGCTGCCGCGCTGGTATGCCGATCAGGGATACGTCGATTTCCAGGTCACCGACGACTCTCTGGTGGCCGACTCGGCGGGCGGGAAGGCGGTGCTCCGGCTGAGTGTCGACGAAGGGCAGGCGTATCACGTGGGGGCCTTCGACATCGAAGGCAACCGCCGGTTCTCCTCCGAGGAGCTGCAGAACTTCTACCCCTTCGGACCCGTGGGCCCGACCGGCGCGCCCGTGGGGGGCGCACAGGCATTCAGCCGGTCGCAGTGGGACGCCGCCACCGAGAAGGTGCAGAATCTGTACGCCAACAATGGCTACATCTACGCCCAGGTGGAGCCGGTCGAGACCAAGCGGACGGGGCCGGGCGGCACTCCCGTCATCGACCTCCGCTGGACCATCCGGGAGGGCTCGCCCGCCACGGTCAACAAGGTGGAGATCGTGGGCAACGACGTGACCCACGAGCGGGTCATCCGGGAGGCAATCGTGATGCTCCCCGGCGACCTCTTCAGCCGGGAGCGCCTGATCCGGTCGTACCAGAACGTCTCGAACCTCGGGTTCTTCCAACAGCCGCTCCCCAATCCCGACGTCAAGCCTTCGGCCAACGGCGTGGACGTGGACATCATCTTCCGGGTCGAGGAGCGCCGGACGGGCAACATCAACTTCGGGGCCTCGCTGGGACAGGGCACGGGGGTCGGCGGATTCCTCGGACTGGAGGAGCCGAACCTCTTTGGCCGCGGCAAGCGGGGCAAGCTCCAGTGGCAGTTCGGCAAGAACATCAACGATTTCACCCTGAGCTACACCGATCCGGCCATCCGCGAGAGCCGGATCTCGGGCACCGTCTCGCTGTTTGATTCCCGCGCCCGGTTCACCGTGGGCGATCTCGGACGCCGGAAGCAGACGGGCGGCAGCCTGCAGCTGGGGTTCCCGTTCTTCGGCTCCCGCTACACCCGGCTGTTCACCTCGTATTCCTATCAGCGGGTGCGCTACACCGAAGGGTCGGCGGACCTCCGCGCCCGGTTCCAATGCAGCGCCTGCAGCCGCTCGACCATCGGGACCAGTATCCTGCGCGACACGCGCATCGGCCTGCCGTTCGCCACCGGCGGATCGCTCGCCAGCGTCAGCGGCGAGATCAACGGCGGCATTCTGGGCGGGACGGGTGACTATCGGAAGGTCGATCTCGAGGGCAAGTGGTATGCACCGCTTGGCACTCTCGGCGGGGGCGGGCAGCTCGGCGCCGGGGTACAGTTCGTGCTTGGCCTCAGCATGAAGTCGGGTTTCATCTTTGGCGATGCCGGGCCGTTCTTCACCGAGCTCTACTCACTGGGCGGCGTCCAGTACGGGATCCCGCTCCGTGGCTACGACGAGTTCTCCATCACCCCCAACGGGTTCGACCCGGGGGCCAGCGGGAACCAGGCGAGCGCGGATGCCTTCGGCAAGTCGTACGCCGCGTTCACCGTCGAGGCCGGCGCCCGGATCAGCCAGTCCCTGTATGTGGACGCTTTCTTCGACGCGGGCAACGTCTATCGGACGGCCCGGCAGTGGGACCCCACTCGCCTCTTCCGCGGGGCGGGGTTCGGCGCCGCGGTAGTGTCCCCGCTGGGACCGATCGGCATCGACCTGGGATACGGGTTCGACAAGGTGGATTCACAGGGCCAGCCCAAGCCCGGCTGGCAACTGCATTTCAAGTTGGGCAACTTCTTCTAGAATGGAACGCATCTTTCATCGGGAGCACAGCATGAAGCTGACCGTCGTGGGAACCTGGGCCGGCCTGGCCACTCTCCTGTGCCTTGCGGCGCCGCTGGCCGCACAGCAGGGCGGGGGCGGGAAGCTCGCCTACGTCAACACGCAGGCCATCCTCAAGCAGACTCCGGGCTACGTCCAGGCCGAGTCGACCTTCACCAAGGAGATCGCGACCTACCGCGGCGAGGTGCAGAAGCTGCAGGCGACGATGGACTCGGCCGCCTCGGACTTCGAGCAGCAGTCGGTGCTCCTGAGCCCGACCCAGCGAGCCGCCAAGCGGAAGGACCTGCAGGGACAGCAGCAGAAGCTGGAGCAGCGCACCCAGGAGCTCCAGCAGAAGGCCGCCACCCGGGAACGCGAGCTGCTCGATCCGATCCAGAGCAAGGTGAACAGCGTCATCGAGGGCATGCGGGCAGCGGGCAACTACGCGATCATCTTCGATGTGAGCGCACCCAACAGCGGGATCGTCACCGCGGACAAAGCGCTCGATCTCACCCCGCGCGTCATTCAGCAGCTCAAAACGGGCAGCTGATCCCGTGACCGCGGGAGGCCTTACCGCGCAGGCGGTCGCCGAGCTGGTCGGTGGCCGCCTGCTCGGCGATGGGGCGGTGACGATCCATACCGTCCGGCCGCTGGACCGGGCCGGGCCCGAAGCCCTCTCCTTCGCGATCTCCAACCGCTATGCCGAGGAGCTGCGCGCCTCCCGCGCGGGGGCGGTCCTGGTGCCGGACGCGCTGGCGGACGCGGAGCCGGGACCGCGGACGAGAATCGTCGTGCGGGACCCCTACGCCGCGCTGACCCGGGTGATGGGCGTCCTGTTTCCTGCCGCATCGGCGGCGCCGGGCGTCCATGCCACCGTGCGGATCGGGCCGGGCTCGGTCTTGGGCGCGGACGTCCGGCTGGGAGCATTCGTCGTGCTGGGGCAAGGCGTTCGCCTCGGGGACCGGTGCCAGCTGGCCGAGGGTGTCTCCCTGGGAGATCAGGTGAGCGTGGGAGAGGACACCGTCATCGGGCCTCGCGTGGTGTGCTATCCCGGGAGCACCATCGGCAGCCGAGTTGTCCTCAAGGCCGGTGCGGTGATCGGCGGTGACGGGTTCGGGTACCTCTCAGGCGCGGCGGGTCACACCCGGATCCCCCATGTCGGCGGGTGCATCCTGGAAGACGAGGTGGAGATCGGATCCAACTCGTGCGTCGATCGTGGCAGTGTCGACGACACGGTGGTGGGACGAGGCAGCAAGCTGGACAATCTGGTCCACGTGGGCCATAACGTGCGCCTGGGCGAGCGCTGCCTGGTGATGGCGGGCGTCGGCATCGCCGGAAGCACCCGCATCGGAAACGACGTGATTCTCGCGGGCCACGTCGGGGTGACCGATCACCTGGTGATCGGCGACCGCGCCCGGGTCGCCGCCAAGAGCGCCGTCTTCGGGGACATCCCGGCGGGCGCCTCCTTCAGCGGACATCCCGCGCGACCGCACCGGCAGTTTCTGCGGGCCCAGGCGGCCCTGTACCGGGTGGTCCCGATCATCACCGAACTGGAGCGCCTGGTTGCCCCGGAGCGCGGCGATGCCTAGGCGCACGCTGGCGGGTGCCGCGACGGTGCAGGGCGTGGGGCTGCACAGCGGCGCCCGGGTCACGGCGCGCTGCATCGGGGCAGCTTCGGGCCAGGGCATCGTGTTCCGGCGGGTCGATCTGCCCGACGCGCCTCCGGTGCCGGCGAGGATCTCGGAGGTGCAGTCCACCGATCGTCGAACCGCGCTGGGAAACGGTGCCGGAACGGTCCAGACCGTCGAGCATCTGCTTGCCGCGGCTGCCGCGCTGGAGATCGACGACCTCACGGTCGAGCTGGACGGCCCCGAGCCGCCGATCGGCGACGGCTCCTTCGAGCCCTACGTCACCGCCTTCCAGGGCGCCGGCCTCGCTGAGCAGCCGGGCGAGCCGCTGATTTATCGGGTGGGCGCCCCGTTCGAGCTCACCGAAGCCGACTCGAGCTATGTCGTCGCGCCCTCCCGCTCGCTTCGGCTCACCACGACCATCGAATGGCCGCACCCCCTGATCGGCCGGCAGAGCGGAAGCTACGAGATCACCCCACAGGAGTTCACCCGCGAGCTGGCCAGCGCACGCACCTTCGGGTTTCTCCGGGAAGCGGACGCCCTGCATGCCCGGGGGCTGGCGCTGGGGGCCGCGCTCGACTCCACCCTGGTCCTCTCGGACGACGGCTTGGTCGGCGGCGCGCTCCGGTGGCCCGACGAGTTCGTGCGGCACAAGGCGGCCGACATCCTGGGCGACCTCGCGCTGGTCGGTGGACGGGTCCAGGCCCACGTGATCGCGACCAGACCGAGCCACCAGGGGAATATCGCGCTGGCCCGCTGGCTCACCCGAACCGCAGTGCGCGAGGGAGGCGTGGCGATGGACATCGGCCGGATCCTGGACGTGATTCCGCACCGGTATCCCTTTCTGCTGGTCGACCGGATTCTGGAGGTCGAGGGGACCAAGCGGATCGTGGGGATCAAGAACGTGACCATCAACGAGCCGTTTTTCCAGGGCCACTTTCCGGGCCATCCGATCATGCCCGGCGTGCTGATCATCGAGGCCATGGCGCAGGTCGGCGGCATGCTGCTTCTGGGGACCATCGAGGACCCCGACCAGAAGGTGGTCTACTTCATGTCCCTCGACAACGTCAAATTCCGCCGGCCGGTGCTCCCCGGCGACCAGCTCCGCTGCGAGCTGGAGATGCTGCAGAACCGCGGCCGCACCTGCCGGATGAAGGGGGTGGCGTATGTCGACGGTAACATTGTGGCGGAAGCCGAAATGATGGCGCGGGTGGTGGACCGGTGATCACGGTGGTTCACCCGACCGCCATTCTCGACCCCGGCGCCGAGCTCGGTGCGGGCGTGGAGATCGGGCCCTGGGCGATGGTGGGCCCGCGGGTCTGTATCGGAGACGGCTGCCGGATCGGCCCGCGGGCACGGCTGCAGCGGAACGTCCGCCTCGCCGAGGAGGTGAGCGTCGGGGACGGCTCCATCCTGGGTGGCGACCCCCAGGATCTCAAGTACAAGGGCGAAGAGACCTGGGTCGAGGTGGGCGCGGGGACCATCATCCGGGAATACTCGACCATCAATCGCGGCACCACCCAGAGCTACCGGACCACTGTCGGGGCCCACTGCTTCATCATGAGCTATGTGCATCTGGCGCACGACTGCCACGTCGGCGATGAGGTGGTGATCGCCAACGGCACCCAGCTCGCGGGGCACGTGACCATCCAGGATCACGCGGTGTTGAGCGGCCTCAACGCGGTCCATCAGTTCGTGACCATCGGCGCCTATTCCTTCGTGGGCGGGGGCTCCCGGGTGAACCAGGACATTCCGCCCTACGTGAAGGCCGTGGGCAACCCGATGGAGCTCTACGGGCTCAATTCCATCGGACTGCAGCGCGCCGGGTTCTCCGGCGAGACGGTGGCGGCCTTAAAGCGGGCCTACCGGCTGTTCTTCAATTCCGATCTCAACCTCTCGCAGGCGCTGGACCGCGCGCGGAGCGATCTGCCGGCGTTCCCGGAAGTGGAGCGCTTCCTGGCCTTCGTCGAGTCGTCCGAACGCGGCGTGCCAGCGTGAGCGCGCCGCTGCCGGTCGGGGTCGTCGGGGTCGGTGCCCTGGGGCGTCATCATGCTCGCCACCTCGCGCAACTCCCGGGTGTGTGTCTCGTCGGGGTCTGCGACATCGACGCCGACCGTGGGACACGGGTGGCGGCGGAGTTCGGGACGCGGTGGTACGCGGACCTGGACGAGATGCTCGGGCGGGTCCAGGCGGTGACCGTCGCGGTTCCCACGCCGGCCCATGCGGCCGTGGGTGTCCAGGCCCTCGCACGCGGTGTGCCGGTGCTGATGGAAAAGCCGTTGGCAGCGTCTCTGGCTGAGGCGGATGCGCTGATCGCGGCCGCGGTGCGAAGCGCGGTGCAGCTCCAGGTCGGTCACATCGAGCGGTACAATCGCGCGCTCCGCGCGGCGGAGCCGTATCTCGACGGGCCGCGCTACATCGAGAGCCAGCGCCTGGCTCCCTTTCAGCCCCGCGGCACCGACGTCGCCGTGGTGCTCGATCTCATGATTCATGACCTCGACCTGGTGCTGCACCTCACCGGAGGCGCGGAGGCGAGCGAGGTCCGCGCGTCGGGTCTCCCGCTCCTCTCCTCCCATCTCGACATCGCCAACGCCCGGGTGGAGTTCGCCAACGGCACCGTGGCGCTGGCCACCGCGTCCCGGGTCTCCCGGGAGCGTATCCGCCGGCTGCGGCTGTTCCAGCCGAACGGCTATTTCTCGCTCGATCTCGCCAGCGGCGGCGGGGAGTTCATGCGGGTCCGAAGCGGCTGGACGCCGGGCACCGGGAAGCAGCTGAGCGACGTGGTCGAGCGGATCGCCCTCGAGGCGCCGGAGGCCGACGCGCTCGCGCTCGAGCTGCAGAGCTTCGTACACGCGGTGCAGGGGCAGCGTGAGGTGGTCGTGCGGGGCGAGGAAGGGCGGGCGGCACTGGCACTGGCGTTCCGCGTCACCGACGCGGTCCGGGCCTCGCCGCTCGCCGCGACGTCGCTCGGATGATTGCGCGGGCCACTCCTCGCATATTCATCTCCGCCGGCGAGCCCTCGGGTGATCTGCACGGCGCCGGTGTGGTTCGCGCCCTGCGACTGCGGTATCCGGAGGCCGTGATCGACGCGCTCGGCGGTCCGCGCATGGCGGAGGCGGGCGCCACCATCCGCTACCCCATGGAAGGTCTCGCCGCGTTCGGCCTGGTGGAAGTCGTGACCAAGCTCTCGGCCCACCTGCGGCTGCTCCGGGCCCTGCGGCGGGATTTCGAGACCGGACGGTACGATCTGGTCATCCTCATCGACTATCCCGGCTTTCACCTGCGAGTCGCCGAGGCCGCGCGCCGGGCGGGGACCAAGGTGCTCTACTACATTGCGCCCCAGCTCTGGGCCTGGCGTCCCGGTCGCGCTCGGCGCTTCGCCGCCGCCGTCGACCGCCTGGCCGTTGTGCTTCCCTTCGAGCAGCCGTTCTTCGGTGGCCTGGGCCTCCGGAGCGAGTACGTGGGACACCCGCTGGTGGACCAGGGGCCATGGCCGGGCCGAGGGCCCGCACGAGCGCGGCTCGGGCTCTCGCCGGAGAGCCGGGTGCTGGGGATCTTTCCCGGCAGCCGGAGCCAGGAGATCCGCCGATTGTGGCGCCCTTTCCGGGATGCGGCGCTCCGTCTGCTCCGGGAGGGCCGGTGCGATCATGTGGTGGTTGCCGGTACCCTGAATGATGACTATCCCGATCCGGGCCCGATCGAGATCGTCCGGGGCGATCCCCTCTCGCTCTTTGCCGCCGCGGACGCAGCGCTGGCCAAGTCGGGAACCACCACCCTGGAAGCCGCCTTGGCCGACGTTCCCATGGTGGTCGCATACAAGGTGCACCCGTTCACCTGGCACACCTTTCAACGACTCCGGACGGTGCGATGGGTCAGCCTGGTCAACCTGGTCGCCGAGCGGGAAGTGGTCCCCGAGCTGTTGCAGAACCAGGCCGAGGCCGGCCCACTGGCCCGCGCGCTGGGGCCGCTGCTCGATCCGGCCGACCCGCGCACCGTCGCGCAGCACGAGGGACTGGCCCTGGTGCGGAGCCGGCTGGGTGCCGCCGGAGCCGCCACCCGCGTCGTCGAGCTCGCCGATGAGCTCCTCGCGGCGTGCGGCTGAAGGTCCCACCCGGTGCCGCCCGGCTGCTGGCGGGGCCGGCGGTCCGGCTGCTCGCCCGCTCCTGGCGGATCCGAACGGTGCACGAGGAGCGCTGGCGCGCGCTCCACGAGGCCAGGCGGCCCGTGGTCTTCCTGCTCTGGCACGAGGCGCTGCTCCCGCTGCTCTGGCAGCACCGCCGGCAGGCGATCGCCATCGTGGTGAGTGAGGCGCGTGACGGGCAGTATCTCGCGGACCTGGCGCGCTCGCTCGGCTATCGCGCGGTGCGTGGCTCCAGTACCCGTGGCGCCGCACGGGCTCTGCTCGGCGCGGTACGGGAGCTCCAGGCAGGGCACGCGGTGGCCTTCACGCCGGATGGGCCGCGCGGGCCTCGGCGTGAGCTCAAGCCGGGAGTGGTGGCGGCCGCCCAGCGCGGAGGAGCCGTGATCGTGCCGCTGCACGCCGTAGCCGACCGAGCCTGGCGACTGCACTCGTGGGACCGCTTCGTCATTCCCAAGCCCGCCGCGCGGGTGCGCGTGCTGTACGGGCGGCCCTTCGAAGTCGCCCCGGGCGACACGGGGCTTGCCCAGGGCATGAAGGAGGCGCGCCAAGGCCTGGATGAGATCGCCGAGGCCGCGCCGTGACTCGACGGGGGGATACCCACCGGGTGATGCGCTGGCTCTGGACCAGTCGCCGGGCCGACGCTCGTCTCGCCCGGCTGGCCCTGCTCCCGGTATCCGGCCTCTGGCATGCGGCCATGGTGGGGCGTGAGATGGCCTACCGGCAGGGGTGGCTGCCGGTGCGGGACCTCCCGCTTCCCACGGTGGCGGTCGGGAACCTCACGGTGGGCGGCTCGGGGAAGACGCCGATCGCCAGCTGGATCGCCGCCCACTATGTGGCGCGCGGCCTCACGCCGGGCATTCTCCTTCGGGGCTATGGTGGCGACGAGACGCTGGTCCATCAAGATTCGGTGCCACGGGCCGTCGTGGTGGCGGATCCGGACCGGGCCGCGGGCGCTGAGCGAGCGCTCGCCAATGGGGCCCAGGTGCTGGTACTCGACGACGCGTACCAGCGACTCGACGTTCGCCGTGACCTGAATATCGCCGTGATGAGCGCCGAGACGACTCGCGCGGTGCGCTGGTCGCTGCCTGCGGGTCCCTGGCGCGAGGGCTGGAATGCGCTGGAGCGCGCAGACGCGGTGATCGTCACCCGCAAGCGGGCCACCCTCGAGGCGGCCCACGCCCTGCTGCAGCAACTGCAAGGCCGGGTGCAGGGACCCCTGGCCGTCGTCCATCTCAGCCTCCGGACCCTAGAGGGGCTGGTCAGTCGCACGCGAGTACCCGCCGAGTCGCTGGCAGGGAAGCGGGTCGTGGCCGCGTCGGGGATCGCCGATCCGGACGCGTTCGTGGCCCAGACCAAGGCGACCGGCGCGGCGGTCCAGGTCGCCACCTGGAAGGACCACCACGACTATCGGGACGAGGACGTCGCCTGGCTGGCGCATGCGGCCCGTCGGGCCGATCACGTGGTGATCACCCAGAAGGATGCGGTGAAGCTGCGCGACCGCTGGCCCCACGCCGTGCCGGAGCCCCTCGTGGCCATGCTGGATCTGGTCTGGGAGGAAGGCGGCGAGCGGATCGCCGCCGCGCTGGACGCCGTCGTCACACCGGTCGAACACCTCTAAAAAAAATTCTTCGGAGCAACCCGGACTTCCTATGACCTCCGCCAGTCGACCCACCAGTCAGTTCGTCATCCGACCCGAGAAGGACACCTTCCTCAACGAGGAGAATCCGTTCGAAGCGATGATGTCCCGCTTCGACTACGCGGCCCAGCGGCTGAGTCTCGACCCCGGGCACTACAAGGTGCTCCGGAGCCCCGAGAAGCAGATCATCGTGTCAGTGCCATTCCTGCGTGACAGCGGCGAGGTGGAGGTCTACACCGGGTACCGGGTCCTCTACAACACCTCGCGCGGTCCGGCCAAGGGCGGCATCCGATTCGACATGAACGTGACGCTGGACGAGGTGAAGGCGCTGGCGGCGTGGATGACCTGGAAATGCGCGGTGGTCAATATCCCGTTCGGGGGATCCAAGGGCGGCGTGATCTGCGACCCCGCCACCCTCTCCAACGCCGAGCTCGAGCGCATCACCCGCCGCTACACCTCCGCCATCATCGATACCCTGGGCCCCGACTCGGACGTACCGGCACCGGACGTCAACACCAACGAGCGGATGATGGCCTGGATCATGGATACCTACTCCATGCACAAGCGCCACACCGTCACCGCCGTGGTGACCGGCAAACCGATCGAGATGGGCGGCTCCCTGGGCCGCCGGGAAGCCACGGGACGGGGGTGCATGATCGTGACCCGCGAGGCGCTCAAGCGGCTGCGCATGCCGATCGAGGGAACCCGGGTGGTGGTGCAGGGGTTCGGGAACGTGGGCTCGATCACGGCGCAGCTGATGGAGGAGCTGGGGCTCATCATCGTGGCCGTCAGCGACAAATCGGGCGCCCTGTACAACCCGAAGGGGCTTCGGATCCGGGAGCTGCAGCAGCACGTGCGCCAGCACCGCTTCCTCAGCGAGTACAAGGAGGCCCAGCACCTCACCAACGACGAGATGCTGACACTGGACTGCGAGGTGCTGGTGCCCGCCGCGATGGAAAACGTGATCACCAGCCAGAACGCGAGCGACATCAAAGCGCGGATCATCTGCGAGGGCGCCAACGGTCCGACCACGGCCGGTGCGGATAAGGTCCTGGAGGAGAAGGGCGTCTTCGTGATCCCCGACATCCTGGCCAACGCGGGCGGCGTCACGGTGAGCTACTTCGAGTGGGTCCAGGACCGGGGTGGCTACTTCTGGGATGAAGAGACCGTCAACTCGCGCCTGGAGCGGATCATGGTGGGATCCTTCGAGGAGGTCGTCGAAATGGCGCGACGGCACGGCGTCAACCTCAGGATCGGCGCGTACATGCTGGCCATCCAGCGGGTCGCGACGGTGCACCGGCTCCGGGGGATGTACGCGTAGGTGGAGATCGCGCTCCTGGCGGTAGGGAAGCTGCGGCCGAGCCTCCGGGAGGCGTGCGACGACTATCTCCGCCGGCTGGGCCGGTACGCCCGGGTAGGCGAGTTGGAGGTGCGCGAGGCGGCGCGTGCCCCGACCCTCGCGTCACAGCGCCAGCAGGAAGCGACGCGGCTTCAGGAGCGGGTGCCCTCAGGCGCCACGGTGGTGGCGCTGGCTCGCGAGGGACGACCGCTCACCAGCCAGGCTCTGGCCGCACAGCTGGAGCGCTGGCAGCTCGCCGCGCGGCCACTGGCGTTGCTGCTAGGGGGCTCCAACGGGCTCGCCCCGGAGCTGCTGGCCGGCGCGGACATGCGCTGGAGCCTCGGCCCGCTCACCCTGCCACACGAGCTGGCCCGTCTGGTGGTCCTGGAGCAGCTGTACCGGGCGTTCACCATTCTTCGGGGTGAACCCTATCACAAGGGTGCCAGATGAGCGGTCAGTGACCGAGTGGTTCGAGGAGTGGTTCGGCGAGAAATATCTCCAGCTCTATCCCCACCGGGATGATGCCGAGGCGGCCCGTGCGGTGGAGCTCATCGTCGGCACGGCACCGTTTCAGCCCGGCTGGCGGGTGCTCGACGTCGCCTGCGGCGCCGGGCGCCACGCCCGGGCCTTCTGCTCGGCCGGCGCCCGCTGTTTCGGCCTGGATCTCTCGGCAACCCTCCTGCGCATCGCGCAGGGCGTGACCGACGCCCCGCTCATTCGGGCCGACATGCGGTACCTGCCGGTGCGGCCCGGCTCGATGGATCTCACGGTCAATCTCTTCACCAGCTTCGGGTACTTCGAGAACGACGCCGAACACGCCGCCGCCCTCCGCGAGATGGTCTCCACGCTGCGCTCCGGCGGCTGGTTCGTCCTCGATTTCCTGAACGCCGCTGCCGTTCGCCGGCGCCTGGTGCCCAGGGAGATGCTGCACGTCGGAGGGGTGGAGTTCCGGGTCGGCCGCTCGGTGTCTCCCGATGGGCGGTACGTGTGCAAGTCGATCGAGAGCGGCAGCCAGCAGTTCATCGAGCGAGTGCGGCTGTTCGAGTCGGAGGAGATTGCCGCAATGCTGCTCGACGCAGGCATCATCCTCCGGCATCGCTTCGGCGACTACGAGGCCGCCCCACTCAGCGCCAGCTCGCCACGCACGATTCTCTTCGGCCAGACGGCATGACGCTCCGTTTCGTCGCGACGCCGATCGTGGACGGGCCGCTCGACCGTCCCCGCCCCAGATCGGATGATTTCGACCCCAGGCTGGCGGAGGCGTTCGTCGCCTCAGGGGCGCGGGAGACGGGCATCGCCCGCCTGGAGCGCCCCGGCGCACTGGCCGTCACCACGGGACAGCAGCCCGGGCTCTTCACCGGCCCGCTGTACACCATTCACAAGGCGCTCTCGGCGGCGGCGCTGGCCCGGGTGCTCGAGCGACAGTGGTCGCGGCCCGTGGTACCGGTGTTCTGGCTGGCGGGCGACGACCACGACTTTGCCGAAGCGAGCCAGACCTCCTGGATCGCCGCCGATGGAACCATCGTCACTGCGTCGTTGCCGCCGCGGCCGCCGGAAGCTCCGCTCACCCCGATGTATCGCGAACCGCTCGGGCCGGGCATCAGTCCGGTGCTCGAGCGACTCGCGGCCGACCTCCCGCCCTCCGAGTTTCGCCAGTCCACGCTCGACTGGTTGGGGCGTCACTATCATCCGGATGCGACGGTCGCCGGAAGCTACGCCGGCGCCATGGCCGAGCTCCTGGCCCCGCTGGGGGTGATCTGCCTCGACAGCACCCATCCCGCCATCAAGCGTGCCATGGCTCCGCGCCTGGTGGAAGCGCTCACCCGCGCGGCGGATCTGGAGCGGGACCTCGACCGAGACATCGAGGCGCTGGGCACGACGGCGCGGACTTCGGGCGTCACCGTGGGCGACGGGGCCTCTCTGGTGATGCTCGAAGCAGCGCTCGGACGGGATCGCCTGGTGGCCGACGGAGCCGCGTTCGTCACCCGGCGGAGCCGGGAACGGTTCGATCTGGCGGCACTCCAGCGGATCGCTGCCGAGTCGCCCA
>JBJMOX010000132.1:0-14750 GCA_045803515.1 Gemmatimonadales bacterium
CCCGGCGACGATCGATCCCCCCGCCTGAGTCCCGAGCAACCGGACCGCGATCTCGCGGACGCACCCATCGGTGGCAGATAAGCTCTCGAGCAGGAGCCGCACGTCTTCGGGAGAAGCCTGCACCCGTTCTGCATCGCCCGAGGGAGGAGGCTCGAGCTGCCCGAGCGGTGTCACCGGCGCTTCGGTCCGGTGACTCTTCCAGCCGCTGTTGCCGATCGCGTCGGCGGCCAGACTGCAGAGCAGGGCCGGAGCGCCGCGGGCCGAGGCGAGGAGCTCGCGAACGCCCTGCGTCGGCGCGATCTGGAGCGGTCGGCCCCACAGCACCAGGGCGGCGAGAGTGAATCCCATCCGTGACATGTCTGCTCCCGTGATGCGGCGCGCGGTGCCGCCTATGGTGAAATTTCAGCACTCCGGTCCACGACAAAAGCCCGATACCCGTGATGGGGGGATCAGGGAAACGGCCGCGGCTCCGGGCGAGGCCAGGGCCAGGGCCCCGATGCCCGGCCGCCGGCGAGCGCCGTGACAGCCTCCCGCCGAATCTCGGGGTCCGCGGAGCCGACGAGCCGCTGGAGTGCGTCGACCGACCCGTCGCCCATGGCGCCGAGCGCTTTGACAAGGTCGCGCCGCAGCTCGGCATCGTGCTCGCGCTGGAACGCGGCCTCGATGGCGCTCGCCGCGCTGGCATCCTCGATGGTGTAGAGCGCCCAGGCGGCCGACCGGCGGACCCTGAGATCGCGGTCGGAGAGCGCGGCAATCAGCGCACCGGGTGCCCGCTCCGGACGACATCCGCCGATGGACCACGCCGCGACCTCCCGCACCGCCGGATCGGAGTCGCTCAGCACGCCGACCAGAGTCTCCACGGCTGTCTCGTCACCCAACTCGCCCAGCGCCCACACCGCCGTGGCGTGCACGGCCGGGTCCCGGTCCGTGCGTACCGCCTTGGCCAGTGCGGCCGTCGCGGCCGAACCGCTCTGCGCCTCGGCGAGTGCCCAGGCGGACATCTCGCGAACCGACGCGTCGGCATCGCGCCCGAGCGCGCCGATCAGCGCGGGCAGGCCCACCTCCGTCGTGGCGTACGAGCTCAATCCCCAGGCCGCAACCCTTCGTACCGCGGCACTCGAATCGGTGCGCAGGGTCCTGGCGAGCACGGCAGCCCGGTCGTCGGTCGGATTCGAGTCCCGCGCCATGGCGGAGCCCCGGGGAGCAGCCGCGCGCGGCACCGGTGACGCGGCGCCCACCACCAACGTGAGCAGGGCAAGCCCACCCGCCAGCGAGACCACCTGCAACCGGCTCGGGCCGCGGCGGCGGAGCTCCGGATTCAAAATGGCCAGCATGCGCCCCTCGAACTCCTTCCGCTGCGCCATCGCGAGCGCCACCGAGGGAGTGGCGTGATCCCGGACGCAGGTGACGATATCCAGCAGATGCTCCGCATAGTCGCTCGGCCGCGCGCCGAAGACGAGGGCGATGTCGTCGCACGCGCGCTCGCTCTCGGCGCGGAGCCGCCGGGCCGCCGTCCACACGAGCGGGTGGAACCAGTACAGGGCCGACGCGATGCGGCCAAGCGTGTGGCCGATCAGATCATGCCGCCGGATGTGGCCCAGCTCATGGACCAGGACCGCGCTGCGCCGTTCGGCGCTCCAGCCATCGCTTTCGGCGGGGAGGACGATGGTGGACGCGAGCAGGCCGGCGGCGAACGGCATCTTCACATCCTCGCTGCGGAGAAGCCGAGGGGCCGCGTCGAGACCCAGCCGGTCGGCGATTTCATAGAGAGGAGTTTGCCAGGCGAGATCGTCGAGCGGCTCCGCGCGACGCACGATCCGGCGCACCGACCAGGCGCCGTAGACCAGGCGCCCCGCGAGTGCGAGCGCGACGAGCGCCCATGCACCGAACAGGGTCATGCCGAGGGTATACGGCCGCCCGGCCACAACGCCGGAGTGGCTCGGCCCGTCGGCTCCGGCTGGCAAGGGCTGCTCCGCCGACGGGGCGACATCCTGAGCCGCTCTCGGCTCGGCTGCCACTCGGACGGCAGCAGGCGCAGCCGGGAGCACACGGACGGGAAGCGGACCCCAGGCGGCGAGCGCCGGCAAGACCAGCAGGGCCACGAGCACCACTAGCCAGACCACGTGCCGGGACCCGGCCGAGGCGCGCTGCAGGACGAGGGAGGCGCCGAGCGCGGCCAGGAGCAGACCGGTCGCCTTGAGCAACAGGAGCAGCGTGGGCAGCGCCGCCGGAAACTCGGCGGCGGCGCTCGCCAGCAGATCGGAGAGGGAGCTCGGCATGGTGACCTCTACTGCTCGTTGCGCCGCGCGCGGCGGATCTTCTCGCGCAGCCGGACCAGCTCGGCTTCGTCCACATCGGCGTCGGACAGCTTGAGCAGCGCGGTCACCGCCTGCTCGGTCGACCCGGCAAAATAGGTCCGGACGACGTGGGCGAGCACATCATCCCGCGCCTTGTCGGTGGGCTTGGAGGGGAAGTAGACGTAGCGAGGGCCGTCTTCCTTGTGCGCGATCAGCTTCTTCTCGCCGAGAATGCGGAGGATGGAGCGGACCGCTGAGTAGGTCGGCGGATCGGGGAGCGCCTGCATGATCTCAGCGACGGTGGATTCGCCGCGGCGATGCAGGATCTCCATGACCTGCCGCTCGCGGCGACTGAGATCCTCGGTTGTGGGTCGCTGGGTCATGGCTACTTCCGCGGTGACAGGTCACAAGGTCGGCCGTGCTCTGCTGATATTTCAACACATGGAGGCGAAAGTCAAGCCCCGGCCCGGGGAACGGTCAGCTCCCCGGGTCAGGGCTGCAAGTCAGCTGCGGCCGGCCTTGGCAGAACTGCCAGTCGCACGAAGCTCGGGGGGGCGCTCCTGCTTCGCTTCGGACAGCCCGCGGTGCACGCCGGCAGCGTCGAAGTCCGTGCCGTAGACCGGGGTGCCGGGCTGCTGCCGCCAGGACTCATCCAGCCCACCCGCGTCCACCCCGTCGAATCCAAGCTCATCGAGCAGCCGGATGACGACCTCTTTGGCGCGTCGATCGTCGCCCGCCACGGGCAGAGCGATGCGACCAGGGGTGCCCTTGGGCTTGCCGCGCTCCAGCAGGTGCCGGGCGTAGATGTTGTTGAACGCCTTGACCACCGGCCGGCGGAGCTGGTCGGACACCCAGCGGGTCTCGGTCGTGTCGTTCTCGATGGGGTCGATCCGGCCGTCGCGCTGCGGGTAGTAGTTGCCCGTATCCACCACGACCACGTCCTCGGGGACGCCATCGAAGAGACCGGCTGGCAGACGGGAGATGTTCTTGACGGGAATGCTCACGATGACCACCTCCCCCGCCCGGGCGGCTTGCTCCACGGTCACCGCTCTCGCGCCGATTTCTTTCGCCAGCCCGGACAGCGTCTCGGGCCCGCGCGAGTTGGCGATGGATACCTCGTGTCCCAGCGCGGCGAGCCGGCGTGCCAGGGTGCCGCCGATGTTGCCCGCGCCGATGATGCCGATTTTCATGGGAACCTCCCGGTCTATCAATGAATGCCTCGTCTGCAGTCCTCCAGATCTTGGACAGGAACCGGCGCCAGAGCGCTCGGGTTCCGAAGGACGGGCTCAGCCGAGGCGCTTTTCGAACCAATGATCGGCGTAGGGATCAGCGTTGAAGGCCGGCACTTCCCGATAGCCGGCGCTCCGGTACAACCGAATGGCTTCCTGGAGGTTGTGGTTGGTCTCGAGTCGAAGGGTGGTCAGGCCGAGCTCGCGCGCCTGGGCCTCCAGGGCCTCCAGCATGCGCCGACCAATGCCCAGTCCCCGTACTCCATCGGCGACCCACATTCGCTTGAGTGAGGCCACCCCGGGAGCGATGAACTTCACCGCGCCGCTCGCGACCGGCTCACCATCGACCGAGGCCACCAGGAACGCGCCTCGGGGCGGGAGGAGATCCCGATCGTCGGCCGGCAGACTGGCGCCGGGGTCGAATCCGGATTCGAACCGCTTGTCGAGCTCGCTGAAGTATTGACCGACGCACCATCGGGCGGCCGGGCTCGCCGGGTGGACCCTCTCGATCTCAAGTCCGGCCGGCTGCAGCAGTCGATGCACCTCCGCCATCGCTTCGACCAGGCGCATCCGCTGAGCCGGCGTGAGTGGATCGAGGAGAGCCGCGGCAAGCTGGTCGGCGCGCCGATTCATCTCTCCGACCTCCCGCCGACCGGCGGCGGTCAGGCGGGCTTTCCGCACCCGCTGGTCCCCGGTTCCCCCGCCGAGGCGGACCAGGCCTTTCTCCTCCAGCGCCTGGACCAGCCGGGTGACATAGCCGGAATCGAGCCCCAGGCGCCGGCGCAGGTCGCGGAGGTCCGCGCCGTTCTGGCCGATCTCGTACAGGAGGCGCGACTCCCCCAGCGGGCGATCGCGCCCGAGGAAGTGATCATCCAATGCGCCGGCGCGCTGGGTCACCATCCGATTGAAGCGCCGGACCTGGGAAATCTCGTCAGCCAGCATTCTCTGACCTTAGTCAGATATCCGGAGTCCGTCAACCGAAGGCAGGCGAGGCCAGTCAGCCTAACTTCCGGTGAAGACCGAACGAGGCTGAGCAATCATGGCGACCATGTGGGCGGTACAGGTCCCCCGCCCAAACGGACCCTTCGAGATCGTCGAGCGGCAGATACCGGAGCCGGGCGCGGGCTCGGTACGAATCCGGGTGCAGGCGTGTGGCATCTGCCACAGCGATTCCCTGACCAAGGAGGGGGCCTACCCGGGCATCCAGTACCCGCGGGTTCCCGGCCACGAGGTGGCCGGGATGATCGATGCGGTCGGCCCCGGTACCCTCGGATGGCAGCCCGGCCAGCGGGTTGGCGTGGGATGGAACGGCGGTTATTGCGGGCGCTGCGATCCGTGCCGCCGAGGAGACTTCTTCGCCTGCGTGACGGGTCAGATCACCGGGATCACGCTCGATGGCGGCTACGCGGAGTACATGATCGCCCCCGCGAGCGCCGTCGCCCTGATGCCGGCCGAGCTTCCGCCGGTCGATGCGGCCCCGCTCATGTGCGCGGGCCTCACCACCTTCAATGCGCTGCGGAACTCCGGCGCCCGTCCGGGCGACGTCGTTGCCGTCCTCGGCCTGGGCGGGCTCGGCCACCTCGGGGTCCAGTATGCCGCAAAGATGGGATTTCACGCGGTCGGCATCGCACGGGGAAGGGACAAGGAACCGCTGGCCCTGCAGCTGGGAGCGTCGGTGTATATCGACAGCCAGTCTCAGGATCCCGCGGCGGAGCTGCTGAAGCTGGGCGGCGCCAAAGTGATTCTGGCGACGGCGACCAGTGGCGAGGCCATGAGTGCCGTCCAGGGTGGCCTGGCCGTCAACGGCACGCTCCTGATCGTGGGGGCGGCGCACTCGATGCAGGTCTCTCCCCTGTCATTGCTCGGCGGCCGCCGCTCGATCAAAGGCTGGTATTCCGGAACATCCATCGACTCGCAGGATACGCTCGCCTTCAGCGCGCGCACCGGCGTGCGGTCGATGAACGAGATGTTTCCGCTGGAGCGGGCTGCCGAAGGGTACGAGCGCATGATGAGCGGCAAGGCGCGGTTCCGGGTCGTGCTGACCGTCGGGCGCCAAACGTGACCGGCCCCGGCGCGCCGGTGCGAGGTCGCGTGATCCAGCTTCATCTCAAGCCCAAGGAGGGGCGGGCTCGCGGACTTCCCAAGCGAGCAGTGTCCCATCTGACGATCACCCCTCATGGTGTCGAGGGCGACTTCAACCGATGGCGGACCGAGAAGGCGAGCGGGGACCCGGATCAGGCCGTCCTCCTCCTGAGCGAGGAGATTCTGGCTGACCTGCGAGCGGAAGGCTGGCCGGTGCAGCCGGGGGAGCTGGGGGAGAATCTCACGGTGGCCGATGTCCCAGCGGGCGCGCTGCAGCCGGGCGCGCGAGTGCGCGTGGGGCCGGTTCTGCTCGAAGTGAGCAAGGCCTGCGATCCCTGCACGATCCTCTATTCCCTTCCCTACGTAGGCGTCGACACGGGACCGGTATTCCTCCGGACACTCAAGGGTCGGCGAGGCTGGTTTGCGCGGGTCCTCCAGGGTGGGACGATCCGGCCGGAGATGCCGGTCGAGGTGATGGAGCCGAGCGCGCCCTCGTGATTCGACTGCAAGGCGTGGCAGGGGATGCGCTGGGCTGTATCGATGATGTGGTCATCGGCCTCCCATCCGCAAAAATGGTGGCGCCTTACCGGCTCGGCACGACATACTTGGAGCTGGAGACGTTTCCGACAGTCCCAGAACCACTGCTGCGGCGGAATCGATCAGCGTGGATCTTCAAGCGGAGCCGATCCAAATGGTCACCTACGAGATCACCGCCCTGGTGTTCCCGCATCTGGTCCAAGCCTACGAGCGCTATATGCGGGAGCGCCATATTCCGGAGATCCTGGGAACGGGATGCTTCCAGGGAGCGATGCTGACCCGCGCGGCCCCGGGTCGGTACCGGGTCTGGTATGAGGCGCAGAGCGAAGCGGACCTGGAGCGGTATCTTGCCGAGCATGCACCGCGGCTCCGCACGGATTTCGGATCACACTTCCCTGACGGCGTCACGGTCTCGCGAGAGGTGTGGGTGACGGTTCAGGCCTGGGACGCAGCCGGCCGCCCGGCCGATTGAAGAAACCCATGTCTGCGCATCCAGTGCTCTTCTGTGTGACGCTGACGCTGTGGTCCGGAACCGGGTCGGCCCAATCGCCAGCTTCGGTCGATACCGCGGCCCTCCAGCGCCTGCTCGTGGCCGAGGACGCACGGGGGACCGGCGCCATCGGCCTGAGACCACTCCTGACCGCTCTGACGGGCATCGACACCCTGCTTCGCCGGCTCTCCGTCCGCGGGCTCGGCCGGCTTCAGCGGCCCGAGCTCGGACGCGTCCTGCTCCCATTCCTGAGCGACACTCTCCCCGCGATCCGCGCCGAGGCGGCGAATGCCATCGCCCAGTCGATGCGCGGCGTCCGCCGTGGCACCACGACCTCGGACACCGCTCGGCTCACCACTCGTGAGGCCGCGGCCGCGCTGACTCACAGACTCTCGACCGAGACCGATGCCCGGGTCGTCGACGCCCTGGGGCAGTCCCTGGGCCGGCTGCCGCTGGCCGACAGCGCAGCTGCGCGTGACGCGGAGAACGCGATTCGGGCACGGCTCCAGACGCAGGCCACGCCTGGCCTGGTCCACGGGATGTATACGCTGGCGCGGGTGAGACGGACGACAGGAAATCTCACCCCCGCCTCCGCGCTGCTGCTCCGGCGGGCGGCCATCAGCGCGCCGGACACCACGGTGCGCCGCCTCGCCCTGCTGACGCTGGCGGTGGCGGCCGGGCTCGACAGCGCCACGGCCATGCACGCCATCCGCGACCGGGACGACGAGACCCGCCGGATGGTGCTGCGTGGCAGCGGCTCGCTCTCTCCGCCCCTTCGGAGGATTCTGATTCGCCGCGCCCAGGCCGACTCGAGCACCATCGTTCGCCTCGAGACCGTCGCCGCCGCGCGCCTCGGCGACACCCCGCCCGACTGCGCCCCGATCCTGTCCGCGACCCGTGACCGAGAGCCCTACGTGGTGCTCACCGCCATCGACTCGCTCGGGAGCGGATGCGCCGACTCCGGCGCCGCGGCGGCCGCGCTCGGGCGGGTCGCTGCGAGTACAGTCACGCGCGGGCCCCCGGACCACCGCTGGCAGGTGGAAGCGCACGCCCTGCTCGCGCTGGCGCGCCTCGACACCGCCGCCGCCGCCGCCCGACTGCCACGGGCCTCCGGAGCGCAGCGAAGCGAGGTCAGGCAGTATGCTGCGCGCGCCGCGGCGCTGGTCGGCGCGCGGGCGACGCTCTTCCACCTCGCGGCCGACCGGGACCACAACGTGCAAGAGGCCGCCATCGCAGGGCTGGCGGCGACCGCCGGACATGAGGCCGACAGCATCTATCTCAGAGCACTCGGCTCGGACGGCCATCAGGTCGCGCTCGCGGCGGCCCAGGCGCTCAAGGGCTCTCCCCATTCCGCCGCCCTTGCTTCGCTGCTCGACGCCTTCGACAGCCTGAGTGCGCACCGGAGCGAGAACGCACGCGATCCCCGCATGGCAATGCTGGAGCGCATCGGCGAGCTCGGCTCGACAGAGACCGCTTCCCGGCTCCGGACTTACCTTGCTGACTACGACACCACGGTGGCCACCACGGTCGCGGCACTGCTCACCGGATGGAGCCGCACGCCGGTCCAGGCCCGCCCGGTCCCGCTGCCGATCCGCGGGGAGCCCCTGGCGGAGGTCTTTCTTCGCCGGAGCGTCCGGCTCGGGGTGACCATGGCGCCGTCGAGCGGCGGCGGCCGCTTCACGCTGCGGCTCTTTCCCGACGAGGCGCCGGCCACGGTAGCCCGGGTGCTACGGCTGGTTCGGGAGGGGTTCTACGACGGGAAGGTTTTCCAGCGGGCGGAGCCGAACTTCGTGATCCAGGGCGGCGGCCCCGACGCCAGCGAGTACGTCGGGGACGCTGCGTTCATGCGTGACGAGCTGACCATGCGGACTCATGCCCGCGGCACGGTCGGGATTTCGGCCCGGGGCCGCGACACAGGCGACGGTCAGTGGTTCATCAACCTGGTGGACAATCCGGTGCTCGACCACGAGTACACCGTCTTCGCCCGGATCGACGGCGGACAGGCGGTGGCCGAGCGGATCCTCGAGGGCGACCGGATCGGCCGGGTGGAGGTGATCGAGGACCGCTGACGCCCGGCATCTCGTTCCTCAGCTCGTGGTACCGGCGAGCTGCCTCACCGCGCCGGCCAGGGTCCGCACCTTGGCCGCGTCCCCCGCACCGCCCGCATCCCCGTCCAAGTCCGTTGCCAGCTTGGTCAGCGAATCCTGCCGCGCCGTTCCCGAGCTCTTCTCAGCGCTCGCCAGCGCCTCCCGGGCAGCGGAGATGCGGTCAGATGCGAGCCCCTTCGAGCGCTCGAGCTGGTCCAGGTACGCCCGTGCCAGCGCGAAGCTCGGCGGCCAGGCCAGCTTCGGCTGGCCCTGCACGTTCAGGTAATCGAGGTGCACCGTCTTGGCCGCGTCGATCTCGTTCTGCGAGAGGAACCCGCTCGGTGTGAGCTCGAAGATGTCGAGGCCGCGCGCGATCTCGGACCCGACGATCACACCGTTGTACCAGTAGGTCGACCAGTACCCGGCGCCGACCATCCGGGTCGAGTCCATCGGCCCGCGATCGAAGAAGGCGATCTCCTTGGGATGGGCGGCGTCGGTCCAGTCGAACACCGAGAGGCCACCCTGGTACCACGC
This sequence comes from Gemmatimonadales bacterium, assembly GCA_045803515.1. GTDB lineage: Bacteria > Gemmatimonadota > Gemmatimonadetes > Gemmatimonadales > GWC2-71-9 > CAVVWJ01. Next base: position 9,257 of record JBJMOX010000132.1, read on the forward strand.
CTGCACCATCACGTCCCGCCCCGGGATCGGGATCAAAGACCCGTTGTGGGCCACGCAGTTCTCCTCCGGCGTCTGCACCGCCGGGAGCTTGTAGTAGCTCTGGAACTGCATCTTGCGATCTGCGATCGTGAAGATCGCGTCCGCTCCCCATTCGCGGGGGTCCGTCTTGCGGCACTTCGGCTGTCCGCCGCCACCCCATTCATCGGAGAAGAGGATTTTGGTGCCGTCGTTATTGAAGGTCGCGGAATGCCAGTAGGAGAAGTTCGAGTCGGCCACCGCGCCGATGCGCTCCGGATGGCTCGGATCATGGATGTCGAGCAGGAGCCCGTAGCCGCCGCAGGCCCCGCCGGCCAGGCCGATGGCCGGGTACAGGGTGATGTCGTGGCACTGGGTGGGTCCCGGAGGTGGGCCGCCGGTGCTGTCCGGCATCGGACCCATCATCGCGGCGACCAAGCCAGGAATGGCCGCGCGCAGTGCGGCGCTGTCCGCCGCCGTGGGTGCGCCGGTGCCCTGCCGAGCCTTGACGATGCTGTCCAGCATCGGCCCGGTGAAGCGGTCAGGCAGGACCATCTCCTCGCCCATGATCTTGGCCGTGAACCCGCCCGACGCCTTCGCCGCCGCGACCTGCTTCGCATTCTCGATGCTGTCCTGCGGGGTCTCGCCGTGCTTCGGCGGGGCCACCAGGCCGTTGAAGATCCGGGGAGAGCTGACGATGGCGGCCTGCTCGGGATGGGCCACTGGGACCTTGATCACCTCGATGCGGAACAGGGCGGAGTTGGGATCCCGGGTGGGCACCGCATCGCTGCACCCGGGCAGCTCGCTGGGCGACCGCACCCGGGAAGACCCCGAGATGTAGACGTACACGTTCTCGGTATCCTTGGGATCCACCAGCACCGAGTGGGTGTGCGAGCCGCGGCAGGTCTGCACGTTCCCGACGTTCTTCGGATGGGTGATGTCGCTGATGTCGAAGATTCGGAGTCCGCGGAGCCGCTCCTTGCTGACCGTGTCCTGTACCCCCTCGGTGCCGCAGTCGAGCCGGGCCGAGAGGTCCTCGCCGGACGCGAACAGCAGGTTCTTGTACACCGAGACGTCGCTCTGGGAGGCCGGACAGACGTAGGCCGTCTTCAGGGCGGGCTTGGTGGGGTCGGTGATGTCCCACACCTGATAGCCCTTGTAGTTGCCCTGAATGGCGTAGTGCCCGGTGAAGGACAGGTCGGAGTTGGTGACCCCGGCGAACTGCTCCGGCGGCGGCGTCTTGGAGAGGACGTGCAGGTTCCACACGGCTTCGCCGGCATTCATCACGCCGGCGTGGAGACCGACCCGCGGATCCGGGCTCGGTGCGGCGGTCGAGCTACCGCTCGGCGCCGGATTGCCACCGGCCGTGGAGCCTGAATGGGCGCAGGCCCCGGACAGAAGGCCGAGCGCGAGCGACAGCGAGCGCAGTGGAGCGGATGACATGCTGAGTCTCTTGAGGGTCACGGGGATTGTCTCGTGGGAGGAAGGGCGGCGAGCATCGTCTGCATCCGGGCGATCTCGGTGGTCTGATCGACGTTCACGTCATTGGCGAACTTGAACACGGTCTCGTCCTGCGCGGCGCCGTAGGTCCCGAACAGGTCCTGCACCATGGAGACGGCGCCGCGGTGGTGCTGGATCATGAAGGTGAGGAACAGGCGGTCGAACTCGCCGCCCTTGGCCTGGTCCAGCTGCTGCATCTGGTCCTGGGTGAGCATGCCCGGCATGAGCATCATATGGTCGGAGCCGCTCATCCGCATATTCATGCCGCCGGTATCGGCCTTCGGCACCGGCTGGCGGCGATCCTGGAGCCATCGCTGCATCGTGGCGATCTCGTCCTGCTGGGCATTGATGATCCGCGCGGCCAGGGTGCGCACCGAGGGGCTGGCGCCGTGGGTGGGCGCCCAGCCCGACATCACGATGGCCTGGGCGTGATGGCCGATCATGTGGGACATGAAGTGGACGTCCGCCTCGGTATACGGATGCCGGATGCTGTCCGCTCTCGCCCTGGCGATGGCCGCGAGCTCGCTCCGATCGCTGGTAGCCGGCTGAGGCGACACTGGCGCTGCTCCATGGGAGGAGCCGCTGCATGCCGCCATGACGAAGGTGGTGGCGAGAATCACCGTCGTCCAGCGGGCAGGTGATGGTATCATGCTGATCGTCTTCCTTCGAAGCGGCCGAAGCCGGACCCGCAAACTCCGCCAGGAAAGATAGTCAGGGCAACCTTACCGCCAGGGGAGACATACGGGAATCCCGGGACCGAAGTTTCCGGTGCTATCTTCGTACGATGACCGGCTTTCCGGATCGCTGCCGAGTGTTCCGCCGGCTCCACCAGGCCGGGTGCTTCGTGATTCCCAACCCCTGGGACATCGGCAGCGCCCGCCTGCTCGCGCGCCTCGGCTTTCCGGCACTCGCCACGACCAGCTCCGGCTTCGCCTGGTCCATGGGCCGGCCCGACAACGGGATGTCGCTGACACAGGCGCTCGGCCACTACCGCGCGATCGCCGGGAGCGTCGAGCTGCCGGTGAACGCCGACTTCGAAGGCGGGTTCGCGATCGAGCCCGACGCGGTCGGCGCCAACGTCGCGGCGGCGACCGGCACCGGGATCGCCGGCCTCTCGATCGAGGATTCCACCGGCGACCCGGCGAGGCCGCTCTTCGACTTCAGCCTCGCCGTCGAACGGATCCGGGCCGCCCGCCGGGCGATCGACCAGAGCGGATCGGGCGTCCTGCTCACCGGCCGATCGGAAGGCTTCATCGTCGGACGCCCCGATCTCGCCGAGACGATCCGCCGGCTCACGGCGTACGCCGAGGCGGGCGCCGATTGCCTCTACGCGCCGGGCATCCGCACCCGGGCGGAGATCGCGTCGGTGGTCGGGGCGGTGGCGCCCAAGCCGGTGAACGTGCTGGTCGGCAGCGATTTTACAACGGTGGCAGAGCTGACGGAGGCAGGGGTGCGGCGGATCAGCGTCGGCGGCGCGCTGGCTCGCGCCGCCTGGGGCGGGTTCCTCCAGGCGGCGAAGGAGATCGCGGAGCTGGGGACGTTCGGCGGTCTGGCCCGCGCCGTTCCATTTGCCGAGATCAACGGCGCCTTTACCTCGGCGTAGCCCGGCTACTCCTGGGCGATCGCCTCGATCGGCCGGATCCGCGCGGCCCGGATTCCGGGCACCAGACAGGCGAGCAGCGCCGAGACCAGCAGCGTGGCGGTGACCGCCGCGATCATGCCCGGATCGCGCGAGGTGACGCCGTAGAGCAGCGGGCCCAGCCATCGCCCTTCCAGCAGCGCCAACACCAGCCCGGCCACGGTTCCCGCCACGACGTAACGCATGCCCCGCCCCACGACCATGCCCGTCACGTCGAGCGGCTCGGCGCCCAGGGCCATGCGCACGCCGATCTCCCGCCGCTGCCGTCGCACCACGTAGGACATGAGCCCGAAGATCCCCATGGCCGAGAGCGCGAGGGCGGCGGCGGCAAAGGCCGACAGCACCGCGGTCCACCGGCCCGGATCGGCCAGCGCGCTCCGCAGCCGGTCCGCCATGGTCACGCCCGAGAGGGGCAGATCGGGGTCGAGCCCGCGGAGCCGCTCGAGCACCGGCCGGATGAAGCTGCCGGGTGACGTGCGGGTCCGGACAAAGAGCGCCGCGACCCGCCCGTCCGACTGCGCCAGCGGCGAGTACACCCCTTCCCCATCCCCGGTGAGACCCTGGTACTTCACGTCGCCGACAATGCCGACGACGGTGGTCCGGGGACAGTCGTAGCAGCCGCCCTCGATGAGCTGCTGCCCGACGGCTGTCTCGCCCGGGAAGTAGTGCTGCGCCCACGAGCGGCTGACGATTGCGACGGGAGGCGCATTGTTCGAATCGGCCGGCGTGAACATCCGGCCCTCGAGCAGGGGAATGCGGAGCGCGGCGAAGTAGCCCTCGGTCACCGACGACCAGGGTGAGGTAGGTTCAGCCCCGCCCTCGGCCACCGGATGGGCAACGAGGTTGAAGTTGTTGACGTCGCCCTGGTTGTCGGGCGGCGCCGAAGTGGCCAGGCCCGCGCTCAGGACGCCGGGGGTCTCGAGGGCCCGCTGCACTGCCTGCTTCCAGAAGGTCTGCACGTCGGCCGTGTCAGGGAAGCGCGGCTCCGACGGCGCGAGCCAGACGGAAAAACTCCCGTTGGTATCGTAGCCGGGATTCACCTGCTGCAAACGGACAAAGCTGGTGGCGAGGAGCGAGGCGGCAAGCAGCAGCGGGAGGGCGAGCGTAAACTCGCCGGCGACCAGCACTCCGCGCACCGTGCTGGTCCACCTCATGCCCCCGGAGCGACGGGTATCGGCCCGCAAGGATGAGAGACTTCCACCCAACACCGTCGCAACCGGCGAGAGACTCACCAGCACGCCGCTGATGACGGCGAGCCCCGCCGCCACCGCCACCGCTCGGCCGTTCAGGGCGATCTCTTGCGCCCGCGGCAGGTTGGGCGCGATCAGGCCGACCAGCCTGAGCCCGAGCGCGGCCAGCCCCAGGCCGGCCACGGCCGCGAGCCCCGTCAAAACCAGACTCTCGGTCACCACCAGCCGGGCAAGCCTGGGGCGCGAGGCGCCCAGCGTGGCGCGGACCGAAAGCTCGTGCCCCCGCGCCGAGGCGCGCACCAGCAGGAGGGTAGCGACGTTGGCGATGGCCACGAGCAGGACCAGCAGCACCGCACCCGCGAAGAGCCGAAGCTGATGCCTGGCGTTGCCCACGATGGTGTCGCGGAGCGGATAAGGCGTGAGACGCGCCACGCGATCCTTGAACCCCGACGCCCAGATGGGAAAGATCCGCTGGCTGATGCCGGCGAGGTCCCGGGCCGCGGCCTCGAGGGTGACGCCCTCCTTCAGCCGTCCGATGCCACGCAACCCGAACGGCCCGCGGCGGGTGGGCGTGGCCATCTGGAGCACGGGCCAGGCCACCGCGTCCATGCCCGCGGGGTCGTGCACTCGGGGAGGAAGGACTCCGATTACGGTGTGGCCCACGCCGTCGAGCGCGAGGGTTCGCCCCACCGCGGCCGCCGCGCCGCCCAGCCGCTCCGCAGCGAGTGCCTGAGAGATCACCACGACCGGCGGCGCGCCGGGCGTCTCGTCGCCGGACTCGATGAGGCGCCCCGCCGCCGCGGTCAGGCCCAGCGCGCGGAAAAACCCCGAGGTGATGTGCACCACGCGGATCTGCTCCGGCTGGCCCATCCCGGACAGCGCGGCGGCGCCCCAGCGCGCCGCACCGAAGGCGTCGAAGCTTCTCTGCTGCTGGATGGCCTGGACATCCACCAGAGAAAGGGTCCAGAGGTTGGTCGGCGAGTTCTGCTGGTAGACTCGCACCAGCCGGTCGGCGTGGGGGTATGGCAGATCGGCGAGGAGCACGGTGTCCACCACGCTGAACACCGCGGTGGACGCGCCGATGGCAAGCGCGAGCACCAGGATGACGGTGGCGGTGAAGCCCGGATTCCGGCGCAGGGCTCGGAGGGCG
>JBJMOX010000133.1:0-19284 GCA_045803515.1 Gemmatimonadales bacterium
CGACGGCGGGGACGGCGGTCACGGCGGCAGCGTCTACGTCCGGGCAGACGCCAACCTGGCCACGCTGCTCGACTACCGCTATCGCAACGTGTGGAAAGCCGAGCGGGCGGAGCACGGCAGGGGCAAGACCCAGACCGGCGCCTCGTCCCCCGACATCTTCCTTCCGGTGCCCCCCGGAACCGTGGTGCGGGACGCGGAGGCCGGTAACCTGATCGGCGAGGTGCTCTTCCCGGGCGATACGCTGCTGGTGGCCCGCGGGGGCCGGGGCGGCCGGGGCAACGCGCGCTTCGCCACGTCCACCCATCAGGCGCCGCGGGAGTGGGAGCCCGGTGAGGAGGGTCAGGAGCGGCAGATCGAGCTGGTGCTCAAGCTCATCGCCGATGTCGGCCTGGTCGGCGAGCCCAACGCCGGCAAGAGCACGCTCCTCTCGGTTCTCTCGGCGGCCCGGCCTAAGATCGCCGACTATCCCTTTACCACGCTGGAGCCCAACCTCGGCGTGGTCCAGCTCTCCGGACACCGGACGTTCGTCATCGCCGACATCCCCGGCATCATCGAAGGTGCGCACCAGGGCAAGGGTCTCGGCCTCCGATTTCTCCAGCACGTGGAGCGGACCCGGGTGCTGGCCTTCCTGGTGCCGCTGGACAGCGCCGAGCCGGACGCGGCCTATCATCGCCTGCGCGAGGAGGTCGAGCTCTACAGCGAGGCGCTCGCGGCCAAGCCCCACGTCGTGCTGCTCACCAAGCGGGACCTTTTCCCCGAGAGTGATGCCCTGCCGGACATCTCCGCGCCCGATTCGGTCCAGGTGCTCGCCATTTCCAGTGCCGCCGGCCTTGGGCTCGAGGAGCTGAAAGAGCACCTCTGGAAGTTCGTCGAAGGCGCCAAGTCCCAGGAGAGCGCGGGCCCGGAGGTCACAACCGAGGATCTGTCCCAGGTGCCTGGTTACTGGGATTTCATGGACGACGAGTAGATGGACGACCAACGACTCGCCTTTCTGACCTTGGCCCAGGTCCCCGGGGTCGGGGCCGCAAGACTCGACACTATGCTCGCGGCCTTCCAAACCCCGCTCGGCGCCTACTCGGCGCCGTTCGACCTTTTATGCGCCTTACCCGAGTTTACGCGCGCTGCCGCCACCGCGATCAAAAGCGCCTCGCTCGAGGACGGCCGGCGGATCGTCGAGGCCGCCGAACGGCTGGGCGGCCGAGTGCTCCTTGCCATGGACGCCGGCTTTCCCGAGCTCCTCCGCAACATTGCCGAGCCGCCGCCGGTGCTCTTCGCCCTGGGCGAGCTCCGCCTGCTGGCCTCGCCCGCCGTCGCGATCGTCGGCAGCCGGGACCACACCGAGTATGGCGCCGAGGTGTGTCGGATGCTCGCGGTGGAAGCGGCCGGGGTGGGCGTGGTCGTCGTGAGCGGCATGGCCCGAGGGCTGGATGCCGTGGCGCACCGCGCCGCGCTCGACGCCGGTGGCGCCACCATCGGCGTGCTGGGCAACGGACTCGGCGTGGTCTACCCGTCGGCCAACCGGGAGCTCTACGGGCGAGTCGAGTCCGGCGGCCTGCTGCTGACCGAGTTTCCCCCCGGCGAGCGGCCTCACGCAGGCAGCTTTCCCCGCCGAAACCGCCTGATCAGCGGCCTCGCGCGGGCCACCGTCGTGATCGAGGCCGCCGAGGGCTCGGGTGCGCTCATCACGGCCGGAAAGGCGCTCGACCAGGGTCGCGAGGTCCTCGCCGTGCCTGGACCGATCACCAGCCCGGTGTCCGTCGGGTGCAATCGCCTGATCCGTGACGGCGCCACGCCCTATCTCGAGGCCGCCGACCTGCTGCAGTATTTCCCGGAGTGCAAACGAATCGTGCTTGCCCCGCCCACACCGCCCGCTCCGCTTCCGGTCGCCGCGGCACCGCTTCCGGAATCGCTCACCGGTGAAGAGCGCGAGCTGGCCCTGCTGCTCGGCACCCAGCCGCTGCACCTCGACGATCTCGTCGCTCGGTCGTCACGCGCGGCCGGTGATCTGCTGTCCCTGCTCTGCGGCCTGGAGCTGGCCGGTGTCATCGAGCAGCGTCCCGGGCGGCTCTTCCGCCGGCGGTGAGTGTCAGGCCCGGGGGCAGCCTCGGGGTAGATTTCGGACATGCACCTCTATTTCCACGTTCCCTTCTGCGCGCGGCGTTGCAGCTATTGCGATTTCGCCATCGCCGTCCGGCGCGAGACCCCGACCGACGCCTACGTTCAGGCGGTAGTGCGGGAATGGGAGTGTTGGCAGCGGCATCCCGCCTGGGCTGCCGCACCGGAGGTGCGGACAGTCTACTTCGGTGGCGGCACCCCGTCGCGGCTGGATCCCGCCGGCATCGAGCGAATCCTGGAGCGGATCGTGCGCGACAGGATGATCTCCCCCGGGGTGGAAGTGACCCTGGAGGCGAACCCCGAGGACGTGACTCCGTCGTTGGCGGCGGCCTGGCGCCATGCCGGCGTCAACCGCGTGTCCCTCGGCGTGCAGTCCTTCGACCCATCGGTGCTGCGCTGGATGCACCGCACCCATTCGGCCGAGCAGGTCCCTCCGGCAGTCGAGTCGCTTCGCCAGGCTGGGATCGACGATATCTCGCTCGATCTCATCTTCGGTCTGCCGGCCTCGCTCGGTCGCGACTGGGAGCGGGATCTGTCCCTGGCCCTGGCGGTCGAGCCCGAGCACCTCTCGCTCTACGGGCTCACCGTCGAGGAGCACACGCCGCTGGACCGCTGGATTGCCCGGGGGGAAGTGACCGCGGTGGACGAGCACCGCTACGCGGCGGAGTTTCTCACGGCGCACCGGCTGGTGACATCGGCCGGGTTCGAGCACTACGAGGTCTCCAACCTGGCGCGCCCGGGTCATCGCGCGCGGCACAACAGCGCCTATTGGACCCGCGCCCCGTTCATCGGCCTGGGTCCGGCGGCGCACAGCGGGTTCGGCGTGTCGCGACAATGGAATCTGCGGGAGTGGAGCGCCTATCTGCGGGCCGCGACGGCGGGGGAGAGCACGGTCGCCGGGCAGGAACAGCTTGGGGCCCCCGCGGTGGCGCTGGAGGAGATCTACCTGGGGCTTCGTACCAGCGACGGGTTGCCGATCGATCGGATTGCCCCGTCCGTGCGGGCGCGATGGGAGCAACAGGGCTGGGCGCAGTCCAGCAAGGACCGCGTGCGGCTCACGGCCGAGGGCTGGCTGCGCCTCGATGCCCTGGCAGCCTCGGTCAGTGAATAGCGCCGGCCAGCTCGCGGCAGGTTTCCGCGCAGCGGCGGCAGATCTCGGCGCAAGCCGCCATGTAGGGATTCTCACCCATGCGGTCGCACTCGTCGGCGCAGCGGTCGCAGACGGCGGCGCACGCCTGACAGGTGTGGGCGTGCATGTCGGAGCCGCGGATCATGAAATCCGCGCTGGTGGCGCAGATCTCGGCGCAATCGAGCAGCAGCCGCACGTGGGTCTCCGGCATCTCGCCCTCACCGCGGAAATGGCGCGCGGCGGTGTCCAGGCAGATCCGGTGGCAGTTGGTACAGTTGTCGATGCAGCGCTCCATCTCCTGCTGGGTGTGGGTGCTGGTGTCGCGGCCCGCCATATGTCCTCCACTCCGGTGAAGTCGTTTTCGGGGTGATGCGCGCCTCCTGGCAGCGCATCTCCACGCTAGGGAGCAGCGGAGCCGCGGTCAACCCGAGACCCGCGCCACGCTTTCGGCCGGTGCCGTAAGTCTTTATATTTTCAAGCTATGCCCATCCAGGATCAGTTGAGTGAGCGGGAGCTGCGGGTGCTCGAGGCGGTGGTCCAGACCTATATCGAGACCGCCGAGCCGGCCGGCAGCCAGACCATCGCTCGCCGGTTCGGCCTGGGTGTGTCTCCGGCCACCATCCGGAGCACGATGAGCGAGCTGGAAGAGAAGGGCTATCTCTTCCACCCGCATACTTCGGCAGGCCGGATTCCGACCGACCGGGCCTACCGGATGTACGTCAACGAGATCATGCGCCTGGCGCCACCCAGCCATGAGGCGCAACACGCGCTGCGCACCGGGCTGACCGGATCGCGCAACGCGGTGGAGGAGATCCTCCGGCGGGCGGCCCAGGTGCTCGGCGTGTTGACCCAGGAGCTGGGCGTGGCGGTGGCGCCCGCCCTCAACGAGATGATACTGGAGCGCCTGGAGCTGGTCCCGGTCTCCTCCGAGCGGCTCCTGCTGGTATTCAATCTGAGGAGCGGGGTGGTGCGCACCATCTTCGTCGAGGTGCCGGGCCGCCTCTCGGCCGCGTCGGTGCAGGACGTGGCGCGTATCCTCAACGAGCGGCTGGCGGGCCTCACGCTGCACGCCATCCGCATTACGCTGCCCGAGCGACTGCGTGACGCCGGAAGCTCGGGCAAGAACGGGGAGTTGTTCAACATCTTCATCGCCGAGCGCGAGGGAATCTTCGGGCTTCCCGAGGAGGAGAGCGCGGTGGTGCTGGGGAGCGCACAGATGCTGGCGGAGCAGCCCGAGTTCGCGTCCAACACGAGAATGCGAGAGCTGCTCCGTCTCACCGAAGGCCGGGATCTCCTCAAGGAGGCGCTGGCCCTCAGGCGTCAACGCGGACTCTCGGTCACCATCGGCGCGGAGAATCCGAACGCCCGGCTGAGCGAGTTCACCCTGGTCACCGCCTCGTATGAGGCGGGCGGCCTCAAGGGCGTCATCGGGGTCATGGGTCCGACCCGGATGCCGTACGACAAGATCATCGGCCTGGTGGAGCACACCAGCCGACTGGTGGAGGGACTGCTGGAGTGAGCGACTTCTATACCCTGCTCGGCGTGCCGCGCGACGCCTCGGACAACGACATCAAGAAGGCCTACCGCAAGCTCGCGATGGAGTTCCATCCCGACCGCAACGCGGCGCCCGGGGCGGAGGCCAAGTTCAAGGAGATCACCGAGGCGTACGAGATCCTCCGTGACCCGCAGAAGCGCGCGGCCTACGACCGCTACGGCAAAGCGGGAGTCGGCGCCGGCGGCGGAGGCTTCGGCTTCCACCACGTCGACCTGAGCGAAGCGCTCAACATCTTCATGCGCGACTTCGGCGGAATGGGGGGGCTGGACTCCATCTTCGGCGGGGGCCAGCGGGTGGATACCCGCCGGGGCCAGGACATCCGGGTGCACGTGCGACTCACCCTGGCCGAGGTGGCGAGCGGCGTCAAGAAGACGGTGAAGTTCAAATCCCTGGAACGCTGCTCCGTCTGCGAGGGCAGCGGGGCCAAGCCAGGAACCCGTCCGGTCACCTGCTCGACCTGCGGCGGCAGCGGTGAGGTTCGCCGCGCTGCCCGGAGCATGTTCGGCCAGTTCGTCTCCGTGTCGCCCTGCCCGACCTGCGCGGGCGAAGGAGTCGTGGTGCAGCAGCCATGCGAGGTGTGCCGGGGCGAGGGGCGGGTCCGGGGAGACAAGACGGTGCCGGTCGAGATTCCGGCCGGGGTCTCCTCCAACAACTACCTGACGCTGCGGGGCCAGGGCGCCGTGGGTCCGCGGAACGGCCCGGCCGGCGACCTGCTGGTGATGCTGGAGATCAAGGACGACGATCGCTTCGAGCGCCAGGGCGACGATCTCTTCTTCGACCTGCCGCTCTCCTTCTCCCAGGCGGCACTCGGGGGTGAGTTCGAGATCCCGACCCCCTATGGAGACGAGCGGGTGCGGATTCCCGCCGGAACTCAGCCGGAGACCGTGCTCCGGCTCAAGCAGCGCGGTCTTCCGGTGCTGGGCCAATCGGGCAAGGGCGATCTGCTCGTCCGGGTCCACGTCTGGACGCCCGAGCGCCTCACCGAAGAGCAGGAGCGGCTCTTCCGGGAGCTCGCCAAGCTCGAGGGCGAGCCGCCCAAACGCTCACCCGGCTTCTGGTCCAAGCTGAAGGAAGCCCTCGGCGCATGACCTGGTGGGCCATCGACGTCCGGCCGGCGCCCGAGCGGCGGGAGCGGACCGGCGCCTGGCTGGTGGCCCACACCGGCCAGGCGGTCGAGGAGCGGGACGACGGCACGCTCGTCACCTTCGTCGAAGACGAGCCCGCGGCCACCGCGCTCATCGCCGCGCTGGCGGCCGCCCAGGGAGCGCCGGTCGACGCCGAGCGCCGGCCGCTGGAACCGGTCGACTGGAGCACCAGGTGGCGGGACGGGCTCGGATCCCGGCGCATCGGCCGGCTGACCGTCATGCCCTCATGGGTCGCTGAGGTCGGCCGGTTTGACACGGCGACGGTCGTGCTCGATCCGGAGAACGCGTTCGGCAGTGGAGAGCACGGCTCGACCCGGGCCGCTCTGGTCCTGCTCGAGCGTCATCTCCGTCCCGGCCACCGCGTGCTCGATCTCGGCAGCGGCAGCGGGATTCTCACCATCGCCGCCGCCAAGCTAGGCGCGGCTCGCGCAGTCGGGATCGAGAACGATCCCGAGGCCAATCTCGTGGCGCTGCGCAACGCGGAACGGAACGCGGTTGCTGGCCAGGTCGAGTTCCTCGAAGGCGACGCCGCCGATCTCACTCGCCTCCTCGGCCCGGCTGACCTGGTGCTCTCCAACATCCTGCACACGGTGAACGTCACTTTCCTTCCCGCCATTGCGGCCGCGCTCAGTCCCGGCGGTCTGGGCATCTTCTCCGGAATGGAGCCGGCCGATTCGGATCTGTTCCGTCTGGAGCTCGCGGCGGCGGGATTCGCCGTGCGCGATGAGGTGGAGGACGCCGGCTGGTGGGCGGTGGCAGCGGCTCGTCCGTGATCACCGTGCTCGTGCCCGCCGGCGTTCATCCGGCGGGGTCGCGGGCGTCGATCGAGGAGGGCGAGGCGCACCACCTCCGGGTGCGGAGGGTGGCGGCGGGCGAGCCGGTCGAGCTGCGCGACGGCGCCGGCCTGGTCGGCACCGGGCGTACGGTCCAGGAGGGCAGGTCCTGGCTGGTGGAGGTCGAGTCGGTGGCCGAAGCTCCCCGGCCTGCCGCGCTCACCCTCGCCGTCGGGGCGGGCGATCGCGAGCGATTCGGCTGGCTGGTGGAGAAGGCTACCGAGCTGGGCGTCACCACCATCGTGCCGCTCGAGACCGAGCGCACTTCCGGCGTGGCCACCCGGGTTCGCCCTCCACATCTGGACAAGCTTCGGCGGCAGGCGCTCGAGGTGCTCAAGCAATGCGGCGCGGCCTGGGCTCCAGCGGTGGAGGAGCCCATTGCGCTGGAGGAGTTTCTCCGCCGGCCTCGCGCCGGTGCCCTCTGGCTGGCGGACCCGGCCGGACAGTTGCCGGCCACCAGGCTGGACACCGCTCCGGTCACCGTGGTGGTCGGGCCCGAGGGCGGGATGTCCGAGCGGGAGCGCGCTGCCCTGCTCACGGCGGGTTACCACCCGAGGGTGCTGGGGCCGCATATCTTGAGATTCGAAACCGCGGCCCTGGCCGCGGTGGTGGCGGTGACCACGGCAAGACTCCGAGGCATCCATGGCTGACTGTCTGTTCTGCAAGGTCGTCGCCGGGGAGGTGCCGGCGAAAGTGGTGAAGCGCACCGACGAGGCGGTGGCCTTCCGCGACATCGATCCCAAAGCCCCGACCCACGTCCTGGTGATTCCGACCCAGCACATTCCAGCGGCACGGGACGCCAACGGTCCCGGATCCGATCTGCTGCTCGGACGCCTGCTCAGCTTCACCGTCCAGGTGGCCACAGAGCTCGGGCTGGATGCCAAGGGGTATCGCATCGTCACCAATACCGGGACCGATGCCGGGCAGACGGTGGACCACCTTCACTTTCACATTCTCGGCGGGCGCAGGCTCACCTGGCCGCCGGGCTGAGAGCGTCCTTGCTTACCATGCAGGCCCTCTCTAATTTCCCAACTTATTCCGATTAATGCCCTTAACTGGGCATGAGAGGGGTGAGTCAGCGAATGCCAGAAGTCACCATCCACGATGACGAGAGCTTTGAGCGGGCGCTCAGGCGGTTCAAGAAGAAGTGTGAGAAGGCGGGGATCCTGTCGGACCTGCGGAAGCACCGTCATTTCGAGAAGCCGAGCGAGAAACGCAAGCGGAAGATGAACGCCGCCGTGCGCAAGACCCGGCGCGGGCCGCGTGTCGCCCGCGTCTAGCCTGGGCGAGACGCTGCGGGCCGCGATGAACGCGGCCCGCAAGGCGCAGGACAAGGACCGGACACTGGTCCTGGGGACGATCGTCTCCAACCTCAAGAACCGGGAGATCGATCTCCGCCGTCCGGCAACCGACGACGAGGCGGTGGACGTGCTGCGGAAGGGGATCAAGATCCGCCGCGAGGCCATCGAGCAGTACACCGACGGCGGACGCCAGGATCTGGTCGCGGTAGAGGAGGCGCAGATCAAGGTGTTGGAGGAGTTCCTCCCGCCCGCGGTCGATCCGGAGGAGATCCGCGCCGCCGTGCGCCAGGCAATCGCCGCCGGCGCCCGCGACCTGGGCAAGGTGATGGGCCAGGTGCTTCCCAAGTACAAAGGGCGGGCAGACGGCAAGCTGATCAACCAGATCGTCCGCGAGGAGCTGCAGGCAGGCTGATGGCGCAGGCAGAGTCACTCTCTCCTTACGGGGTGTCGGCCCAGACCCAGGGCGACACCCCGTTGTCTTTGCTTCCAGCAGAGAGCGCGGACGCGCTCGAGACCATCGAGTTCGCCGAGGTCATCCGGCTGGTGGCCGGCCACGCCGTGGGGCCGCTCGGCGCGGCTCGGGTGGGCGCGCGCGGGCCCAGCGACGAGCCCGGGTGGATACGCGGCGAGCTGGCCAGAGTGGGAGAGGTGGCCGGGCTCTTCCGCCGGGGCGACATGCTGCTCGCCGAGCCGATCCCGGATGTGGGGCGTGCCCTCGCCCGGCTTCGGATCGAGGGCAGCGTGCTCGACGGCGTCGAGCTGGCGGCGCTCCATCGGGTGCTGGTGGCCGCCCGGCTGGTCGAGGCCGACCTCCGGCGCGTGGCCGAGACGGCTCCGCTCGCGGCGGCACTGGCTCGGCCGCTGCCGCACAAGGCCGTCGAGCGCCGGTTGGAGCAATCGCTCGACCCGGAGGGCAATCTCCTCGACACGGCGAGTCCGCGGCTGGCCGCCGCGCGCCGCGAAGTGCACGTCGCGCGGCAACGGCTGCTCCGCAAGCTGGAGTCGCTGCTCCGCGGGCTCGATGCCAGCGCCGCGCCGGCCGAGGCGTCGGTCACCGTGCGCGGCGGCCGCTACGTCATCCCGGTGCGCCGTGACTCGCGCAGCCGGCCCGCGGGCATCGTGCATGACGAGTCGGGCAGCGCCGGAACCCTCTTCATCGAGCCATCCGAGTCGATCGAGCTGGGCAACGCCTTCCGGGCGGCACAGGTGGAGGAGGAGCGGGAGACGCTTCGGGTGCTGCGGGAGCTCACCGATCTCCTGCGGCCGGAGGTCGCCACCCTCAGGGACGTGGTGGAGATGTGCGTCGCGATCGACGACCTGGTGGCCCGGGCCCGGTACGCCGTCGAGGTCGAGGGCGAGGTGCCCGAGGTGGCACCTGCGCCGGCAGCGCTCAGGGTGGTGCGCGGCCGCCACCCGCTGCTCCTCGCCGGCGAGGAGCCGGTGGTGCCGTTCGATCTGGAGATGACGGAGTCGGAACGGACCCTGCTCATCAGCGGCCCGAACACCGGCGGAAAGACGGTGCTGCTCAAAGCCGTGGGGCTGGCGGCCGCACTGGCGCAGAGCGGGATCGTTCCTCCGGTCGGAGCGGGCACTCGTCTCCCCATTTTCCGGGGCTTCTACGCGGACATCGGAGACCGGCAGTCGATCGCCGCGAGTCTGTCGACCTTCAGCGCCCATGTCCGGATGCTGCGCCGGATCCTCCAGGAGTCGGACGACGCCACGCTGGTCCTGCTCGACGAGATCGGGAGTGGCACCGACCCGGCGGAGGGATCCGCGCTCGCCGGGGCGACGCTGGTCTCGCTCACCGCCCGCGGGTCGCTCACCCTGGCCACCACGCACCTGGGGTCGCTCAAGGACCTCGCCAGCCACACGCCGGGCGTGGTGAACGCGTCGCTCCAGTTCGACGCCGCGACGCTCACTCCCACGTATCGCTTTCTCAAGGGCGTGCCTGGCCGGTCGTACGGACTGGCCATCGCCCGCCGGCTGGGTGTCTCACCCGAGATCCTGGCCGACGCCGAGGCGCGGGTGCCGGACGCCGAGCGAAGTCTGGACGCGTTGCTGGCCGCCGTGGAGGAGCGGGAGCGCGAGCTCCGCGCCGCCCAGGCCGATCTGGCGGAGCGCACAGTGGAGCTCGACGCGCTCGGCGCCCGGCTCTCGCTCCAGGCCGATGCGCAGGGCGCTCGAGAGGCGGAGCTCAAGCGGCGGGAGAAGGATGCCGAGCGCTCGGGCCGGCAGCAGGCGCGGGCCTTCCTGCTCGAGGCGCGCCAGCGGGTCGAAGAGGCCCTCGGCACCGCGCGCGGCGCCGCCGACGAGGCCGCGGCCCGGGAAGCGCGCCGCCTGGTGGAAGAGGGGATCAAGGCCGAGGGCGAGCATCTTTCCGCCCTCGACCGGCCGGAGGAGCCGGCGGCCGTCGCCGGTGAGGACCCGGTCGAGGTCGGAGCCCGGGTCCGGATTCCCGCCGGCTCGGTAGGCGAGGTGCTGGAGCTCCGTGGCGACGGGCGCGTGGTCGTCGCGGTCGGCGCCATGCGCATGGTGGTGGACCGGAAGGGTCTCGTCGTGCTGCCGCCGGTGAAGCGTGCCGGCACACCGGCCAGCTTCGAGGCTCCCGCCAGCAGCGAGTCGAATCTCGAAATCGACCTGCGCGGCATGACCGGTGACGAAGCCGAGATGGCGACGGTGGCCGCGGTCGATGCCGCGGTGCTGGCAGAGCAGCCGTATCTCCGCATCATTCACGGGATGGGCACCGGGGTGGTGCGCGAGCGCGTGCGGCGGGTGGTTTCGGGCGATCGGCGGGTCACCCGCTACGGCTTCGCGCCCCGCAATCAGGGAGGCACCGGCGTCACCGTCGTGGAGTTCTCCGCGTGAGCATGATTCCCGATGAGATCGTGGAGCAGGTCCGTGACAGCGCGGACCTGGTCGGGATGATCGGCGAGGCCGTAGAGCTCAAGCGCACCGGAGCGGACTACCGCGGACCCTGCCCGTTTCACGGCGGCACCCACCGCAACTTCGCCGTCATCCCCAAGAAGGGCCGCTATTACTGCTTCGTCTGCCATGAATCGGGGGACGTCTTCTCCTGGCTGATGAAGCGGTTCGGCATGGACTATCCCACCGCCGTTCGGGACGTGGCGCGGCGGAGCGGGATCGTGATTCCCGAGCGGCCGGGGCGGGCCGGCCCCGATCCGCTGGAGCCGCTGTTCGGCGCAGTGGCGGTGGCGCAGGACTGGTTCACCCGCCGGCTGCTCGAGTCGAACGATGCGAAGTTCGCCCGCGAGTACCTGCTCGGCCGCGAGATCTCGCTGGAGACGGCCGCGCTGTACCAGCTGGGGTTCGCACCGCCGGGCAAGGCGTTTCTCGAGGCGATGGCGGAGCTGGGCCTGGAGGAGCCGGTGCTGCTCGAGGCCGGTCTCGCCGCCAAGCGGGACGACGGCTCGGTCGTGGCGCGATTCCGGGGCCGGCTCTTGTTCCCGATTCACGATCTGCGCGGCCGGGTAGCCGGATTCGGCGGCCGCCTGCTCGGCCCGGGCGAGCCCAAGTATCTCAACTCGCCGGAGAACGCGATCTTTCACAAGGGGAAGCAGCTCTACAATCTGCACCAGGCCAAGGGAGCCATCCGGAAGGAGGAGACCGTCATCCTGGTCGAGGGCTACTTCGACGTGCTCCGGCTGCTGCTCGCCGGCATCGAGCACGTGGTGGCCCCGCTGGGCACCGCGCTCACACCGGATCAGGCGGTCCTGCTCAAGCGATTCGCCCCCGCGGCCATCCTCCTGTACGACAGCGATCAGGCCGGTCTCCGTGCCACCTTCCGGGCGGGAGACGAGCTCCTGCGCCATGGCATGCGGGTGCGGGTGGCCACGCTGCCGCCGGGCGAGGACCCCGACACGCTGGTGCGGGCCGGCGGCGGGGCGGCACTGGAGCAGATCCTGACCGATGCGGTGGACCTGCTGGAGCGGAAGATCCAGCTCCTGGAACGGAAGGGCTGGTTCGAGGGCATGGACCACCAGCGGGACGCGCTGGACCGTCTGCTGCCGACCATCCGGGCCACCACCGATCCGATCAGCCGCGATCTCTACGTCAAGATGGTCTCCGAGCGGACCGGTGTGAGCCGGGAAGTGTTGCTGCAGCAGGCGGCGGCCAAGCCGGCCGTGGCTCCGTCACCGCCGGCCGGCTCTGCCCCGAGCCGGCGACCCGAGACCAGCAGACGCCCCGAGGCGCGGCGGCGCGTCAATTCCGCCGAGCGTGACCTGCTGCGCGTCCTGATCAAGGATCGGGACTGGCTGGAACGCGCGGCGGCGGAGGTTCCGGCCGAGTGGTTCGAGGCCCCGGAGCTCAGGGAAGTGTACGAGACGCTCAAGCGCAGTCCCGAAAACGCCGGGTCGAGCCTATTCTTGGAGCAACTTTCGCCGCCGGCGCGTCAGGCCTGGGCCTGGCTCGACAGCATCGAGCCCAAGTACGGTTTCCCCGATCCCGACCGGACCTACGTGGACGCCTGCCGGACGCTGGAAGCCCGTCCGCTGGTGCGGCAGCTCAACGTGCTGACCCGGAAGATCAGGGAGGAGGCCGCCGTGCTCCCCGCTCCCGACTTCGACGCGTTGATCCAGGAGCGCAGCCGGCTCAAGCAGGAGCTCACTTCCCGATTCCCGGAGGAGATGTTGAAAGGTCCGATTCGGAGAGGCGATCTCGATGCACGCTGATCTGGTGAAGCTGCTCGACCTGCAGGCCAAGGATATGGCGGTGGAGGAGGTGGAGGGTCGTATGCGGAAGCTGGACGCCGAGAGCGCCGGGCTGGACCAGGTCCTCCAGCGCGCGCGCGATCTGCTGGAGGCGGCCCGCCGCGCCGTGGTCGAAGGGGTGCGGCGCCGGGACGAGTTCGAGGCCAGGGTCGAGAGCTTTCGCCTGCTGCAGGAGCGGCGCCAGCTTCGCCTCGAGCACGTGCGCAACCCCAAGGAGGCCTCGACCCTCATGGCCGAGCTCGACCTGGCGCGCACGGTCATGGGCAAGGAGGAAAACGACTGGGTCCGGAGCGCGGAAGCGGTGGGCGCGCTCGAGGCGAAAGTGGGAGAGGAGGAGGGCAAGGTGGAAGCCGTGGTCGCGGAGCAGGCACCGGAGCGTGCGCGGCTGGAGGAGCGCCGGGCCGTGCTCACCGGCGAGCGGGACGCCGCGCTGCAGGAGCGCGAGGAGAGCGCTTCCCGGATCGACCGCACGCTCCGGACCCGTTACGACCGGCTCCGGCGTTCCCGCTCGGCCAACGTGGTGGTGCCGCTGGTGGGCGGTACCTGCGGCGCCTGTCACACCATGATTCCGCTCAACCGCAGGAGTCAGATCAAGAGCGGCGCCGTGGTGGACGGCTGCGAAGGCTGCGGCGCGATCCTGTACCCCGAGGAACGCGTGGGGACCGGGTGAAGGCGCCCACCGGAGGCAGACTCCCGTGGTGAGCGTCTTCCCGGCGCCGTTGCTGCGATGGATCGTCGCGCCGCGCCCCGATTCCGCGGCAGTCGCGTCGCTGGCCGAGCGGCTGAACCTGCCGCTCGCACTCGCGGCATTGCTGGTGCAGCGGGGGCAGGGGAGCGAGGAGGCGGCGCGGAGCTATCTCCGGCCGCCGATCACCGATCTCTCCGACCCCTGGGCGCTGGCCGGCATGGCCGAGGCGGTGGATGCGGTCGCGGCCACGGTCCGGGCCCGCGGCACCATTCTGGTCCATGGCGATTACGATGTGGATGGCCAGTGCGCCACGGCGGTGCTCACCCGGGCGCTCCGCGCCGCCGGCGCCGACGTGCATCCCTTCCTGCCCCACCGCCTGCGCGACGGGTACGACTTCGGCCCCGCCGGACTGGAGGCGGCCAAGGCGGTCGGCGCCTCGCTCATCATCACCTGCGACTGCGGCATCACCGCGAACGACACGGTCCTCGCGGCCCGCGCGGCCGGCATCGGCGTGGTCGTCACCGATCACCACCTCCCGGGGGACGAGCTGCCGGCCGCGCTCGCGGTGGTCAACCCGCAGCGGTCCGACGATCGCTCCGGCGCCCGGTCGCTCTCTGGCACCGGCGTCGCCTTCAAGCTGGTGCAGGCGCTGGTCCCGGCCATCGGGCTCCCGCCCAACTACCCGTTCCACCTGCTCGACCTGGTCGCCCTGGCCACCGTCGCCGACGTCGTGCCCCTGGTGGGAGAGAACCGGGTGCTGGTCAAGCACGGCCTCAAGCTGCTGGCGGAGACCCGCTGGGCCGGGCTCCGCGCCCTGATCGACGCGTGCGGCCTCGGCCGGAAGGAGATCCGGGCGGGACACCTGGGGTTCATTCTGGGTCCTCGGCTCAACGCGGCGGGCCGGATCGGCGAGGCCCGCGACGGGCTCCGCCTGCTCCTGACCGACGATCCCGCGGAGGCCAGGGAGCTGGCCCAGCAGCTCGAAGGCCTCAACGTCGAGCGCCAGGCCATCGACCAGCGAATCCTGGACGAGGCGCTCGAGCAGGTGGAGTGCGCCGGCGATCCCGAGCGCGACGCCAGCTTCGTGCTCTCGGGCGACGGCTGGCACCCGGGCGTGGTCGGCATCGTGGCCTCGCGGGTGGTGGAGCGCTACGGGCGGCCGGCGTTCCTGATCGCGTTCGACGGCGACATCGGCAAGGGCTCGGGCCGGAGCATCTCGCGGTTCGATCTTCACGCGGCGCTGCTCTCCTGCGGCGACCTGCTGGAGCGCTACGGCGGTCACCAGATGGCGGCTGGCCTCACCATCCGGCGGCAGCATCTGGAGGCCTTCCGCGAGCGGTTCGGCGGGATCGCGCGGGAGACCCTGGGTCCGGACGATCTCGGTCCCGAGCAGCGAGTGGACCTGGAGATCGGCCTGCCCGAGGCCACCCGCGAGCTGGAGCGGATGTGCCGGCACCTCGAGCCCTGCGGGCAGGGGAACTCGAGCCCGGTGTTCGGGGTCCGGGGTGTCCGGCTGGCCGCGCGCGGGCGGGTGGGCAACGGACACCTGAAGGGCGTGCTCGACGACGGCGCGACCCGGCTCGCCGCCATCGGATTCCAGTGGGCCGACCGGGTCCCCTGGCTAGGCGACGGGCCGGTCGACGCGGCGTTCCGTCTGGAATGCAATGAGTGGAACGGCAACACTACGCTCCAAGCCCGGCTCTGCGCCCTCTCGCCGCACATCGGCTGAGCCGGGCCATGCGGATCGTCGCGGGCGAGTTCGGTGGGCGGCGGCTTGCCATGCCCAAGGATGCGCGGGTCCGGCCCACCGCCGACCGGGTGCGCGAGGCGTGGATGAGCATCCTCGGCGCCGCGCTGCCAGGGGCGCGGGTGCTCGATCTGTACGCGGGCAGCGGCGCGCTCGGGCTGGAGGCGCTCTCGCGGGGAGCCGTCTCCGCCGACTTCGTCGAGTTGAGCGCGGCATCACTCAAGGCGCTGGAGGCCAATATCCGGGCGTTGGGTGTGGACGGCAGGGCCACGGTGCACCGGGGCGACGCGCTGCGCTACGCGGAGCGGCTGCCGCCGATGGCGTTCGACCTGGCGTTGGCCGACCCGCCGTACGCCCGGGACGACGCCGCGCAGCTGGTGGCGCTCTTCCGCCGAACTCCCTTCGCGCGCATTCTCTCGGTCGAGCACCGGTCCGACCAGCCGCTGGGTGGCGACGAGACCCGGCGCTACGGCGACACCGCCCTCACCTTCTGCCACGCGCCATGACCCGGATTGCGCTCTACCCCGGCTCCTTCGATCCACCGACGAAGGGCCACCAGGACCTGATCCGCCGGAGCCTGGTCCTGGCCGACCGGGTGATCGTCGCGGTGGCGATCAACGTGGCCAAGCAGCCGCTGTTCTCGGTCGAGGAGCGCCTGGAGCTGCTTCGCACCACCGTGGGCGACGATCCGCGAGTCACCTTCGAGGCGTTCGACGGCCTCCTGGCGGCGTACGCCAGACGGGTCGGCGCAACGCTGGTGATCCGGGGACTCCGCGCCGTGAGCGATTTCGAGTACGAGTTCCAGATGGCCCTGATGAACCGGCAGCTCCATCCCTCGCTGGAGACGGTCTTCCTGGTCCCCTCGGTCGATCTCACCTACCTGAGCTCGAGTCTGGTACGAGAGGTGTCCCGTTTCGGGGGCGACGTGTCCGCGCTGGTCCACCCGGCCGTGGCCGCCGCGCTGGTCCGGCGGTTCCGGTCATGAGCTTTCATAGCCAGCTGCTGGAGCGGGCCGCAGCCCGGCGGCGCCGGATCGTGCTCTGTGAAGGCGGCGACCCGCGGGTCCGCGAGGCGGCCGAGCGGCTGCGCCGGGACCGGATCGTGGAGCCGATCGTGCTCGGCGGCGATGGCATCGATCCGGCCAGCGACCCGCGGCTGGGACGGATCGCCCAGCACTTGCGGGAGCGCCGGCCGGACCGGATCCACGACGGCGTCCATGCGCTGGACCTGGCGGCGCTCCCGCTCAACTTCGGGGCCGCCCTCGTGGCGCTGGGCGAGGCGGACGGGGCGGTCGGGGGCGCGGTGTGCCCCACCCGCGACACCATCCGCGCGGCGCTCTGGGCCATCGGCACGGCGCCCGGCGTCCGGCTGGTGAGCTCCTCGTTCTACATGGTCCTGCCGGACCAGAGCGTGCTCACCTTTACCGACTGTGCGGTGGTGCCGGTGCCGACACCGGAAGAGCTGGCCATGATTGCGCTCGCGGCGGCCCGCGATCGCGGCCGGCTGATCGGCGACTCGCCGCGGGTCGCGTTCCTCTCCTACAGTACCCGGGGGAGCGCGGAAGGACCGCTGATCGCGCTCGTGTGCGCGGCACTCAAGCGCTTCCGGGAGCTCGCGCCCCATATCGCCGTGGACGGCGAGATCCAGGTCGACGCCGCGCTGGTGGCGGAGGTGGCGCAGCGGAAGGCGCCGGGCTCCGCCCTCGGCGGCCGGGCCAATGTGCTGGTCTTCCCCGACCTCAACGCCGGGAACATCGGCTACAAGCTGGTGCAGCGGCTCGCCGGCGCCACCGCGATCGGCCCGATGCTCCAGGGGCTGACGCGCCCCATGGCCGACCTGTCGCGCGGGGCCAGCGCCGACGATATTGTCGAGGTGGCGGCGATGGTCGCGCTCCAGGGCGACACGATGACCTGAAGGACGGGAAGGACGGGAAGGACGGGAAGGTAAAAAAGATCGCAGCGCGAGCCGATGGCTTACCGCGCGTCTTTCCCGCCCTTCCCGCCTTTCCCGCCTTCTGAAATGGAGAACCTGATGGGCTTCAACCAGACGAAGGACCCGAGCGGGGTGGCCGTGGTGCAGGTGGAGGGTCAGCTCATCGTGGGCAACCGGCAGGAGCTCAAGGGGCTGGTGCAGTCCGCGCTGGACAGCGGCGAGCGCCGGATCCTGATCGACTTCTCGCGCACCGGCTACATCGACTCCTCCGGGCTCGGCGCGCTGGTCTCGATCTCCAAGCGGATCCGGGAGATGGGCGGCGAGCTTCGGCTCTCCGGCCTCAACGAGGACCTGCGCTCGCTGTTCGAGCTCACCAAGCTCGACACCCTCTTCGCCATCGCCGAGACACCTCAACAAGCCCTCGCCAGCTTCTAGCGGGTCGAGCCATGCCGTCGCCGCTGCGTCTCACCGTCCGTCGCTCGCCCACCCCGGACACCGATGGCGTGGCGACGCTGGTGACGCTGCGGGTCCCGAGCGACGTGGCCTGCATCGAGGAAGCGGTCGACCTGGTCACCCGCCACTGCCTGGCCGGCCAGCACGCCTGGGAGCGGACCCGGTTCCGGCTCCAGGTGGTGCTCTCCGAAGCGCTCAGCAACGCCGTCATGCGGGGCAACTGCGAAGATTGCGGCAAATGGGTGGACGTGCGCGCCGAGCTGTTGCCCGACAGCATCCGGCTCGTGGTCACCGACCAGGGGCCGGGCTTCGATCCATCGGCCGTGCCCGAGCCGATCCGTCCCGAGCAGATCGATGAGGCCGGGGGACGGGGCCTCTATCTCATCCGGAAGCTCGTCGACGCGGTCCAGTTCAACGAGCAAGGAAACTCCATCTGCATGATACTGCGCCGTCCGTAGGACGGCTCGACTTGGTTCTCGACGGCCTCGGCGCGCTCGCGGCGGGGCAGGTGCGCCTGTGGCGGTTCGACGGGCGCGGGCTGCGCGTGGCCGCGGGGCCGGATCCAGGATGGTCGCCGCCGATGCCGCGGAGCCCGGGACTGGTCTCCACCCCGGCCGGCCCGGCATGGCTCGAGCCCATCGCCGAAGTGGACGGCTACTGGCTCGAGATCTCCGGCGGCACCGAGGATGAGCTGAGCACGGCCAGCTCCCGGATCCTGCCGATCATCGAGGCGCTGCTGGACGCCGAGCGGCAGCGGGCGTTTCTGAGCGAGGAGCTCACCAGCCGGTACGAAGAGATCGACCTGCTGTACGCCATCAGTGAGATCCTGGGCCAGACGGTCCGGCTGGAGGAGGCGACCCAGATCATCGCGCGCGAGGTGAGCACGGTGGTGGGCGCGAGGCGGGCGTCCATCATGGTGTACGACCCCGCGGGCGAAGTGCTCCGCACCGTAGCGGCCCGAGGGTTCGGCGTGGCCGGGCTGGAGCCGGTATCGGTAGACGATGAGTGCTCGATCGCGGCGCGCGTTTACCGCGAGCGCCGGGTCGTCGCCGCCGATTCGGTCAGGTCGGACCCTTCCCTCGGCGACTGCGGCGAGGACCGCGGCTACCGGGGCCAAGCGTTTCTCAGCGTGCCGATCTGCTATGGCGCGCCCGGCGCGCCGCTCCGCTGCGTCGGGGTGATCAACCTGACCGACCGGATCGGCGGCGACCGCTTCACCCTGAGTGACCGGAAGCTGGTGACCGCCGTCGCCAACCAGATCGGCGCCGCCGTCGAGAACGCCCGGCTGGTCGAGATCGACGTGCGCCAGCAGCGGCTCAGCCGCGAGCTCGAGCTGGCCCACGATCTCCAGCTCAAGCTGCTGCCCTCGCCGACCGTGCTGCAGGGCGACGCGCAGGTCGCCGCGCGCTGCTTCCCGGCGGACTCCGTGGGCGGCGACTTCTACACCTTCGCGCGACTGGGCCGCGGCCGGGTCGGTGTCATGCTGGGCGACGTGGCGTCCCACGGTTTCTCCGCGGCGCTGATCATGGCCCTGGTGATGGCGGCCGCCGGCATCCACGCGGCGGCCTCGGTCACGCCGGACGAGACGCTCGCCGCACTGCTGGAGAGCCTCGATACCGAGCTGGCCAGGACCGAGATGTACTTCAGCGTGTTCTA
>JBJMOX010000017.1:0-4935 GCA_045803515.1 Gemmatimonadales bacterium
CGGGCTCCTACGCCGTCGAGTTCGCCACCCGGAGCTTCGCCGTGGATCCGGACGGCCAGCGGTTCCTGATGATCAAGGTTCCTCCGGAGTCAGCGCCGCGCGAGGTGGATGTGGTGTTGAACTGGTTCGAGGAGCTGAGGAAGGCGGGGCAGTAAGCCAGGTGGGACCTATACGCCCACTCCCAGACATTGTGGCCCACCCCGGCGTACTCGGTGAAAAGCGGATGTTCCCCCGCCTTCCGCAGCATCGCGATGCGATCGCGCGACACCGCCGGAGGAACGGTGGTGTCGGCGTCGCACCATCCCGTCGAGCCGTCCCTCGGAAAGGTCTCGGGTCCGTCCCTGGTGACGGCGCGCACGGCGGAAGCGTGGCCCGGACGCCAGCTTGATGGTCCTGACCTCCAGGCCAGCCGGCCCAGCTTGCCCCCCCACAGCCGCGGGAGGGAATGTGACAGCGAAAATCCTGGTAGTGGACGACGAGCCGTCAGTGTTGGCGGTGGTGTCGCGGGCGCTCCGGGAGGAGGGCCATGAGGTGATCGCAGTCTCGAACGTGCAGACCGCGTACGATGTGGCGTTGGACCAGGCAGTGGATGTGGTCGTCACGAACACCTGTATGCCAGGTCTCGGTGGCGCCGAGCTGGTGAGCGCCTTGCGCAAGCGTTTCCCCAGCCTTCCGATCCTGCACCTGGACGATCACTCCCTGGCCACCGATTTCCGGTTCAACGTGCCGGCCGAGGTGCCCACCCTCTTCAAACCGTTCGACCTGGGCTCACTGCAGTCAGCAGTCCGTCGGCTGCTGAAGCCCCGTCGGCCCTCTCAACCGGAATTGGCGTCAGTCCCCTAGAGGCTGGCCAGCTCCACGATGTCCTTTACTTCCAGAACGTGTCTGGGGTAACCTCGGCTGACAGCCTTGATCATGGCCATCCCCACCTCCTGCAAAGTGCAGAAGCCCGCCGGGTATACTGCCCTGCCGATGGGATAGAGCCAGGCAAGAAGCCTGTAGTAGCGCTTTACATTTTTCTGCCCCGGCGTCGCCTTCATGAAGCCGGGGCGGAACATGTAGGCGTGCTTGAACAGCCGGAGCAAGGCATTTTCGGTGGCGCCTTTGACGCGCGCCCAGGCAATTCGTCCGGCTTCACTGCTGTCGGTTCCCGCACCCGTAACGTAGCAGAAGGTCATCTCCGGATTCAGTTTCGCCAAGAGCCGCGCCACGTTGAGCGTGAGGTCATAGGTAATGTGCCTATACTCCTCTTTGCTCATGCCGACGGACGAGACGCCCAGACAAAAAAAGCAGGCGTTGAATCCGATCAATCGTTCCTCGATGGGTGCCAGATCGAAAAAATCAGCATGAATCACCTCACGCAGTTTCGGATGTGACACTCCTCCCGGTTTTCGGTTGATGACCAGGACCTGTGCTACATCGGGATGGCTCAGGCACTCGAGCAGGACACCTTCCCCGACCATGCCCGTTGCTCCGGTGATGATGGCTTTGATTGTCATGGAAACCTGGTCTCCGGTCGTGGCTCTGGCCGGAGACTAACACATGCCGGACAGGGTGCGCGACTTCAACCGCTCGTCGCGCACCTGTAAAGCCCGATCCACAGCGCTGGATTCCCGTCAGTCAGGTACGTTGAGCGCCGCAATCCGTCCCTCGAGCCCCTTCGGATTCACAGCGTACTCCACCCCATACTCCGCCGCGAACGGGTCAGGATAGATCTCCTCCAGTCCCTGCTCCAGGCCATCCAGGATGGCCTGGGCCGCGCTGGCCGCCGAGGCCTTCGGGACCGTGAAGTCGGCCGCCATGTCGGTGTCCACCGGACCGGGATAGACCCCCACCACGAAGGTTCCCTGGCCCCGCAGCAGTTGCCGCGTGCTCTGGGTGAGGGAATGGAGCGCCGCCTTGGTCGAGCTGTAGGTCAGCACCGGCGGGAACCCGACCAGGCCGGCCACCGAGCTGACGTTGACGATGGTCCCCCCGCCCTGGGCGGCCAGCACCGGCGCGAATGCCTGGGAAACGCGGAGTGACCCCACCACGTTGGTCTCGTATTCCTGGCGAGCCGCATCGAGCCAGACGGGATCCTCGAAGCCGCCGAACTTGTGGCTCACCACGCCGGCGTTGTTCACCAGCAGGTCGATGTCGCCTGCCTCGACGACGGCCTGTCGTACCTGGGCCGCATCGGTGATGTCCAACCGAATCGGCACGACCCGCCCCTCGCTGGCGGAGACGAGCTCGGCGAGCGTTTCGGGCTTCCGAGCGCCCGCGTACACCTTTCGCGTTCCCCGCTCGAGCAGCGCTTCGACCAGTGCCCGTCCGATTCCCCGATTCGCTCCGGTAACGAGCGCCACTCGTCCCTGGATCTCAAGTCCTGCCGACATGTGCAACCTCCTTGATTGTGACTGATCAGTCAAAAACAGAACACAAAACCGCTACCCCAGGCCCGCAAGCAGCACCTCCACGGCCGCCTGCAGCTCTCCGGCGCTCGCGCCGGTCTTGGCCAGGACGCCGAGTCCGTAGTTCTGAACCACCAGGAGCGTCGCGGCGGCCTCGACGTCGAGCGTCTCAGGCAGCTCTCCCTGCGCTTTGGCCTGCGCCAGTGCACGACGGAACATCCGCTCCAGTGCCCCGCGCGCCTGGTTGCAACGCAACAGGGCCTCGGCATCCTCGGAGCCGCGCTCTACGATGGTGTTGCTCAACAGGCAGGCCCGCCTGGGGCCCGGAGCGGTGAGGGAGTCGACGGTGGCTTTGAAGAACCCGCGAATGGCATCGAGGCCGGCGCCCGGCACATTGAGCTGGGCGACCGCTCGCTCCCCATTGGTGCGACGATAGCGCTCGAGGGCCTTAAGGAAGAGGGTCTGCTTGTCGCCGAAGGTGTTGTAGAGGCTCTGGCGCCCCAGGCCGAGATGTGCCTCCAGGTCGGCCAATGATGTGCCTTCGTAGCCGCGTTCCCAGAACAGGTTCACGGCTGCATCCAGCACGGCGTCTTGGTCGAAGGACTTGGGACGGGACATGGGGAGAGAATAGCCCATGTTGACTGCTTAGTCAAGTATCCCCCGGCTGGCGCACGCGACCCCTGTTCTGCCCGCCCGCTCTTGACGGCTCGGGTACCGGGTTGCACCGTGAGACGCCACGAAGGACCCTAAGACCGCCGAGCTGACGAACGGGTGGCTCGGGGCGGCCAAGAGGACGGCTTCCCTGCTCAAGAGAGGGTCGCTATGAAACGCGTCTCCCCACTGCTCCCGACTGTCGCGCTCGGGATCGTCGCTCTCGCGTGCAGCGAGAATCCCACTGCCATCGATCCTGGAACCCCGCCGGACGTCGTAGCCTCATCCCGCGCGAGCGCTGGCGCGGCGAGCACCTATGTCGTCCTCTACCACGGAACGGCCGTCCCGGCCGATGCCGCCAAGACGATTGCCGGCGCCGGTGGAACGCTCGTCTACCGCTATGACGCGATCGGCGTCGCGATCGCGCGGTCGACGAGCTCGTCGTTCGCCGACATGATCGTGAAGGACAAGAGGGTCGAGGGGGCATCGGCCACGGCCGGCTTCGCGACCCGGCTCACCGAGAAAATGGAGGCCGCCGGGCCCTTGCCCGGCAGCACACCGGCTCCCGGGGACGACCCCTTGTCCCCGCTTCAGTGGGACATGGTGCAGATCCATGCGCCCGAAGCCCGCGCGATCAACGGCGGGAGCCCGTCCGTCGTCGTCGGCGACATCGACACCGGACTCGACTTCACGCACCCCGACCTGGCGGCGAACGTGGACTTCGCGAGCAGCGCCTCCTGCATCGGCGGCGTCCCGAATCCTGACCCGGCCGCCTGGGCCGACGACAACGGCCACGGCACGCACACGGCCGGCACCATCGCCGCGGCCAAGAACGGGATCGGGATCGTCGGCGTCGCGCCCAACGTGAAAATCGCGGCAATCAAGGCCGGCGACGCCGCCGGCTTCTTCTTCCCCGAGGCGGTCATCTGCGCGTTCATGTGGGCGGGCTCGCACCACCTGGACGTTACGAACAACAGCTACTACGCCGACCCCTGGCTCTTCAACTGCCGTAACGACCCAGGTCAGCGGGCGATCTGGAAGGCCGAGCGGCGGGCGATCCGCTACGCGATGCAGCAGGGCGTGACCGTCGTCGCGGGTCTGCTTAACGAGAACCAGGACCTCTCGAAGCAGAACATCGACGATATCAGTCCGGACAATGGCACGCCGCTTACACGTGAGGTGACGAATGCGTGCGTCGTCATCCCGGTCGAGATCCCAGGCGTGATCGGCGTGTCGGCCAACGGGCACCTGATGCAGAAGTCCTTCTACTCGAACTACGGCGTCGGAGTCGTCCAGGTGGTCGCGCCAGGCGGTGACTTCCCATTCCAAACTCCGGGTCCCTTTGAGGGATTGGTCCTGTCGACCGTCCCGGGCGGCTATGCGCTCAGCGAAGGAACGTCGATGGCGTCGCCGCACGTCGCCGGTGTTGCGGCCTTGGCGATCTCCGCGCACGGCAAGTTGTCCCCGGGTGCGGTGCAGGCCCTGATCACCCGGACGGCAGATCCGGTGGCCTGCCCGCCCGATCCGTTCAATCCCGGCGGCCTTTTCCCTGCGACCTGCCAGGGCGGCGCGGGGTACAACGGCTTCAACGGCCATGGCCAAGTGAACGCGCTCGCCGCGGTGTCAAAGTAGCGGCTCTCACTACTGTCGTCACGAATTCCCTTTGTGCGCGGAGTTACTCGGTCAGTGTGTCGCCGATTCCAGAAACGGATAGGCCGCCTGGATAAGCTCAGGCGCGACGGGACCGTGACGACGTGCCAACGCGATCCTCGCGCCGCCTGTACTCCTGGGATGAGCCACAGGTTCCTCATGGAATAGGTTGGACATCATGCGTACGTTACCAGCTTCCCTCACCGCCTCCCTGCTTCTCCTCGCGGCAGGCTGCGCCCATTCC
>JBJMOX010000134.1:0-6557 GCA_045803515.1 Gemmatimonadales bacterium
CACGGCGGGAGCAACCGGAGCGATCGCCGGGGCGGTGATTGTTCTGGGGCGGCAGTCTCTCATCGACCTCACCACTGTTCTCATCGCGGTCGGTGGCTTCGGGCTCACCTGGTTGAAGTGGAAGGTTCCTGAGCCCCTCATCGTTGTCGCCGCCGCGTTGATTGGGCTGGCGGTCCGAAGTTGATTGGGCTACGCTGGGCTTGCTGATGCTGCGCTTTCTGCTCCATCACACCAATGCCAACGGCAGGAACGTCGTGACTCGTGCGTTCGTCGTCCGCGCTGCCGCCGCTGTCATATGCCTCACCGGGCCTGTCGGCGCCTCAGGCCAGCAGCGGCACGCGGTAGGAGGGCGGGCGGACTCGGTTCAGGTCAAGGCGATCTTGGTTGCGACGGCGGGCCAGCTCGATGGCCACTTGAGCGAGCCCTACTGGGCGCTGGCGGACTCCATTACGGAGTTCCGCCAGCGGGAACCGAACGAAGGGTCGCCGTCCACCGAGCGCACCGTGGTGAAACTCGTGCGAGACCAGGCCGCGCTCTACATCGGGATCCGCGCCTACGACTCCGACCTCCACGGGCTCAGAGCGACGCAGCTTCGCCGGGACGCCGATCTCGAGGTGGACGATTATGTCATGCTGCTCATCGACAGTTTCCACGACCGGCGCAGCGGCTTCGCCTTCCAGACCAACCCGAATGGTGCGATGTGGGATGCTCAGTTCGTCGGGGTGGATGAGGTCGACGAAAACTGGAACGGCATCTGGGATGTGGCAGTGGCGCGGGACTCATCAGGGTGGAGTGCGGTATTTCGTATCCCGTTCCGCACCCTGCGCTTCCGTTCCGGCGGCGCGGGGGTCTTCGGATTCAATGTGCAGCGCTTTATCCGCCGTAAGAATGAGGTGGCGCTCTGGCGCGGGTGGCGCAGGACGGAGGGGATCTATCGTCTCATCTACGAAGGCGAGCTGGGCGGCTTCACCGATCTTCGCCGCGGCAGGGATCTCGAGGTCAAGCCCTACGTACTCGGCCGGGCCACCGCCACCGATCATGACGCGCTGGGGAACCCGCTGCAGAGCGGCGGCGCAACGGGCAAGGCGGGCGTCGATGCCAAATTCGCCGTCTCGCCCACGGTCACCGCGGACCTGACGGTGAATACCGACTTCGCCCAGGTCGAAGTCGATGAGCAGGTCATCAACCTCACCCGACTGCCGACGTTCTTCCCCGAGAAGCGCGAGTTCTTCCTCGAGTCGAGTGGCATCTTTGATTTTGCCACGGCCAGCCGCGTGCAGCCCTTTTATTCGCGGCGGATTGGCCTCGGCGACAGCGGGCAGGTGGTGCCGATCCTTGCCGGCGGGCGAGTGTATGGGAAGGTCGGTCCGTGGACGCTCGGGCTGCTCGATGCGCAGACCGGGGAGGGCGACAAGGCGAACGATTTTGTCGTGAGGCTAAAGCACGACCTGCTGGATCGCTCCTACGTCGGCGGGATTGCCGTCCAGCGGATCACCTCGGGCGGCGCTGGTGCGGAACGCGTTGCGGGCTTGGATGTCGATCTGCCCCTGGTGGTCGGCGGGCTGAACCTGGAGCCGTCGTTCTGGATCATGGGGAGCCAGACACCAGGCGCCAAGGGATTCCCGACCGCTTGGCGCTACGGGACGGACTTTCCCAACGACCTCTTCGACAACTTCATCTCGCTGTATCGCATCGACGCCGGTTTCACGCCGACGCTCGGATTTGTCCAGCGCACGGGAATTTGGGAGACCACCTCGCACGTTGATTTCATGCCCCGCCCCCACCTGCTCGGCATTCGGCAGCTCGATCTGCTCTTCCCCATTCCCAGCTGGGATATCATCGCGAACGAATCCGGGTCCATCTTCCGGAGCCGTGACTGGCAGACCGCCACGTTTGAATGGCGGCCTCTTGGCGGCGACTTCCAGTCAGGGGCACACTTCGAGATCAACCTCCAACGGTTCTTCGACGCACCCGCTGATACCTTCGAAGTCTTCTCCGGGTCCAAGGTCCCGCCCGGTCGGTATTGGTGGACCAGGGGAGAGCTACAGTACCAGACTTCCCCGAGCCATCCGTTCAGCCTTGGATCCCTTCTCAGTTGGGGTGACTTCTACGACGGCAAGAACACCGAGCTCGATCTGCAGGCCGACTGGCGCGGTGGCGGGCACGTCATTCTGGGTGGGACCCTATCGCGGAGCAGGGTGACCTTGCCGTCTGGGAGGTTTACGGCCACGCTGGTCACGGGCCGCATGGAGTACGCCTTTAACACCCGTACCTCTTTCCTGGGCTTCGTGCAATACAACAACGAGGACCAGCGCGTGGACTTCAATCTCCGGTTTCATTGGATACCACGAATCGGCGACGATCTCTTTGTCGTCTGGAATTCGGGCTACACCACCGATCCGACGGTGCCCCACCGGTTCCCCAGTGTCCACACCCTGGGCCGACCGCTCAACGGGGCCATCGTGGTGAAGGCTGCCCATCGGTTCGCTCTCTGACACAAGGCAGGAGGGATGAAGACGCTCGCCCTCCTGGTCTTCGGCACTCTCGCAGTGGCTGGAATGGCGGGTGGCAGGCTGGCAGGAACAGCCGCGACAGAGGTTGCCGCCACACCCAAGCAGGGGCCGGAGTGTGCGCTGACCCAGGGAGCCGACCCGCAAGGTGGCCCCGCTCCGCTCCCCCGCGCGAAAGCGGCCCGCGGACAGGCGACCACGAGGACTCCCCGGTACATCTCGCACATGAAGGATGCCCATGTCGTGGTGTTCGACACCAGTACTCGACAGGTAGTGGGCAGGATACCGGGGACTCCGGGAGTGACCGGCGTCTTTGTGGTCGGCGAGCTCAGGAAGCTGTACGCCTCGGTGACTGGCCGGCGCTACGTCGCTTATTGGAAGCGCCGGGGGAGTCTGTCAATCGCCACCACGCAGTCTCACTTGACTTCCGCTTGATCCATCTCGCGTATGATGATCTCCGATCCGTACATGAAAGAGCCCGCAGGTTGAGGAGGTTCAGATGCCACGCCGCCATTCGCCGCTCGTCCTGCTTCCACTCTTTGTCCTTGCCGCATGCGGCGAGGACCCGTCACCCACGGCGCCAACACCGCCATCCGAGACCTCCGCCGAGGCGGTCGGCGAGCTCACCCGACTACGGGTAGTCAACAGCCTGGCCGACCCCGGTGACGGCGTGTGCGACGCCCGCCAGTGCACGCTGCGCGAGGCGATCAGAGCTTCCGGCACCACGGCCATCACCTTCGCACCTGGCCTGGCGGGCCCGATCACGCTGGCGGCACCCGATGCCCACGGCGGGCCACTCTCGATTTCCACTGCGCTGACGATCAGCGGCCCGGCCGCG
Source organism: Gemmatimonadales bacterium (assembly GCA_045803515.1). Taxonomy (GTDB): domain Bacteria; phylum Gemmatimonadota; class Gemmatimonadetes; order Gemmatimonadales; family GWC2-71-9; genus CAVVWJ01. The sequence goes on from JBJMOX010000134.1 coordinate 3,349, forward strand.
GGGATCACCATTCGCCGCCGGAACACGGATCCCTCCTTCCGGATCCTGCGGGTCGGCGAGGGTGCAACGGTCACACTCACGAACCTCGCGTTCCGAAATGGCAAGGCGGACATTCTGGGCGGCGGCATCATCAACTACGGTACGCTCGCCCTCATCAATTGCACGGTCGCCGGCAACGCGTCCTCAACGGGCGGTGGCGGCATCGAGAACCGGGGTCCGCTCACCCTCACACACAGCACGGTGGCGGACAACTCCGCACCCAGCGGGGGCGGCATCGACAACGTCGACGCGCGGCTGGTCGCGAGCAACAGCGTGATCGCGCGCAACTCGGGTGGCGGCATCGGCAATCGGGGAGGGACGCTGCAGCTCACGAACACCACCGTCAGCGACAATGTGGGCTTCGGCATCGCGGAGGACAGGAGCACGTCCACCCTGGACCGGCTCCGGATCACTGGCAACTCCGGTGGCGGCTATTCGCTTCACCAAGGCAAGGCCACGCTCACGAACAGCACGATCGCCCGGAACTCGGCCTTCGAGGGTGCCGGTATCCTCAACGCGGGCGGAGGCGACCTTACGATCGCGAAGAGCACGGTGACCGGCAACACCGCCAGCGGTCGCGGCGGCGGAATCCTCGACTTGGACGATCCCTTCGGCCGCGTCGGGGCCTCCATCACGCTCATCAACAGCACGGTATCTGGGAACTCCGCCGAGTCGGGCGGGGGTATCCAGATCTCGCAACGCGGTAGTGCCGGGATCAGTATCGTGAACAGCACGGTCGCGTCGAATTCGGCGCGGGATGGGGGCGGGGGCATCAGTCAGCAGGGCGGCTTGGACGATGGCAGCAGCGGCATCTCGCTCACCAACAGTCTCGTGGCGCTGAACACCGCACCCGCGGGCCCTGACCTGCTCGGCAGCTTCCAGGCGCGTTTCAGCCTGATCGGCGACGGCACCGGCAGTGACCTCACCAACACGGATGGCAACCAGGTGGGCAATGTGTCCCCTAACACCGGACCCATCGACCCGCTGCTCGGCCCGCTGGCGGATAATGGCGGCCCGACCCGCACGCGTGCGCTCCTGCCCGGGAGCCCGGCCATCGACGCGGCGTCATCCGACGGGTGCCCAGGAAGGGATCAGCGCGGCGTCTCACGACCACAAGGGCCGGCCTGCGACATCGGCAGCTACGAGCGGGAGTGAGGGCGGTGGGACTCGAACCCACGACCTAGGGATTAAGGGTCGCAGACGCTATGTTGTACGCGGTAAACACCTGAATGCAAATGTCGCGACGTGGATCAGGTGAACCACTCGACCTCCTCTGCACGGCAGTCTGCGCCGGGACTGCCGTGCGCCGGCGTTCCACCCTACAGGTCGCTTCACACGACACGCCTCGGACACGCTATGAACTACCACCCATCGTCAACAATCCTCAGCACTGTCCTGCATTGCTCGAGTAGGTACGTGGCTCAGGTACTGGGATTCTCTCTATCCCTGGTCAGCATGCTCACTGCTCAGCAGGCAGATGACGATCCTCAGCGTGCGAGCCTCGCCGGTTTGAGAAGATTTGCGGTTCACGCTCAGGTGCAGGTCGCCTCCCGGGCGTCGCTGCCGAGCGTGGACCTGACCCTACTCCAGACCAAGTTGCAGCTGGCGATCCGGCAAGAGGGACTGGAACTTCAGGGCCCGAATGACGTGCGCGATGGCGCTGCGGCCCAGATCAGCCTCGTCTACCTCATCCTCGCTATCAAAGACCAGGCGGGCCACGATGCTGGATTTGCCGCATCTTCCTGCATTCATGCTGCACAGCTGGTCAGAATCCCCCGCGTGATCGGGAACCGACAGATCACCTATGCCATGGCATCGACCTGGAGCAGCTGCGGGATGATGGTCGGAGACACAGCTTCATACCGGGACAAGATCCTGGAGAACGCTGACGAGCAGATCAGCAGATTCCGCACCGCCTGGCGAGCGGTCAACAAAGCGGTCAACCAGCCCGAGAGAGCAACCCCTCGAGTTGCACTGTGATGAGTGAGCCCCTGGAGGACTCCATTCCCCGCTAAGTCATCCTGACCGGGTCCTACGATAGTCTCGATGGCCGCCGCTTCGAGCTTTGCCACTCCACCGCAAGAACAAACGGCTCCCCCTGGTGAAGCAGCCGAGCTCGCACCGCGTCGGGCGTATAGGCACGGCGAATTCGGCACTCATACACCAGAACGATGGCGTCGCCTCCGTTCGGCATGGATGATCGAAGGCGCCACTTCTTCGCCGTCACTCCGAGCACGCCATCTACGACTCGCTTTCCCTCATCGATATCGGTTGTTTCCACCCGCAAAATGCCGTCTCGATGCTGCTTGGCGGGACGGTCATCGAGGGTGCCAGATGACAATCGTGCCTGAGACGGTGCCGCCGTATTAGGGCTCTCACCCCGGACGGCGGCCTGGGCGTGCGCGCGGTGGTCGCCGAGGCCGCTGCGCCAGGCGAACAGCTCGAGCAGCACGAACAGGAGTGAGGCGACAGCGGCCACCTCCGGCGCATGCACCCCTGTTGCGAAGCCGATCGCCACACCCGCGAAAACGTAGAGGGCATCCCGCGAGTCCTTGAGGTTGGTTCGGAAGCGGACGGCCGCGACGATGCCGGTGAGACTGAAGGCGAGGGCAAGACTGCTCTGCACGACGATCAGGATGACCGTCACGACCGATGGTAGCACGAGAACGGTATTCACGAGTGCCTCGTCGTACGCCTCCTTCGTCCGGGTGCGCACATAGACGATGACGGTCGGCACCGTCAGGATGAAGGCGGCGGCCATCGCCAGGATGGTTTCCACCCAAGCGGGGACAATGTGCGGCCCGGTCACCACACCAAAGGCCAACCGTTCCAGCCACGGCGCCAGCATCCGCGCTTTGCCTGTTGGGCCGAGCGGAACGACGAGGTCCACCAGAATGACCAGTGCCACGACTGCGGAGTAGTACGCTGCCAGGCGTCGCACAGTCGCCGCGCCGACCACGCGTAGCGGGCCGCTCTCAAGACCAGTCCGGATAAGGGCGGAGAAGGACTCCACTGGTGAGCGCGGCATCAGAGTCGCGTCCACGCTGTCAGGCAGTCCATCGTGCAACTGCCGTGTCTGCCGGCATGTCTCTGAGGCTGCGGCTGACTGGGTAGAGCACCCGCCGGACCAACCGCTCCGCCATGTCCCGAACGACCTGGCGCTCCACGTC
>JBJMOX010000135.1:0-3260 GCA_045803515.1 Gemmatimonadales bacterium
GCTCCTCGGGATGACAGCACACCTTCCCGTCCTTCCCGTCCTTCCCGTCCTTCCCGTCCTTCCCGTCCTTCCCGTCCTTCCCGTCCTTCCCGTCCTTCCCGTCCTTCCCGTCCTTCCCGTCCTTCCCGTCCTTCCCGTCCTTCCAATTCCGACCGCCCCACTCTACTTTGCTCCCAGGACTTCTCAAACCGGGTGATAATGATTCTCAGTGGCGGGATTCTTCCGCTTCTCGTCTCGCTGGCCGTAGCCGGGCCGCAGCAGACGCCGACCCAAGCGGTAGCGGAGGACCGGGCACCAGTGGTTCGGCGGGTCGCCGCCACGGCCCAGCTCGCCGCAGAGGAGTATCGGGTCGGGGTGGTGAATGGCCGTGTGGTGGCCAAGAGCGAGGTGGAAGAGGCCGTCATGTTCCTCCAGGAGGCTCGGCGCTCCGCCGCGCTACTGCCGAGCGACAGTGTCGGCCCGGCCCTCGCGCAGATCGATAGCCTGGTCCATCTGGTGAGCCGTACCTCGCCGCCCGACACCCTCGATGCTCGGGTCCGGACCCTCGCCCTGGGGCTGTCGCGGCGCTTCGGCGTGTCCCTCGATGAGTTGCCCGCCGAGGCGCCGGCGCTCGCCCGTGGCGCCGAGGTGTACCAGGCCAACTGCATGGGCTGCCACGGCAGCGTCGGGCGGGGCGACGGGCCCAAGGCGGCCGGCCTGGAGCCTCCGCCAGCCAACCTCGCCGATCATGCCGCCCTGCACGACGTCTCTCCACTCGATTACTACCGCCGCATCAGTATCGGAACCGTAGGCACCGCAATGCCGGCATTCGAGGCCCGGCTGCCGGCGGAGGAGCGCTGGGCCGCGGCGCTCTACGCCAGCGTGCTCCGGCTGCCCGCCCCGGCGGGAGAGGTGCCCCCGGCACTTCGGAACTTCGCTACCACCGGCCGGATGTCCGACGATCAGCTGGTCGCGGCCCTCGGACTGCACGATGCCAGCGAACCCGGCGCGCTCGCACGAGTCGCCGCGGTGCGCACCTTCCAGCCCGATGCCACCGGCGCCGCCACAGCTCAGGTGTTCGATCGCGTGCGCGCGCAGATCGACTCCGCGTACGCCTTAGCTCGGGCGGGTAACCCCGCGGCCACGGCCCGTGCCGTCGACGCCTACATGACGTTCGAACAGGTGGAGCGGACAGTCCGGGCGAAGGATCCGGCACTCGCATCCCAGTTGGAGGCCTCGTTCGCGACCCTCCGCACCCGCGCGACCGGCGGCGCCACGGCGGCTGAGCTGAGTGCCATCCGGAGCCAGCTCGCGGTCGGCCTGGAGAAGGCGGAGCGCACCATCGGCAACGACCTGTCGCCAGTGAACCTGTTCTTCCAGTCGTTCATCATCCTGCTGCGTGAGGGGCTCGAGGCGATCCTGATCGTGGGCGCGCTGATGACCTTCCTGACCAGGATGGGTGCCGGTCACCGGAAGCGGGACATCAACATCGGGGTCGGTGCCGCCATCGGCGCGAGCCTGCTGACCGCGCTCGCGCTGGAGACGATCTTCGTCCTCTCGCCGGCCAAGCGGGAGGCGCTGGAGGGCGGCACCATGCTGGTCGCGACCGTGGTGCTGTTCTACGTCAGCTACTGGCTGCTCTCCAAGATGGAAGTAGTGAAGTGGAATCACTTCGTGAAGAGCAAAGTGCAGGACGCGCTCTCCAGCGGCTCGGCCCTGGCGCTCGCCTCGGCGGCCTTCCTCGCGGTCTACCGTGAGGGGTTCGAGACGGTCCTGTTCTACAAGGCGCTCTTCCTGTCGGGCAGCGGCGGCGGTGCCATGCCCGTGGTGGGCGGAATCCTGGTTGGCTCGGTGGTGCTGCTGGCGATCTACGTGGCCATTCACCGCTTCGGCGTACGCCTTCCGCTCAAGCCGTTCTTCGCGGTCACCAGCGCGTTTCTCTACTACATGGCGTTCGTCTTCGCGGGGAAGGGCATTGCCGAGTTGCAGGAGGGCGACCTCCTGCCCAGCACGTTTGCCTCCTGGGCGCCACGCATCCCGGCCCTCGGCGTCTATCCGACCGCGGAGTCGCTTGGCATTCAGGGGCTCCTGCTGATTCTGCTCCTTCTGGCCCTCGCCTGGACCTTCGCGATCGAGCCACGCCGGGTCCGAGGGCGCACCCGGGCGATGGTGCCTGAGGTCAAGGGCGGCAACCTCGACCTGCTCCGCTCGCTGGAGCGGATGGAGGCGGACCTGGCGGAGATGCGGTCGGAAGTGGAGCGGATGCGCCGAAACATTGCCGCGGCGGCACCCAACGCCACCAGCGCCAAGCCCCAGCGGTGAGCTTCACGACTCCCGATCTGTGCGACGAGTTCCCCCAGCACGTCCACGCGGCGGCGCCGGTCTTTCACGACTGGGGCGGGGAGCGGAGCTTCGCCGGGATGATCGAAACCGTGAGGGTGTTCGAGGACAACGCCCTGGTGCGCCAGGTACTGGAGACCCCCGGACAGGGTCGGGTGCTGGTGGTGGACGGCGGAGGCTCGGTGCGCTGTGCCCTCCTGGGCGGGCGACTGGCGGCGTTGGCGCACGAAAACGGCTGGAGCGGGATCGTCGTGCATGGCTGCGTCCGCGATTCTGCGGAGCTCGCCGACATACCGGTCGGGGTGAAGGCCCTTCACGCGGTGCCGATGAAGAGCGGGAAGACCGGGACGGGGCAGCGGGGCATCCCGGTGAGCTTCGCCGGCGTGACCTTCGCTCCCAGAGCGTACCTCTACGCTGATCGGGACGGCATTCTGGTGGCGGACCGCGACCTGCTGGCCGGTTGAGCGGAATTCCCCCCGGGACCGAACGCTCGAACGGCCCGCCAATATCGGCGAGCCGTTCGAGTAAAGAGGTGGTAGATCGCCCCCTGAGTTTACGGAGACGGACCGAAGTGCCCGCTCCACCCTTCTTCGATCTACCACTTTTCCTTTGGAGTCTCCTTCACTTCTTCAACTGGAGTCTCGCATTCCCGAGCATTATAGAAGCAAATGCGGTGCCGTAGTGGCTCATTGTGTAGGTTCATTGTGTGCAGAGGCTTACTGAGTGGGCGCAGGGCAGGCAAAAACGTCGAAAACTGTCGAAGGATTAGACAATACAAAAGTTGCAGCTATAAGTCCTTGATATGGAGTGACTTATCGGGCTGTTCATTTCTTTGACGTCAAGGTTCTTTTGCCACCCTCCAGATAGCTTCCCGCCGCTGGACTCGGCCCCTCCCGCCAGAGCATCAGCAGCCAGGCGCCCACCCCGATCAGGATCACCGA
>JBJMOX010000002.1:0-13787 GCA_045803515.1 Gemmatimonadales bacterium
CCCAACGCCGGACTCCTCGGCCAGGGCCGCGGCAGTTGGAGGCGGCCGGCGTGCGAGGCGGAGCAGCACGTCCGGCTCGAGTAGCGCTCCACCCCATGGACCCCGGCGCGAACCCAGCGCGGCGCGGAGCCGGGAGAGCCGAGCCGCCACGGTCGGCCCGAGCGGCGGGGTGGGCACGCTCTTTCCGCAACGGTCGCAGCCTTTGCACTCGGTGAGCCGCTCGCCGAAATAGCCCACCAGCGTCCGCCGGCGGCAGGCAGTACCGCGGGCGTAGGCTTCCATGGCGGCGATTCTGCCGGCGGCGCGCGCGCGCCGCTCCCGGACGGGGCCCCAGTCGATCGGCCCCCGGTCGGGACGGAGCTCGTGGCGCAGACGCTCGGCGGAGTCGAGGACGTTGCGCGGCACGCCGTGGAGATCCGCGCCGCCACGCCAGAGGCGCTCGAGCAGGGCGCTGGGAGGAAAGGTCACCTCCAGCTGCCGGCGGTGGAGATCGGCATCTCCCGTGCGCCAGAGCAGCACGCAGCGGGCGAACTCCCCATCCCGGCCGGCCCGGCCGGCCTCCTGATAGTACGCCTCCGGTGTTGCCGGCAGGGTCCAGTGCACCACCAAACGGACGTCGGGCTTGTCGATTCCCATGCCGAAGGCACAGGTGGCCACCACCACGTCCACCCGGTCCTCGAGGAACTCCCGCAGCGTGGTGGCGCGCCGCTCCTTGGTGAGGCCCGCATGGTAGGGCGCCGCACGATGGCCGGCGTCCCGGAGCGCGCGGGAAATGGCCTCGGTGGTGCTCCGGGTGGGAGCGTACACGATGGCCATGCGATCGTCACCACCGAGGAGCTCGAGCAGCGCCCGCAGGCGGTGGCGCTCGTCTCGCGCGGGGACGACGCCGAACCAGAGATTGGACCGGTCGAACGAGCCCAGATGGACGGTGTATCGCCCGGAGACGAAGCCCAGGGACCGGGCGATCTCCTGGCGTACCTCGGGTGTGGCGCTGCCGGTCAGTGCCACCACCGGCGGACGGCCCAAGCGGGAGCGCGCCGTCCGCAGCAGCCGGTAGCTCGGCCGGAAGTCGAAGCCCCATTCCGCGATGCAGTGAGCCTCGTCCACCGCGAGCAGGACCGGCTGGATGCCGGCGCTGGCGAGCTGCGGCGCCAGCCGCGCGAGCCGCTCCGGCGAGACGTACAGAAGCCTCAGCTCACCGGCGCGGAGCGAGGCCCAGACGGCATCCTGTTCTTCCCGGCCGAGCGAGCTGTGGAGGCCGGCGGCGGGAATCCCTCGCGCGAGAGCGGCGGCGACCTGGTCCTGCATCAATGCAATGAGTGGGGAGACGACGATGGTGACACCGCCCAGGACCAGCGCGGGCAGCTGAAAGCAGATCGACTTGCCACCGCCGGTCGGAAGTACCGCCAGCGTGTCCCGTCCGCCAAGGACCGACTCGACAACGGGTGCCTGCGCCGGACGGAAGTTCTCATAGCCGAAATGGTGCCGCAGGAGACGCCGCGCCTCGGCGAGGGAATGGGACATGGACCAAGATGTGACCGACAGCCTCGCCGACCGCGTCCGATTTTACCTGTCGATGCCCAAATCCCCGCCATTTCGAACTGCCCGACACAAGAAAGCCGCCCCGCGGGCGTGCGGGGCGGCTTGACGAGTCCCTGTGCGATCAGGTGCCGCCGAACCGAATGCCGGCAGTGATCGGGATGAAATGGAAGTCCGAACCGGTGACAAATACGTTGTGGAAGCGGCCCTCGACAAACACGCTCACGCCCGACGCCTGGACGTTGAATCCGGCTCCCGCGTTGATGCCGAACTTGGTGTCCGAGGATGAAGAGAAGTTGTCAGGCTTGTTCTTGACGTTGTAGACACCGCCGCCGCCGATCAGGTAGGGACGGAACTTGGTCTCCGGAGAAACCTGGAACTCATACACGACGTTCGCGGTGCCGTCGATGATCTGGTCCTTGCCGCCACCGCCGTCAAATCCGAGCTGCTGATAGGCGCCGTCGATCTGAAATCCGACCGGACTGGCTGCAGGCTTGAACTGAATCAGCCCCATACCGTGCCAGCCGGTCTTCAGCCCGTCGCTGGTCGAGCCGCTCGGGATCGTCACTCCACCACCCAGCCCGAATTTCACGGGCATTTGGGCCGATGCGATGGATGTCCCAAATGCCAGGGCCATACCCATCGCCAGCAGACGCTTCGAAAGGGCCGTCATACGCATTCCTCCTTCCACCGGTTCCGCGTGGAGCGCGGGACAGACGGAGCGAGCCGCCCAGAGACCCGTTCGCCCAGCCGCCGGACGGCGGCCGTGAGCAAACTAGCGGGGGAGAAACTCGCTCCATGTGAGCGACGTCACATTCCGAGCAAGCGGAGTGACGGCCTCAGTGCCCGCCAAGGCGGAGGCCGACCGTAATCGGGACGAACGTCTCGTCCTTGCCCGCGGTGAACACGTCGTGGAAGCGTCCTTCGACGAAAAGACCCGCGCTTCCAGCTTTGAAATCCAGGCCGGCGCCCCCATTGATCCCGAACTTGGTGGTCGATCCGGACGTCGAGAAATTACCGGACAGCGTGGAGCTGCCGGTGCCCTTGAAGTTGTAGACCCCGCCACCACCGATGAGGTATGGCCGGACCGTGCTGTTCTCGGAAACCTTGAACTTGTACACCACATCGCCGGTCCCGATGAGGAACCGCTCGTGACCACTGAACCCGTCGAACGGGAACTGCTGGTATTCGCCGTCGACCTGAAAGCCGACTGGTGATCCCGTCGGGACGACCGAGACTGCGGCCAGTCCGTTCCATCCCAGCTTGGTCGCATCATCGAACGTCCCCAGCGGACTCGAGATGCCTCCGCCGAGTGACAATTCGACCCCTTGAGCCTTGGCAGCGGACACATTGGCCGAGAGTGCCAATGCGATCAGCGCCGCACTTTTCACCAGCTTGCTCATACGCCTCCTCCTTGTGCCGTGTCCCCGACGGCGGGCGCCTCCGTCCGCGACGTCGCCAGATCGGCGACGCTTGGCGGACCGGTGCGGCACCCGGAACCACAATTCCTGTGCCACGCGCGGTGTCTTGCGGAGAACTGTTGTTAAGAGGATTTAGTGCTGGCCCCGTCTCGCGAGGCGAACGATGAGCGCCCCGGCGAGCAGCGCGATCGCCGCCCAGGCAAGGCGCCCCTGGTTCAAGGCCACGGCCAACAGGGCCAGCGCCATTCCCGCCAGCGCCAGCCCCACGCGGACCCGGTTCATTTCTTCAGGAAGCGAGCGATGGCCTCGCGGCACGCGGGTGTCGCCCGGGCGAAGGCGTTCACCCGCGCGCCGAGTGTGACGCCATCGTCGAGGGGAGTGTCATCGAGCTGGTAGAAGAGGTGCTTGGTGAGCGCCACCGCGGTGAGGCTCGAGTCGGCCAGCCCCCGCGCGAGGCCCTCAACCTCACGGTCGAGCTCGGTATCCGGAACCACCCGAGCGAGCAGCCCGACGGCGCGCGCCTCCTCAGCCGAAAGCACTCGCCCGGTGAGCACCAGCTCCAGAGCCGTCTTTTCCCCCGTGACGCGCCGCAGCAGACTCATGACCATAGCGGGCACGAACCCGCGCTGGATCTCGGGATAGCCGAGCTGCGCCCCTGCCCCGGCGACGGCGATATCGCAGGCGGTCACCAGTCCGGCGCCGCCCGCGAGAGCCCGACCCTGGACCTTCGCGACCACCGGCTTCTGCATGCGACGCATACGCACGAAGAGCGACCCCAGTCGAAGCGCCGAGGCCTCGTTCTCCCCGGGACTCCGGTCGGCAGATGCGAGCAGCTCCTCGAGATCGGCGCCGGCGCAGAAGTCCTTTCCCGCCCCACCCAACACCACTACCCGAACGTCCGCGTCCAACTCCGCCCGCTCGAGCTCATGGTGAAGCGCATCGATCAGTGGGCTGTCGAGCGCGTTCCGCTTGTCCGGACGGTCGAGCGTGAGCGTGAGGACCCCGTCTCGCAGCGAGACCTGGAGCGAGCCGCCCATCAGGTTCTCGACGGCCTGAGACGGCGGGCCAATGCGACCGGCACCGGGATCTCCATCCTGAGTAGCGCAGTGGAATACACCTTGCCCTGCGCGTCGGTCTTGAGCGAAATGGTGCCACCTCCGTCGAGTGCACCATGCAGCAGGAAGTTGAGCGCGCCCAGGTTGGGCAGCTCGAACCGCTCGACCCCGCTCACCATGCCCTTGAAGTGGCGGGCCACCCGAGCGGTGGTGGCCTCCCGCTGCAATAACGAATAATACTCCGGCTCGAGCGCGATAAGCCCCACGTTGGCCGTATTGCCCTTGTCCCCCGAGCGGGCATGCGCCAGATAGCGGAGCTGGAGTGGCCGCGTGGCCATGGTCAGGCCTCCAGGATGTCGACCCGCACGTGGGGCTCGATCTCTCGCCGGTCGATGAGGGCCGGCCAGTAGGCGACGACCTCCTCGACCGCCGGCCGGCCGCCGGCGAAGCCGGTGACGCTGGGTGGCCCGGTCAGCACCAGGGGCGCGATCTCGCGCCCGAATCGCTCCACCGGCGCGCGCGCGCCGGCGCGCACCCCGACCCGAAGCTGCACCTCTGGCAGCTCAGGATCGGGTGGTCCCGCCAACCTCCCGTGGGTAGCGTCCACTCCTACGAATTCGGTGAGAATCTGCTCGAACTCGAGACCGAGATCGGCCAGGCGCTGCCGGAGGATCTTGTCGGCGGCTCTGGCTTTCTCATAGGCCTCGGGCCAGGCGTACACCAGTGTGCCCACCGACTTGTAGCCGTAAAAATATGCGATCGATACCTTGAGAAACGGCGTGCGCGGCCCGCCGTGAATGCCGCTCACCCGGACCCGGTTGCGGCCGGCGGGCGCGAGATTGATCGTGGTGAAGTCGGCGACGCCGTCCGGGGTGATGTAGCTCCGCGGATCGCCCATCTCGTAGACCAGCTGCTCGGTGACCGAGGCGACCGACACGACGCCACCGGTGCCGGGATGCTTGGTGATGACGAAGGTCCCGTCGGCCGATGCCTCCGCGATGGGAAAGCCCGGGTCGGAGAGGCCCTTCACGGAACGCCAGTTTTTGAGCAGATTGCCGCCCGAGGCCTGCGCCCCGCACTCGATGATGTGCCCGGCCACGGTTCCCGCGGCCACCTTGTCCCAATCCTCCGGGGACCAGCCGAACTCGTGGAAGATTGGCCCCAGCGTGAGGCCGGTGTCGGTGACCCGGCCGGTGATCACGATGTCCGCCCCTCGGCCCAGGGCATCGACGATCGGGGCCATCCCGAGGTAGGCGTTGGCGGATAGCACCTTGTCGCGAATCTGGGAGAGCGGCCGTCCGGTCTCCATGTCGCTCAGGGTGTGGCCCCGCGCGATGAGCTCGTCCAGCCGTCCCAGGATGTCGTCGCCGCTTACCAGACCGACGCGCAATTTTCCCTGCAGTCCCAGGCGCCGGGCGACCTGCAGCACGGCCTCCGCGCACCCCCGCGGGTTCACCCCCCCGGCATTGGAGGTGACCCGAATGCGCCGGCTCACCAAATCGGGGAGGATGCGCTCGATGAGCGGGACGAAGTCGCGCGCATAGCCGGCCGCGGGATCGCGCGATTTTTGTTTCTGCATGATGGACATGGTGACTTCGGCGAGGTAATCCATCATCAGATAGTCGATCGGACCGCCGCGGACCTGCCGCACCGGCGCCTCCAGCCAGTCGCCCCAGAAGCCCTGACCGGCGCCGACCCGGACGACCCGGCCGCTCACCGTTTCGATCCGGCAGCCGCCGGCGCCAACGGAATCTCCCGGGTCCAGCTCCGCCCCTCGACCCGCGCCACCAGGAGCCCGAGGGGAACGAAGGCATCGCCCAGCGGCCACGGCATCTTCGCCGGCAGGCGGAATGCGGTGCCGGCCGACTTGCCGGCCGGAACCGAGAGAGACGGCCGTCCCTCGGGCCGGAGCACGACGCCGCTGTCGGCATAGACCCGGATCGAGGCATGGAGCGACCAGCTCTGGTCACCGGCGGGATCGGCGAAGCCGGGAAACAGACCGAGGGTGACGGGCAGGTCGCCGTGACCTTCGGGCAACTCCACCTGCAGGCGGCCGAAGGCGTAGTTCATCGGTTTCTTGCCCAGCTGGCGACCGAGCGAGTCGAAGAGGCTGACGCCGAAGTCGGTGAAGCGTCCCCACTGAGCGGGATCCATCGTGATGTCCACCACCACCCCGCGCGACCAACTCGGAACCACGAACGGGATCCGCTGGGTGTCCGATCCCTTCGCCTTCACCGCTTCGTCCCGTTCCGCGCCGCCCAGGTGCAGGCCCACCTCCGCTTCGACGGCGCTGTTGGTGAGGTTGGTGAAGACCGCGGCCACCGAGTCCGCCTCGCGGACCGCTCGGAGCCTCAGCGGGGACTGGGTCAGGCTGACCGTCGCGGACAACGGCCGGCCGGGCGGCGCCACCAGCACTGCCTCGTAGACGCCGGAGACCACGTCCCTCGCGTCGGCCTCGTAGTCGGCGGCCTGCGTGCCGTTGCCGGCCGAGCGCGCGCTCTCGTCCCGGAACGGCATCCCACCCGGCTCGTGCAGGAATCCGAGTCCCTGCTCGGCGCGGCCCCCGGTCTCGATCGAGAGCGCGAAGGGACGCGCGCTGTCCGCCCGGAAGAAGGTTCGAAGCATCCCGCCGGCCGCCAGCTTCTCGCCGGCTCGGAGCGCGCGTGAGCCTGACGCCACCGGCGCCGGAATCACGACGGTGTTGACCAGTCGGAACGCCGGTCCTGCCAGCGTGTCCTCACCCCACCCGCTCACCACGCCGACGTAAGCGCCGGACGTGCCGAGCTTCCGGCGCGCATAGCGCACGGTGACCCGGGTGCGTGGGCCGGTGAGGGTCACCCGGGCCGGCGCGGTGAGCCAGGGCGCGTCGCTCTTCAAGTTGAAGCTGGCCGGCCGTGTGGAGGCGGGCCGCAGCAGCTCGAAGGTGCGAACCGAGTCCGCCGCCCCATCCGCTCGCTCCAGCACCGCGGTGGATGCTCCGACCCCCAGCGCGCGCACCCGCACCTCGGGAGCACTGTGTCCCTCCTTGAGCCAGCGGTACGCCCGTTCCTCATCGGGCAGACCGGTGCCCTCGTCCACGAACGTGGCGCCGGGCGTGGGTTGGGCGGTGACCATGAGAGCGCGCTTGATGGCCGAAGCCCGGATGGGCCGCTGCTCCTGGGCCAGCGCGGAGACGAGCAGGGTCACGAGTCCGGCGGCGTGGGGCGCGGCCATGCTGGTGCCCTGCTCGACCTCTTGACCCACATTCCAGCGAGGTACGCTGCTGTACGCCACCCCGGGTGTCACCAGGTCCGGCTTGGCCGTTTCGCCCCCGCGTGCGCTGAAGTAGGCGAGCTGATCGGCGGCGGCACCGCCAGGGCCGGGGGGCAGGAAGCTGGCCGGGAGGGTCGCGCCGGCAGTGATCGCCGCCTCCGCGGAGCCGGGGAAACCCAGGGTGGAAAGACCCGGTCCATCGTTGCCTGCGCTGATGGTGCACACCACGTCGGGGTGCTGGCCCAGCACCGAGTCGACCAGCGCGTCGATTCGCGCGCCGCCCTCGGCCTCGTTGCCGACCCCGAAGCTCATGTTCAGCACCAGCGGCAGGTGCCGCGCCTGGGCGAAGCGGATGGCGTAGTCCATCGCCCGGAGCATGCTCCCGGTGGTGGTGATGCTCCCCTGTGCGCTATTGGCGATCTTGAGGCCGAGCAGTTGCGCCCCGGGCGCTACGCCGTTGAAGCCGGAAACGCCGTAGAGGTCGTGCCCCGCGGCGATCCCGGCGACGTGCGAACCGTGTCCGGCCAGGTCGAAGTAGAGGTCGAGGTCGGGACGGCCTGCCCGCTCGCTCAGGTTGGCCGCGACGTTCACCCGCGGAGTCCGGCCACGCTGGCCCCAGGCGAAGGTCTCCCGGCCGGCGAGATAGTCGTGCACCGGACGCTCGTTGGCCAGCGACCCGTCCCCGTCGGTGTCGGCGAACAGCACCCAGCCATCGGGTGCCCGGGTGACCACGACGGCCAAGGTGTCGCCCACCTTGCCGTTGGCGTTCAGGTCGGCCTCGGGCGGGTCCCCCAGCGGGATTTCGGCGATGGTCCCGCCGTAATACGGACCGGCCGTGCTGAGCGAGGTCACCCGCCCGAAACCGCCCAGCCGCCGCCCCGCGATCTCGACCGAGTCGCCGCTCGGATTCACTCTGGTGAGCGGGACCGCTCCTTCGGCCGAGAAGTCCCGCAGATCGAGGACCTTGGGCGAACCGGTGGTGGTGGTGCTCAGCCCGGGGATTCCCGGATCGATCCCGGTATCCAGAATGCCGATCAGGACCCCGCGGCCATCGTAGGTTGGATGCGCGGTGACGAAGCGGTCGGCACCGGTGCTGGCCAGCGCCATCCAGCCGTGGGCGTACGCCACCTGGGGCGGAGCGATCCGCGTCGCCGTGTCGGAGAGCGCCGACGAATCCGGGACACCGCTGGGCGGCACGGTGATGCGGGGCCGGTCCTTCGCCGTGGGGTCCACGTTCGGCTTGGGCACCGCCGAGTCGGGCACGGCGGGTCGGGGCGAGGGTGGTGCGGGTGCGGGGGGCGCGGGCTCGTGGCGCGCGGGCCCGCAGGCCAGGGCGAGTGCGACGACACAAACGGCCGGGTGCAGCGGGCGCATGCGGCTCCTATCGAGTTTCACGTATTCAGTTCGGAACTTTAGCCCTGTGGCGGCAGGACGAAGGGGCCGAGGTGCGGCCCAGCGTAGTTGGCGCTGGCGCGAAGCGCGAAGGCGAGCACGTCCCGGGTCTCCTCCGGCGTCACCAGCGCATCCACGAAGCCGCGCGCGGCGGCGAACTTGGCGTCGAGCTGCTGCTCGTAGTCGATCCGCATCGAGTCGATCGACAGCTTCACGTCCGGCGCTATCTCGCGCCCCTCCCGCTGGGCCCGGTCGACCTCGGGACCGTGCACCGCCATGACCGCCGACTCGCCCTCCATCACGCCCATGCGGCCGGTGGGCCAGGAGAGAATGAAATCGGGGTCGAATCCCTGTCCGGCCATCGCGTAGTAGCCGGCCCCCGAGGCGTGATTCACCGTCAGGACGATCTTGGGCACGACCGCCGTCGCCATGGCTTCGACGAAGCGGGCGCCGGCCCGGATGATCCCCGACTGCTCGGCCTCGGGTCCGACCATGAAGCCGCTGACGTCCTGAACGAACAATATCGGGAGCCGCTCCCGGTTGGCGGTCTCGATGAAGTAGGCCACTTTCTCCGCGCTGCCGGTGTAGAGGATCCCGCCGAATCGGGGCCGCTCGCCGGCCTGGCCCTTGATCAGCCCCCGCTGGTTGGCGATGACCGCGACGGGCCAGCCCTCGATGTGCCCGTGCCCGCAGAGAATCTCCCGGGCGACGCCGGGCTGGAACTCGTCCAGCGCGCCGCCATCGATCAGGCAGGCAAGGATCTGTCGCATGTCATAGGAGAGCCGGTGGTCGTGCGGCAGCAGATCGTAGAGCTCGGCCGGCGACCGCGCCGGCGCCACCGCCGGACGCACCTGGTGATGCAGCCCATCCATCCGCGGCAGACGGCCGATGTATTCCCGGATCCGGGCGAGGCACTCGGTATCGTTGGCGGCCCGGTAGTGGGCCACCGCGCTCAGCTCGGTGTGGGTCACCGCCCCGCCGAGGCTCTCGGCGTCGATGGTCTGGCCAGTGGCGCCCTTCACCAGGTTGGGCCCGCCGAGTCCCATGAAGCTGGTGCCCTCGACCATGAAGATCACGTCGGAGAGCGCGGGCAGGTACGCCCCGCCGGCCACGCAGCTTCCCATGACCGCGCTGATCTGGGGGACGTGGAGGTAGCGGCGCATGATCGAGTTGTAGTAGAAGATCCGGGCGGCGCCGTACTGGCCCGGAAAGACCCCGCCCTGGTAGGGCAGATTCACGCCGGCGCTGTCCACCAGGTAGATGATGGGGATCCGCTGGCGCATGGCCACTTCCTGCGCCCGGAGAATCTTGCGGATCGTCTCGGGCCACCAGGAGCCGGCCTTGACCGTCGCGTCGTTCACGACGACCACGACCTCGCGGCCCTCCACCACGCCGACCCCGGTGATGACGCCGGCGCCGGGCGCCTGTCCATCGTACTGGTCGTAGGCGACCAGCAGCCCCAGCTCCAGCCATGGCGCGCCACTGTCGAGCAGGCGGTGCACCCGCTCGCGGGGCGCGAGTTTGCCCTGCTGGTGCATCTTGCTGACGCGGGCCGCCCCACCGCCCAGCCGGAGCCGCTCGGCGAGAGCGAGATACTCCTCGGTCAGCGTCCGGAGCCGGCTCAAGGCTCGAGGTGCTCGGCGGCCCAGGACTCGATGTACTCGACCAGATCAGAGGTCGGCGTGCCGGGCCCGAACAGCCGGCCGATTCCTCGGACCTGCAACGCGGCCATGTCCTCGGCCGGAATGATGCCGCCGCCGGTGACCAGCACCTCCGGCCGGCCCATCTCGTCCAGCAACGCGCGCACCCGGGGGAACAGCGTCATGTGCGCCCCCGAGAGGATCGAGAGTCCCACCACGTCGACATCCTCCTGCACCGCCGCGGTGGCGATCATCTCCGGCGTCTGGTGCAGGCCGGTGTAGACCACCTCCATGCCGGCGTCGCGGAGCGCGGCGGCCACCACCTTGGCGCCGCGGTCGTGCCCGTCGAGACCGGGCTTGGCGACGAGAACGCGCACCGGCCGCGGCAGCGAGCGCCCCCGGCCGGCACGAAGCGAACCCGATGCGGTCATGTGGAGACTCTCTCCTGCAAGAGGCCGTCGGCGAGAGCGGCGAGCGAGCTCACCGTGGCGCAGCCAGGCGGCGCCGAGCCGTCGGTACCGACCAGCAGCACGGCGTCGATCCCGGCGGCCCGGGCGCCCACCACGTCGATCTCGTACAGGTCTCCCACGTAGAGGGCCTCCGCCGGGGAGACGTCGAGGGCCGCGAGCGCGGCCCGGAAGATAGCGGGATCGGGCTTCTCCACGCCCGCGAGCGCCGAATCGATAACTACGTCGAAATATTCCCGGAGTCCCGCCGCCGCCAAGGCGGCCTCCACCCTGCCATCGCTGTTGGAGACGACGCCCAGCTTGAGCCCCGCGCGGTGCAGACGGCCCAGCGCCGAGTGGGTCCCCTCGGCGATGCGGCTCCAGAGGTGTCGTTCGAGGTGGAGCTGGCCGAGACATTCGCGCAGCTCGCCCAGGCGGTCCGCGGGCACCCCTGCTCCACGGAAGAGCGACTCGAAGAAGGCGGTCGAGCGTTCACGATCCGTGGTCGCCGCTCCTTCCATGGCCCCGGCGGCCGTCCCCGCGGCGGCCGCCAGCGCCGCCGAGCTCAAGGGCAGCGCGAGCGCTTCCCCCACCGCCTCGGCCAGCCTGGCGTAATCGAGGAACAGCAGTGTATTCCCGGCGTCGAAGAGGATGGCCCGATAGGGCGCCGCGGGGAAACCGGTCACTCGCTCAGCGGAACCGCAGCATGGCCCCGAGACCCATCACGCCCTCGCGGGCCTCGGGCTCGTAGATCACGTTGACGTCCACTCCTTGCCGCAGGGCCTCCTCGATCCCGTCGTCAATGATGTCGAGCACCGCGACCGGCTCGCCCTCCCCCCGGCACTCCCGTTCGGTGCGGGCCAGCCGCCCCGAGTCGCCGCAGCGGAAGCCGGGCTCGCTCGCGTCCGCGTTCACCAGCAGGGTGCGGACCTGGCCGCGCGCGAGCGCGCGCACTGTCGGGTCGATGCCGTTCACCGCCCAGCCGGTGCCGAGCGCCTCCTGCATCTGCCGCACCGCGGTCCGCTCGGTCTCCCGCTCCCACGCCTCCCGCACGACGAGGGTGGCGTCATGGACTACGGCGGGCGTGGCCTCCTTGGGATTGAGCTTGGCCGTCCCGATCACCCGCTCGACCAGATAGTTGTGCAGGAAGGGCTCGACCGCCCGGGCATCGCTGCCGGTGCCGGCGATCACGATCCCGTGGGCCGGATGCCGCCGGTCGATGGCGAAGAGCTCGCGGGCAATCGCCTCGAAGTGCCGCTGCTTCTCCTGGCGGATCCGATTGTTGTAGGTATGCTCGCCCCAGCCGGGGCCGTCCTGATCGCCGCGGAAGCGCTTGCCCCGAGTGCTGTCGGCCCGGAGACCGTTCAGCTCCACGGTGTCATAGGCGGTCACCTCGAAGAACCGGGCGCTGGTCCGGTCCAGCACCACGGTCAGGAGCCGGCCGAACTCGTCTTCGACCGAGGCGAGCTCGCGGACCAGCGGCGTCGCGTCGACCGCCAGCCGCGAGCGGTACACCACCGGCAACGGGACCGCCTCGAAGAGCCCGATCCCCTCGCACGCGAAGATGGCGATGCCCTGGGTGCTCGGCAGGTTGGCCGGATTGCGAATGTGCTGCTGGACCCGCTCGAGGTCCCGCTCCACCGCCTCCTGGACCGAGCGCTGGAGGCCCAGCCGGGGGAGGGCGCGGATGGCGTCGCGGACCCGGTTCTTGATCTTGATGAGGTACTTGCCCCGGGTGCGGTCGCGGGGCTCCAGCTTGAGATAGCAGGTGACCACCCGGTGGCGGTCGGAGCGCACGGTGGTGAGCCGCTGCAACCGCTTCTCCACCGAGAGGGCGCTGGCCTGGGTGCCGTCAGAAAAAGACCGGCTCGCGGTAGCTGCCATAGGTCTCCTCGAGCACATGCCTGATCTCGAACAGCGTGCAGTAGGCACGCGCGCAATCGAGCATGGCCGGAATAATGTTTCGATCTTCGGCGGCGGCCGCGCCGAGCGCGCTCAGGCGCTCCGCCACGAGCGACCCGTCGCGGGTGGCACGGAGCCGGGCGAGGCGCTCTCGCTGGGTCCGCTCGGCGGCATCCCCCACCTTGAGGATCTGGACGGGGGCTTCCGCCTCCTCAACGAAGTCGTTCAACCCGACGATGGTCCGCCGGCCCTGCTCCACCTCCGCCTGAAAGCGCATCGACGCCTGGGCGATCTGCCGCTGGAACCAGCCGGTCTCGATCGCCCGGACCACCCCGCCCTGGGCCTCGATCTCGGCGAAGAGCCCTTCGGCCTCGCGCTCCAGCCCGTCGGTCAACGCCTCGACGCAGTAGGAGCCGCCCAGCGGGTCGGCCACGTTGGCCACCCCGGTCTCGTAGGCCAGGATCTGCTGAGTGCGGAGCGCGATCCGCACCGACTCCTCGCTCGGCAGGGCGAGCGTCTCGTCCAGTGCGTTGGTATGCAGGGACTGGGCGCCGCCCAGCACCGCCGCGAGCGCCTGATAGGCGACCCGCACCACGTTGTTGTGGGGCTGCTGGGCCGTGAGGGTCACGCCGGCCGTCTGGCAGTGGAAGCGCATCCGGCAGCTGCGGGGCTCCCGGGCGCCGTAGCGGTCGCGCATGTGCCGCGCCCAGATCCGGCGGGCGGCACGCAGCTTGGCGATCTCTTCCAGGAAATCGCTGTGCACGTCCCAGAAGAAGGAGAGCCGCGGGGCGAAGGCATCGACATCCAGGCCGCGCGCCAGCCCGTGCTCCACGTAGCAGAAGCCGTTCGCGAGGGTGAAGGCGAGCTCCTGGGCCGCGGTCGAGCCCGCCTCGCGGATGTGATAGCCGGAGATCGAGATGGTGTTCCAGTTCGGGGTATGCTCGGCCGCCCACTCGAACAGATCCACGATGATCTTGAGCGCCGGCTCGGCCGGAAAGATCCAGGCGTGCTGCGCCATGTACTCCTTGAGGATGTCGTTCTGGATGGTCCCCTGGAGCTGGTGGATCGGCACGCCCTGCCGCTCGGCCGCCGCGACATAGAAACAGAAGAGCATCGAGGCCGGGCCGTTGATCGTCATCG